>CAZQPM010000037.1:0-18779 GCA_964595195.1 uncultured Burkholderiales bacterium | reverse complement strand
CTCCACAGGCCACCCAGAGGGTCCAGATCCCGACCGGACCCCAGGCCACACCCCAGGCGCAGTCCGCTCCACAGGCCACCCAGAGGGTCCAGATCCCGACCGGACCCCAGGCCACACCCCAGGCGCAGTCCGCTCCACAGGCCACCCAGAGGGTCCAGATCCCGACCGGACCCCAGGCCACACCCCAAGCACAGCCCGCTTCCCAGGGGGCAACCGCCAGCCTGACCCTCAGCCACAGCACCGGTGGGTCCGCGGGCGTGGCCGGATTCCTGCAGAACCTGGAACTGAACTCTACCAGCCACAGGGAGTTCTTCCAGAGCCTTGGCCGCGACCTGAAGACCCCGGAGGGTTCCACCGCTTTCAAATCGCTGGTGAGCGATCTGGGCAAGACCCCCGATGGCCAGTCGACTCTCTATCAGGGCCTGGCCCGGGGCCTGGACTCCAGGGAGGGCAGGCAATCCTTCTCGGTGGCCATGCGACACGCGACCGAGCCGGCCTTCCGGGCCCTGGCCGATTCCACCACCACCCCTGCGGGGCGGGCGAACCTGACCTCCTTCCTGCGCGAGCCCGAGACCCGCGCGAACCTGCTGCCCGCCATGGCCGAGGCGACTCGCAGTTCCGAGGGCCGCAATCAAGCCGCGAGGCTCATGGACAACCTCCAACAGGACCCGGCGGCCGCCAAAGCCCTTCTGGGATCCTGGAAACAGGCCACCGCGACTCCCCAGGGTCGGGCCGACTTCGGAACCCTGATGCAGAACCTCAGCAAGGATTCCGCAGCGTCAGGCAAGCTGGTGGGCACTCTGGCCTCGGCGACCAGCACCGAGGAGGGTCGGGCCGATCTTGCCAAGACCGGATCGCACATTTCCGGAGCGCCCATCGGCGGCGGCGGCCGGTTCATGCTCATGGCCCCCGTCAGGATGCCCCTGGCGAACATGGTGGACCTCACCAACCAGGCCCAGAGGAACCTGGACCCCGCCGCATCGGCAGGCCTGGCCGGGGTCCTGGCCAAGGCCACCGAAGGGCACGACGGACTGGCCAGGACCCAGCGCCTGCTGGCCAATGTCAGCCAGGACCCCGATGCATCCAAGGCGCTGGTTGCCGTGGTGAACAAGGCCAGCGAACTTCCGGAAGGCCTGGCCAACGCCCGGGAGACCATGGCTCAGGTCAGCCGGGACCCGGCCGCCTCGTCCAGCTTCATGGGTCTTCTGGCCAAAGCCTCCGAGGGAGACGACGGCATCCAAAAGATCAAGCGTCTGCTGGCCAACGTGGGCCAGGACCCGGAGGCCTCGGAGTCCCTGGTGGCCACGATGGCCACGGCCAACGAGACTCCCGAAGGCCGAACCCAGAACGGGAGCTTCTTCAAGTGGCTCCAGAAGGACTCCGCCGCTGCCACGGAGTTCACCGGCGCTTTGGCCAACTCAGCCTCCACCGAGGAGGGGCGCACCCAGGTCACCCGACTCTTCAACCAGGCCAGCCAGGATGGCGAAACGGCATCCCCGCTCGTGTCGGTTCTGGCCAGGGCCACCGAGAGCGTCCAGGGCCGGGTCCAGGCCAACCGCCTCCTCGACCAGGCCAGCCAGGATGGCGAGACATCCGTGGCCACGACACGACTCCTGGCGACGGCGCTTGAAACCCCTGAAGGCCGCGAACCGGCCACCCAGTTCCTGAACCAGGCCAGCCACGACCCGGGGCTGGCCGCCTCGACCACCGCGGTCCTGGCCAGGACCTCCGAGACCCCTGAGGGCCGCCTCGAGGCCACCCGGCTCATGGATGGAGCCGGCCAGGACAAGCAGACCTCCATCCCGACCATCCGACTCCTGGCAACAGCGCTCGAGACGCCCGAGGGTCGCTCCGAGGCCACCCAGTTCCTGACCCAGGCCAGCCTCGACCCGGGGCTGTCAGCCTCCACGGCTGGAATCCTAGCCAGCACCTCCGAGACCTCCGAAGGCCGCGTCGAGGTCACCCGGATCCTCAGCGAGGCTGCGCGCCAACCCACCCTGGCGACGGCGTTGGCGACGACCCTGGCCAGCGCAACCGAGACCGAGCCCGGGCGCGCCCAGGTCACACGCCTCCTGACCCAGGCCAGCCAGGACTCGAACCTGGCGACGGTCCTGACTTCAAGCCTGGCCGTTGCCACCGAGACGGCAGAGGGACGGGTCGAGGTCTCCCGCCTGCTGGAGAACGCCGCCACGGACCCGGCCACGGCGGCCTCCCTCCTGGGATCTTTCGGGAAGTCCGTCGGGAGCACACAGGGACGCCAGTCCCTGGAAGGGCTCCTGGCGCTGACCGAGACCTTCGGCGGCTTCCTGAAGACGGCTGCCCTGGCAACCGGGCAGCCCGAGGGACAGGCCCTCTTCCACCAGCTCCTGCAGGACCTGACCAGAACGCCGGAAGCCATGGAGACGTTCAGGAAGCAGGTGGCCCTGCAGGTACGGACATCCGAGGGTGCCAGGGCCTTCCTGACCATCGCCGACCATCTGGCCGGCACCCCGGCCGGGCAGACGACCCTCCTTTTCCTCCTGCTCCCTTCCTCCACCAAGGCCCAAAGCCCGCCAGGTTCCGACCCCATGGCCGGGCTCCTGAACCAGGTCTCGCAATCGCAGGGCGGCGCAGGCAGCCTCTTCCGCCTGCTATCCGGAGCGGCTTCAACTCCAGTCGGCCGCGAAGTCGTGGCCGAACTGGTCTCCTACCTGCGCACCAACGCCCAGGCCCGCAACGACTTCATCCTGGGCATGGCCTCGGCGATGCAGGGTCCCGATGGAACCGCCAGCCTGCGCACCCTCACCCTCGAGATGAACCGCACTCCCGACTCGCGGGACGCCGTGCTGCGGACACTGGCCCAGGCGACCACCAGCGAGGCCGGACGCGACGGCCTGACCACCTTCGTGAGAAGCCTGAGTGCCAACCCTGAGGCCCGGGACCCCATGCTGATCCTCCTGAACAGCGCCGTGACCGGCGAGAGGCACCGCAAGACCGTCAACCTGCTGATCCAGAACCTGGAGAAATCTCCAGCCCTGCAGGCCCTCTTCCTGGAGACCGTCCGCCAGGCCCTGGAGACCTCCAGGAACCGGACCGAACTGAAGAACCTGGCGGCCTTCCTGAAGATCCCGATGCCCACGGCCAGTCCCGCGGCCCCCGCGGTGCTCCTGATCGGACCCGCGGTGACGGCCGCCAGGACGGCTGCTGCCGCAGCCACGGTGGCGGCGACGACCCCCGAGTCCCCCACCGCGGCCAGGAGCAACGCCGACCGGATCGCGGCCTCGGGAATGCTGGGCGAGGTCAACCGCGACCTGAAGGGAACCCGGCGCACGACCCAGGAGCGCATCGAGGAGATCCGACTGGAGGCGCACAAGCGCTCGTCCTTCGAGGCCCAGGACCTCTTCCCGGCCTCGGCCTTCACCGCCTTCCGCAAGTGCGGCCACTGCGGCTTCGAGTCCAAGGCCAGCCTGGGCACCTGCCCGCACTGCCACGGCGAGACCCGCCAGGCCGTCATGCAGACCGAGATCCGCTACAACCTCAACGGAGATTTCTATACCCCCCTGAAGGATCTGGTCGAGTTCTCACCACGAGCCTTCAAGTTCCTGGCGGAGGGCCTCCTGGGCGGAGAGAACCTGGTCTTCCTGCGCTACAAGCAGATGATCCCCAACTTCAAGCAGTTGCTCGAGGTGGTCTACGCCTATCGCTGACCTGTCCACGTGAGAACCAATCCATCCGTTGACGGTTGCTGGAAGCGCCGTCCGACCCGGCCGGCTGCAGAGGTACACAAGGATGCCCGCGCCCTTGAGGTGACGCGGGCATCGGGAAGGGCTCCGTCAACGGGTGAGGTTCTGGGGCTCCTCGTGGAACTGCTTGTTGACGTCCTTCATCTTGATCTGCATCAGCTTGCTCCACACGCGCAGCATCTCTCTCTGGTGCTGCTCGGCCTTGGACAGGTTCTTGCCCGTCTGCAGGTGGAGGAGCTGGCTGTTCAGCTTCTGGACGGTGGAGCGGAACTCCTTGGAGATCCCCTCGACGACGGTCGTCCTCTCCTCAAAGAAGCGGACGCGCATCTCCTTGGAGAGGCGGTCCAGCTTCTGGGCGGTGCTGAGGTCCTTGCCCATCTTGTCCAGTTCCGTCTTGGACTCCTTGAGCAGTTCCAGGAAGACGCGGTTCAGGTCGGCCTTCATCTGGGTCAGCACCGAGTGGGTGTTGGCCAGCATCTCCTCTTCCAGGCGCACCCGCATCGAGGGAACGGAATCGACCAGGTTGTTGGTGTACTGGGTGACCACCTCGGGGGCCGAGGCCTTCATCTTCTCGACGGTCTCGCGCTGCATCTGGGGCAGTTCGGCGTCCAGTTGGCCCCGGGCCATCAGCAGGGCCTGGTCGGCCGTGAAACCGGCCACCAGGTAGTAGAGGAACGAGAAGTAGAGCAGCACCACCACCAGGACTCCGAGGCGCACCTTCATCCCCATGGAGAGGGAGGCTTCACGGGCCGCCATGGTCTGGCTCAGCGTCGTCTCCAGTTCGCCCAGGTCCGCAGGCACACCCGAGGAGGCCCCGCCCCTCGGGGATGCCGGAGTCTTGGCCCCAGGGGTTTCCGTCATCTCGGCCTTTTCGGTCTTCTCAGCGTCGGCCATGGTCACTTGCCTCCCTTCGCCGGACTGGCTGCAGGCTTCGGCGCAGGAACCTTCTCCAGGCGCATCGCCATCAATTCTTCATCCAGGAAGCCCAGCAGATGGTGCACCATCAGACGCGAGAGCTCGGCCTCGTCCTGGGGAAGGCCCGAGGTGTCGAACTTCTTCACGGTCTTGTCCAGTTGAGCGATCTCACCCACGGTGCTGGCCAGGATATGTCCGGTCATCCCGTGGATTTCTTCTTCCACCGTGCCCATGACCTGGTCCACCAGTTTCTTGGACTGGGCCTCGGTGAGGTCCGGGAAGGCCTGCCGCAGGGCCTGCTGCTGCGTGGCGTGCACGTCGTTGAGCGTCTCCTCCAACTGGGTGTTCAGCTTCGTGGTGGCCGACTCGCCCAGGGCCACGACCTCCTTCTCCACGACCTCGGCCAGGCGCGGCATGGCGTCGACCGATTGCGCCTGGACCTCCTGGTAGTAGACGGGCACGACCTCGGAGGCTGCCGTCGAGACCGCATCCAGGACCTGGGAGACGACCTCGGGGCCGTGCGTCACCAGGCTTTCCTGCACGCGATCAGGCGCAAAATTGGACTTCATCTTGTAGTAGCCGGCAACCATGAAACCGACCACCAGGACCACGATCCCCAGGGTCAGCAGACTGTTGATCTTCTCGAGCTTCTGCTGCCTTTCCACGGATGCCTGGAATTCCTGGCGGGCTCTGGCCAACCGATCCTGAAGGCCCTTGGTGTCGTCTGACTCAGGCATTCGAACCTCCAACCTGCACAAGATACGCCCCGCCACAGCGACGGCGTCTTCCCCAAGAGACTGTTCCCCGGGCCCCGACTCCCCGGATGGCCAGCCAGCTTCCTCCGCGAGGCCGGAAACCCACAAGGTTCCAAGGGATTCTAGGC
Organism: uncultured Burkholderiales bacterium; assembly: GCA_964595195.1. GTDB lineage: Bacteria > Vulcanimicrobiota > Xenobia > Xenobiales > Xenobiaceae > CAZQPM01. The sequence continues at coordinate 13,259 of CAZQPM010000037.1, read as the reverse complement.
CCCGGGACTTGAAACCTCTGCGACGGGAACCGACGGCTCCGGCGTGCCCATCGACTCGCCGAGGTGCCGGAGATCCCCGGCACGTCGGGTGAAGTGGGTGCGATCATAGAATTCCAGCAATGGTATCAGGAACTTCCGGGTGGTCTGCAGCGCCTCCCTGGCCTGTGAGGCGGTTACGGGGCCCTGAGCCCGGATCAATTGCGCCAGGCGCTGCCGCCCCTGTTCCAGGACGGATTGCAGGAAGACGAGGCGCGGGGCCAACCGGATCGCCCGGCCGGTCTCCAACAGGTAGGCCTCCAGGATCCTCCACAGGCGCGGCTCGACCTCGGCCAGGAAGGGCACGTCCTCCCAGTCTGGAGGCGAGAATCCCCCAGCAATCAAGACCTCCTCAACCCGTTCCAGGACGCGCTGCTGATCCGCGGAGAGGCAGGCCCGATGATCCCGCAGGGCCAGCAGCCCTCCGTGATCCACCACGTCGCCCCGGCGACAGCAGTCCGCCAGGACCTCCTCGGCCAGGCGCGGAGTCTCCGCGTTCAGCAGACGCAACAACTCCTCCTTGCGCCATCCGACCTTCCAGGGTGCGGCCTGCGCCAGTCGCCCCAGAACCTCGGAGATCTGCTGCCGGATCGGTTGGGCCCGAGCGGCCAGCACCAGGTAGCGACCCAGGCGCTGGACCTGCCCCGAGGCGACCAGAGCCTCCACCAGGGCCTGGGCCTCGGCCGCGGGCAACTGCAGGTCCTGAGCCAGGGCCCCGGGAGTCCGGGCTCCGCCGGAAGCCCGATCCAGGGCGGCGACCACCGCCTGGGCGGCTCCACCCGTCTCGCGGCTGCGCAGACCCGCCAGCGCCCCGGCGTCCAGGCGCCGATGGCTCGGGGCGGACGGGTCCAGGATCTCTCCTCCGCCCAGGGTGGAACGAGCCGTGAAGTCCCGAATCACGAAACGGTCGTGGGGCAGGGCCACCACGGTCCGCTCCAGCACCAGTTGGGCCAGGGCGGAGCCGCCGGCGCCGAGTTGCCCCTCCTCCAGCAGCAGGACGCGGCCCAGCGACTCGGATGTTCCCGCGTAGAAGCGAATCCGGGTCTGGTTGGCCAGGGGGCGGGGGAGGTCGGCCAGGGTCTGCAGGCGCACATCCAGACGCTGCGTGGGGGTAAGCCATCCCGGAGGCGCCAGGACCAGCCCCCGATGCAACTGACCCGGCTCGACTCCGGCCACGTTGACGGCCACCCTCTGGCCGGCCACGGCCTGGCTCACGACCTGGCCGTGAACCTGCAACCCGCGCACCCTCCCCCGCAGACCGGAAGGCAGGACCTCGACGGGGTCTCCGAGACGCAGCCGGCCGCTCCACAGCGACCCCGTCACCACCGTGCCGAAGCCGGGGCGCACGAAGGCCCGGTCCACGGGCAGGCGGAAGGGCCCTTCGGGATCGCGGCAGGGAACACCGGCCAACTGCCCGTCCAGGGCCTGCTTGAGAGCCTCCAGACCGGAACCCGTCACCCCGGAGACGCGCACGATGGGAGCCTCCTGGAGCAGGGTTCCCTGCAGCAGACCGCGCACCTCGGTCTCGATGAGGCCCGCCTGATCCGGGTCGACCAGGTCCACCTTGGTCAGCGCGACGACCCCTGCCGGCGTGCGCAGCAGGTCCAGGATCTGCAGATGCTCGCGGGTCTGGGGGCGAACGCCCTCCAGGGCATCCACCACCAGCAGGACGGCGTCGTAGCCACCGACCCCGGCCAGCATGTTCTTCAGGAAGCGCTCGTGACCGGGCACGTCCACCAGACCGACCTGAACCCCCGCGGACAGGTCCAGGTGCGCAAAGCCCAGGTCGATCGACAGACCGCGCGCCTTCTCCTCGGGCAGGCGATCCGTGTCGATCCCGGTCAGGGCCTTGAGCAGCGTGGTCTTGCCGTGGTCCACGTGCCCTGCGGCGCCGACGATGTAGTGCTTCCTCACGGTGCGGTGGCCTCCAGGGCTGCGATGAGCAGGGTCTCGTCCTCGCTGGGGAGGGTGCGCAGGTCCAGGCGCAGGGCCCCCTCGCGGCAGGTGACCATGACCGGGACGCGGTAATGGCGAAGTCGCTCGGCCCACGGTTCCTCCCCGGAGGGGGGCCGAACCCGGATGGCCCAGCCGGGCAGGTCCTGCCCGGGCATCCCCCCTCCCCCGACCGAACCGGGACTGACGACCACCTGGACCCCGGCCCGGCCTTCCAGGCGAACCGCCAGTTCCCGGGCCAGGGCCTCGCTGCGCGCCTTCAGGACCTGGGGGTCCATGCGCAGGCGGACCAGCGTGGGAACCTCCCGCAGCGCCTGGTCGGGGTCCAGATAGAGGCGCAGGGTGGCCTCCAGGGCCGAGAGGGTCAGCTTGTCCACGCGGAGCGCCCGGGCCAGGGGACTGCGGCCCAAGGTGCGCAACAGGTCCGCCCGGCCCACCAGGATTCCGGCCTGGGGCCCTCCCAGCAACTTGTCACCCGAGAAGGCCACCAGGTCGAAACCGGCCGCCACGGCTTCGGGGACGGTCGGTTCCAGGGGCAGACCGCAGCGCCGGGGGTCGATCAGGAGGCCTGAACCCAGGTCCAGGAAGGACGGCACCCCGCGCTGCCGCGCGAGATCCGTGACCTCCGCGAACGCAGGGCGATGGACGTAGCCGTGCAGGGTGTAGTTCGAGGCATGGCTGACCATGACCAGGCCCGTCTCGGGAGACAGGGCTCCCTGGTAGTCGGCCAACCCGGTGCGATTCGTGGTGCCGACCTCGACCAGTCGGCCCCCGGCGCGGACCACGATCTCGGGCAGGCGAAATGAGTCCCCGATCTCGACGAGCTCGCCCCGAGAGACGACGACCTCCCGCCCCCGCGCCAGGCCATCCACGACCAGCATCACCGCTGCTGCACAGTTGTTGACGACCAGGGCCGAGGGGGCTCCGGTCAGCAGGGTCAACAGGTCGCGGACGTGCGCCTGGCGGCTGCCTCGCCCGCCGGTTTCCAGATCCACCTCCAGGTTGACGGCCGCGCAGGCCACTTCACCCAGGGCCCGGACCGCCGACGGAGCCAGGGGCGCTCGACCCAGATTCGTGTGCAGGAGGACCCCCGTGACGTTCAGGACCCGGCGCAGCGAGGGCCGGTGCATGGCCTCCAACTGCCGGGAGGCCTGAGCCAGGATCCAGGCCCCGGGGTCCTCGGGCAGGCGCGAGGCCTTGCGCAGGCTGGCCGCGGCGTCGCGCAGGGCCTCCAGGACGCGGGGGCGCGAGTAGCTCTGAGCCAGGGCCTGCGTGGCCGGCTGGCCCAGCAGCCGATCCAGCGAAGGGATTCTCCGTCCGGGATGCCCCTGGCTCACGGCGCAGCCCCCAGGTGCTGGGGGCCACGGGGGCTACCGGGGGCGGGGGCCGAGTCCGCCGGGAAGGTGTCTGTTGACCTCAGAGCGGGGCCGTCCCGGTCTGCGCAGGCAGGGCTGCCCCCCCGGGATCCGCCGACGATGCGCCTGCGCTTGGGGAGACGGCCGCGCTGGGAGCGACCTCGACCGGCGGGGCCACGGGGGCCGGAGTGGCAGAAGCCGGCGCTCCGAGGCTCTTGATCACGTTCTCGGTGTAGAGGGAATTCACAGCGCCGGCCCGACCCCGAATGGATTCGACGTGAGCCAGCTCGCGGATCATCTCCGCGTGGTGCTCGAAGAACATCTGTACGGGGAAGGTCACCCACAGGTTCGACTCGGTTTCAAAGACCTGCAGGACCAACTCGACGGCCTCCGCATCGACGCGATGCATCAGGGCCAGGGACAACAAGGCCTGGCGTCGCAGGATGTTATCCTTCTCGGTGGCATAGCGCTCGGCCAGGTACCTCTGCAGCAGTTCGCGGAACCCCGGGGCCAGGTCGGGGTCCGAACCGATCGCCCCCAGGAAGGCCAGGACCGCCCGCTTGGGCAGCTTGGGATACCCGATCATCACCTGGCGGGCGGCCGGTTCCACCTCGTCGGGAGCCAGAGCCAGGGCCTCATAGATCGCCCGGCGCTGCTCGGCCGTGAAGAAGGCGGAATTGCGGTCATCCAGGGTGCGGAAGTAGGCCTCGGCGCCGGTGTCGCGGTGGAAGACCTTGAGCAGGCCCGCCTGATTCCCGATCCCCAGCCTCTTCAGGTCGACGGAAGGATCGAAGGCGCCGGGCAGGCGTGCCGGCGGCTCGACCACGACCCCCGTGGGTGCCGTGTCGTTCGGGGCACCCACGGGCGCAGCGTCCGGTCGGGCCCCGGGCGTCGCCTTGGCCGGGGCGGTGGTCGCCTTGGCCGGGGCGGTGGTCGCCTTGGTGGCAGCGGGAGAAGCCGCTGGGGCCTTCTGGGTGGCCACCGGACCGGCGTCCGCCGGGAGGCCCATGGCCAGACTGAAGACCAACAAGGTGCTCAAGAGACAGATGCGCTTCACCCGATCGCCCTCCTCTGTGAAGACCGCCCCCCGGGCTCCAGGACCCGGGCCTGCGCGACACCGGCCGGCAGGCGCCCCCGGGCTCCAGGGGCCGACAGTTCCGCCCACTCCCCAAGTCTTACAAGGCACGGCCAGACAAAGCAAGCCCGCCTGGCGCAGACACCTGTACTTTGTGTAACCTTCCCGGAGGCGACCGGGATTCCTGGCCTCGGTCTGGAATTCTTCTACCTCCCAGGCGTTAGAATCCCTCAAGGCCCAGCCTTCTCCTCGGGGTTCCCCCGCGCGCTTCAAGCCGGTCCGCCCTCGGGCGACGCCCCCCCGGACCGGGACCGGGATGCCTGCGCAGGATCCCGGGGAGTCCACCTTGTATCCAACCGATCATGCTCGGCCCTTCCTGCTCCTGCCCCAAGGTGTCCCCCCCCCGGCCCCGTGGGCCGCGCTCCAGGGCCCCGCAGCCGCGCGGCCGGGTGCTCGGGTCGGGAGTCCTGGCGTGGGTCATGGTGGTCCTGGGGCTCCTGATCGCCCCGGGACCGGCCTGGGCAGGCCCGGAGACGGCACCGGGCAGCACCTCGGTGGCCTCCGACTCCGAGAAGGGCAAGCCGCCGACGCCGGCGTCGGCCACGGCTTCCGAGGACGCCTCCCCCCCACCCCCGGTCGAAATCCAGGGCCAACTGGAACTGCAACTGGACGACGGACACCTCAATACCCGCAGCCAGACCGATTCGTTCCCTGCACTGGATGGAATCGCCGGCGAACCGGCTGCCACCCACCTGTCCATCCGCCGACTGCGCCTGTCGGTCACCAGCCACCTGGGCCGGGACGCCGACCTGGTCGTCCAGGGGCATATGGACAGCCGTGCGGATGAGAGCGAGCTGCGGGACTGCTACCTGCGCCTGCGCCTGCCACGGGACCTGACCCTGCTGGCGGGGCAGTTCAAGGTCCGCTTCGGCCGCGAGGGCCTGGACTCCAGCACCCGGACCATGACGGTCGAACGCAGCGACATGAGCCGGGCCCTGTACCAGGAGCGCGACCTGGGGCTCAACCTGAGCGGGGGCTCGGAGAAGGGTTGCCGCTGGGACGTGGGCGTCTTCCAGGGCCAGGGGCGCAACGCGCGTGACCGCAACGACCACAAGGACGCCAGCCTGCGTCTGGTCTTCCCCCTCGGCGAGGACCTCCAGGTGGGCGTCTCCGGCCAGCTCGGGTCCATGCGGCCGGAGGACGGCACCGTCGACCTCCCTGTGCGCCGGTTCGGGGCGGACGCACTCTACCGGAAGGGTGCCTGGACCTGGCAGACCGAGGCCATCTTCGGCCAGGGCTGGAACAGCTTCTCCAGGCGGGATTCCCGAGCCTTCGGAGCCTATCTGGGCTCCGCCTTCCAGGTTTCCCCGGCCTGTGACCTGGTGGCCTTCTACGACTGGTTCGACCCGGACCTGGACCGCCAGGACCCCGCGCTGGCCAGCAACCGCGTGAACGCCCGCAATCGGATGGTCCTGGGGGTCAACTGGTATCTGGACCGCCAGGCTCCCCACCGCTTCATGCTCAACTACGAGCTGCACCGACCCACCGAGGGTCCCCGCCTGGAGCCCGACGGTTGGAGACTCCGCTACCAGTTGCGCTTCTAGGAGCCCCCCTGCCGCCCGGGGCCGATCAGCAGACCGGGCAGGCCGGCTGCTTCAGGGTCGAGCAGACCTCGGCCCCGTTCTGGCCCAGGTGCCAGCGCCAGGGGAGGCGCGCTCCCATGGACAGTGCCGCCAGGCTTCCCTCGGCGGCACGTCGGACCGCCTCGACCTCGGACCCGGGCACGTCCAGGATGACCCGGTTGAAGACGGGCATCGCCAGGGTCACCTGGGGCACCTCCGCCAGGGCCACCGTCGTGGCCCTCAACAGGTCGGCCACGGAGCCCTCCACGGCCGCTGCCCGGGCGTAGCGCTCCGCAGCCTCGCGGATGTCGTGGTTCCGGCTGCGGACCTCGGGCAGGGTCCGCCGGCGGCCGGCCACCGTGATCTGGGGTTCAAGCCGGCGGGCCTGCTCGAAGCGGGCCTGGAACCAGTCCTCGGTCTGGGGGAAACGGGCGCCGAAATCAGTCCGGAAGGCCTGGAGGCGGTCCGCGGCGCGATCCTCGGAGAGGTCCAGACGCCTGGCCAGCCAGCGGGGACCCATCCCGTGCAGAGCGACCTGGACGGCCACCCAGCGGTTCTCCAGGGTGTCCTGCGAATTCAACGTGCCGAAGAGAATGGACACCAGGCTGGCCTCGACGTCCTCGTCCTCCAGTCGGCGGCCCAGTTCGACATCGCCCGCCAGGTAGGCCAGGAGGCGCAGTTCCAACTGGTCGTATTCCAGGGCCAGCAGGCAGCGGCCCGGCGCCGAAGGGACCAGGGTCCTCTCGACCAGCGCCTTCAGGCGCGCACGCAGGGAGACGCACTGCAGGTTGTCGATGACCGCCAGCATGCGGTGCCAGGTCTCGACCACCCCACCACAGGTGACCGGACCCAACCATTGGAGGCGGTTCTCCACCAGCAACGAGGGATTGAACAGGCACCCTCCCACGGGAGCGGTCGCTCGCCCCGGGGACAGGAAGCCATCCACGAAGCACGCCTTGAACTCTGAAAGCTCCCGATAGTTGCGCACGGTCAGGGCGATGGGATGCTGCCCGACCAGCGAGACCAGCACCTCCGCGCCGATCGATCCCCCGTTCTTGGGACGGGTGGGGACCAACAGACCCAGGGAGTCGAAGAGGAACTCGCCCAACTCCTTGTCACAATCCAGGTTGAAGGGACGGTCGGCCTCGGCATGGATCTCGCGGCGCAGGGCCTCCAACTCGTGCTCCAGGGCCCGGTTGACGTCCTGGACGGCCTCCGGGTCGAAGTTCAGGCGGCCGCCGTCCAGGTCACCGAGGATGGCCGAAAGGGGCAGGTCCACCGTCCGATACACGTGCTCCAGACCCTCCCGGTGCAGGCGATCCCGGACCAGGGGCCCGAGCTCCAGAAGGGTGCGGGCCCGACGCGCCGTCCAGCAGGACCTCTCGGCGCAGTCCACGGGCTGTCCGGGCTCCAACCCCGACCACTCGTCCTCGCTGGCCGTGGCCAGATCGTGGCGCCGGGCGATGGCCTCCAGGGTGTGCTCGCGCTCTCCCACGTCCAGCAGGGCCGAAGCGACGGCCACATCCAGGACGGCAGGCCGCGATCCGACCTGCCCACCCGCCACGTCCCGCAGGCGATGGACATAGCAGCGCCCCGCGGGGGCCTCCAGAGCCGGAGCCACAAGCCGCCATGCTTCGGCTGGGGAGAGTTCGCCCTCCCCCTCCCCCAGCTCCACGTAGACGACCTGGGAGGCCGAGGCCACGGCCAATCCCCGCTCGACACCCTCGGCCCGCCACCAGGAGATGGCCAGGTCGCTGGAAGCCGACACCAGGCCGGGCAACGTCGCGCGGGCCCGGTCAGCGGAGAGGATCGCGGGTGCCGAGGGGGCCTCCGCGTCGGCCGCGGTGCCTGACCCCAGCCGCCGCAGCAGGGGATCGAAGTCCTTCAGGGCCTCATAGCGCCGCAGCAGGTCGCCCAGACGACCGAGCGCGATTCCCTGGTAACGGCAGCGTTCCCAGTCCAGGGCCAGGGGGAGGTCGGTCACGATGGTGGCGCGGACCCGGAACTCCTGCGCGTCATGACGGTTCTCCGAGAGCGGATTGCGCCACTTGGCGGGCAGTTGGTCCAAGCTGACCAGCAGATCGTCCAGGCTGCGGAACTGGGACAGCAGCTTGCGGGCCGTGACCTCACCGATCCCGGGGACGCCGCTGATGTTCTGGCTGGAGTCCCCGGCCAGGGCCCGCAGATCCGCCAACTGGCAGGGGTCCAGGTTGTACTTGCGGCGCACACCCTCCTCGTCATAGACCACCAGATCGCCGATCCCCCGACGCGTCGTCTGGACCCGGACCCGGGGCCCCACCAGTTGCAGGAGATCCAGATCTCCCGAGACGACCAGCACCTGGAAACCCTCCTCTCGAGCGCGGCGCGCCAGGGTTCCGATGCAGTCGTCGGCCTCGTGACCGGGCACGCGGCAGGCGGCCAACCCGCTCTCTCGCACGAGATCCTCGATCATCGGGATCTGGGCCGCCAGCTCCTCGGGCATCTCCTCCCTCTGCACGTTGTAGCCCTGGAACCTCTGCAAGCGCTCACTGGTCGCGCTCTGGTCGAAGGCCACGACCACGTGGGTGGGCTTCTCGTTCAACAAGACGTTGAGCAGCAGGTTCGTGAAGCCCAGGACGGCGTTCGTCGGCAGTCCCGCCCGGGTCTTCTGTGGGGGAACCGCATAGAACGACCGATAGGCCAATCCGTTGCCGTCGATCAGGATCAGCTTCCTGGAAGAATGCTCGGTCTTGCTGGTCACGGGTTCACACTCCTTGCGCGCTTGCGCGGGTCACCTGGGGCCGCCTCCGCGAGTCGGACCCCGACCGCGCGGCGGGTTCCGACCTCTCGTCCGGACCGTCCCTACAACCCGACAGGAGGACCCTCCGGACAGGACGAAGCCCTCAGACCACGTCCGGGGGGGCTTCGTCCGAAGCGGAGAAGCTTCGCCGTCAGGGCTCGGGAGCGCCGTTGCGGGACGAGCGCGGCCTGGGTCCCAGGCAACCATATATCAGGCTCCGGCCGAGCCGGAAGAGGGTTTCAGGATGGCCGGCCGTGTGGATCCGTGACATTGGATCACGGCCTCCCGGCGCTGTGTTCGGGTTCGACGACACCCGAAAAAATCCTGCCCCGGATCCGCAGGAGCCCCTACCGGGGAAACGAAGGCCCCGGTTTACGGCAATCCAGCCCGCCGCTGCGGCTACAACAGCCCGCCCTGCAGCAGCAGGCTGGCCACGGTGAAGTACACGATGAGACCCGAGACGTCCACCAGGGTGGCGACGAATGGTGCCGAGGCGCTGGCCGGGTCGAACCGGAAGAAGCGCAGGACGAAGGGCAGCATCGACCCGGCCACGCACCCCAGCATCACCACCCCCAACAGGGACAGGGCGACGGTCCCGGCAATGCCCAGGTAGTGCGGACCGTAGGTGTGGAAGGCCCATTCCCAGACGGCCACGCGGCCGAAACCGATCAGGCCCAACAGCGACCCCAGGGCCAGGCCTGAACCGAGCTCCCGAAGAAGGACCTGGGGCCAGTCCGCCAGACGGACCTCACCCATCGCCATCGCCCGGATCACCAGGGTCGAAGCCTGGGAGCCCGAGTTGCCCCCACTGGAGATGATCAGGGGGACGAAGACGGCCAGCACCACCGCCTTGGCAATCTCATCCTCATAGCGGGTCATGGCCCAGGCGGTCAGCATCTCCCCCACCATCAACAGGGTCAGCCAGCCTGCCCGTTTCTGAATCAGGTTCAGCAGCTCCGTGCGCAGGTAGGGCTCATCCAGGGCCTCCATGCCGCCGAACTTCTGGGCGTCCTCGGTGGCCTCTTCCTGGATGACATCCATGACGTCGTCGACGGTGATCAGGCCCTTCATCCGGCCGGCGGCATCGACGACGGGCATGACGGTCAGGTCGTAGCGCGCGAACAGGGCGCCGACCTCCTCCTGGTCCATGTCCTCGGGGGCCGTCACCAGGTCGGCGTCCATGAGGTCGGCGACCTTCTCGTCGGGTCGGGCCGAGAACAACCGATCCAGGCCCAGCTCACCCAGGAGGCGCTGCTCGGAATCCAGGACGTAGAGGTATTCCAGGGGCACCCGACGTTGGGACTGCTGACGCAGGTACCGGATGGCCTCATCCGCGGTCATCTGTGGCCTCACCCGGGCAAAACGCGGGTTCATCAGGCCGCCGGCGTCGTCCTCGGCGTAGGCCAGCAGGGCCCGCACCTCGTTGCGGGTGCGCTCGTCCAGCAGGATCATCAGGCTGTCCCGATCCTCGGTCGGGATCTCCTGGATCACGTCGGCCAGGTCGTCGGGGTCCAGGTAGCGCAGCCAGGCCCGCCGCTCGGGCTTGGGCATCGTCAGCAGGAGGTCGGCCTGGTCGACGGCATTCATGCAGTCCAGCAGTTCCTCGGCCCGTTCCAGGGGAAGGACGCGAAAAGCCTCCAGCCGCTCCTCGGTGTCGAGACGCGGCCACTCCTGGATGGCTCGTTCAAACTGCAGTTCTGGGGTCGTCATGCTCATCTTTGCGCCCGAAAAGGGGCTTTCAGTTCTGTTCGGGAATGGGCCAGTCCTGCGCCACGACCCGGGCCGGAAGGGTCCTACCTGGAGCCGCGCGAGGGGCCGGCCTCCATGAAGAAGGCCCGCCTCCTGGAGGAGTCGGCGGGCCCTGGCTGGCCTAGTGAGGCGAGGGGGAAGCGCCCGGGGGGGCCCCCTGCAGACGGTGCAGGATCTCCTGCCAGCGCGCGATGGGGTCCTTGGCGACCGAGAACACGGTCTCGGACGACTCGGTTGCGACCCAGGCCCCGCCGCCGGCGGTGGGACCTCCGACCGCCAGGCTGCCCAGCGTCTGGCCGGACTTGTCCAGGAGCTTCAGGGAGGCCCGAGGGTTCTCGATCCTGGCCGGCGCTCCGGATCCTCCGCGGGAGACCCATTCCAGGTCCCGAGCGTCGAAAACCAGGTCGGAGACCGCCGAGTCCCGCTGAGCCGCATCCCGGGTCAACTCCTCCGGGGCGGTGATCTCCCAGCCGTCGCGAATCCTGCGGGCCTGGACCTTCCGGGGCCCCAGGGTCAGCTCCAACCGGTCCACGGCGTCCTCGGCGAACGGCAGCAGGTGGTGGTCCTCAAAGTCCTGAGCGGTGCGCCCCACCAGGCTGGCGGCCTGCTCACCCAGGTCGACGACCAGGCCCTCTTCCGGGGCCGAGCGGCGCAGGTAGGCCATACCCGGCTTGACCGCGACCCGAGGACCGACCTCAAGAATGACGGGCGACGACCCGGCCTTGCCCGTGACCTCGATCCTCAACTCGGGCCTGGAGAAGTCCACCTTCTCGTCCCGCGCCATGAAACGGACGGTCGTCAGGGACTTCCAGGCCCACAGGAACTCCGACACCTGGCGCGGGTCAGCCGGCGCCTGGACGGGGGACTGCAGACGCCAGGTCTGGGCAGGATCCGGGGAGCCGGGCTCCTCCTGACCCCCCTCGGGCTTGGAAGGCTGCTCCCGGACCAGGACGATCTGCGGGCCCGAAGCCGGCTGCAGAACGACCCGGGTCGCCGCACCCGGATCCAGCGCCAGGGGGCTCTTCTCGCGCAGGTCGGAAACGGGCTTCTCCAGGGACTCCATGAAGGCCGCGTTGACCTCCAGCACCGGGCCCGCCTGACCCGACCGCGCATAGTAGGCGGTGTCGTCGGGCGTCTTCTGGCCCAGGAGCAGGGCCAGCGGAGCCTGGGACTTCGAGGTGCCCACCTCCAGACGATAGCGCGGCTTGTCCAGTCCGTACTGCGCCAGGGCCTCCGTCCCGGGAGCCTCGGCGATCACCGATTCCCGCCTCAGGGTGGCCAACTGCGCAGCCAGGCCAGCCACTTCGTCCTGAGCCGCCAGGACGGGGCGCTGGCCACGGATCGTCCATCTCCCCTCGACCTTCTCCAACCACAGCGGCGTCTTCCGGGAGTCCTCAAGGTCGGTCAGGCGCAACCAGACCAACTGGTCTTCCTCCAGGCCCGGGAAGACACTCTCCTCCTGGGTCCTGGCCTCGTCCCGTTGCTGGCCGCCCTTGACGTCGTGGAAGTACCAGAAGGAACCCAGCCCCAGGACCAGCACGAGCATGATCAGGGTGTTGCGCGGATTCATCCTCTCCTCCTGAAGGTGGTCAAGAAGCCGGCCAGGAGCACGGCCAGGGGGATGGCCAGGATCAGGAGGATCTTGACCTGGTTGGTCTGGGTCTGCGACATGACCAGGGGCTGCGTGGACTCGTCCTTGGGCCGAAGGGTGATCCGATCCTCACTCTCGGCGAGCCAGTTGAGCATGTTCAGCGCCAGGTCCTTGTTGCCGAGGGCCTCGAAGACCTCGTTGCTGGCGAAGTCTGCATCCCCGACCACGACGAGTCGGGTCTGGTTGACGGCGGCCGGGGCCCCCCCCGCGGGAGAGGGGCTGGCGGTCGGCGCCGGGCTGACGGGGAAGGCTCCGGCCACGGCCAGGCAGGCCTTCCCAGCGTTCAGGACCCGATCGGCGTGAATCCGTCCCGTCGACTGCAAGGACTCCAGTTCCTCCGGAGCCACGGTCAGGGCGCTGGGCAAGGTGTAGATGAGGGGATTCACCGCGGCCCCCTGGGGCAGTCCCGTCGTGACGGGTTCAACCGGCCGGGCCAGCGGGAACACGGTATTGATCTTGAAGTTCCGGGTGATCGGGTGGTCGGCTGCGTACTCCAGGGCCACGACGTTGACCGGCTGGGTGCCGAAGAGTTGCGACTGCTCGTCGACGATGGCGGCGGACGCAGACTTGACGAAGTAGTCCTTCAGCAGCCAGTCATACTTGTCCCCGGTCTCCAACTCGAGCATCAGCAGCAGGCTGCCGCCCTGGCCCAGCCAGGTCTTCAGGACCTGTTGCTCGGGGGGCAGCATCCCGGTGGTCGGCGCGGCCAGGACCAGCACCGCCGCGTCGGCGGGAACGGCCTTCTGCTGGACCAGGTTCAGATCGGCTCCGGCGAAGCCTTCCTTCGCCAGGGCGGCCCGGAACCTGGAGATGGCTCCCGCCTCTTCGCCCTGGCTGACGCGCTCGCCGTGCCCGGAGACGAAGTAGACCCTCTTCTGGGTCTGCTCCGAGAGCTTGAGCAGCGCGTTGGTCAGGTCCTCCTCGGCGACCGCCGTGACCCGCTGGGTCCGGGTCCCTGCCAGCAGCACCACCTGCCCGGGCATCCGGACCTCGTGCTTCCGGGCCAGGAGGGGGCTCTTCTTGGGGTCCACCAACTGGT
>CAZQPM010000036.1:0-18828 GCA_964595195.1 uncultured Burkholderiales bacterium | reverse complement strand
ACAGCGGGACCAGCGCCAGCATGCCCAGAATCCGGAGGCTACTCTTCATCGCACAGTCCCCTGCCTGGTTTCGGTTGCCCGGGACGGGTCCCGTGGAGACGGCTTCAGAGCCGGTGAGGACCACACTTCCCGCTGCGAGGAGGGGCCTCCTTCGGGCCGACTCTCGCCCCGGGTGCCGTCCGCCGGCAGGTCCAGGAAGTCCTTTCGGGCCTGTGAGCGCCCCCCCCGATGACGGCCCAGAGCCGGCTTCAATCCTCCGAGCACTCCCCCGGCGACCGCCGGCGCCAGCACTGGAAACGGCGCCAGGTCAGGGCCAGACCGGTCCAGGCCAGCCAGGCGGCACAGAGAGCCGACAGGCCGGCCAGGGTCTGACCTGCCAGCCCCGCCACCTCACCGGTGTGGGCGCGGCGCAGCGGGCCCGCCAACGACGAGCCGGGGATTGGCTGGCGAAGGGCTCCCACGCCAACACCTCACCGCTCGGACTCAGGGTCAGGGTGGCCTGCGACTGAGGCGGCCCCGTCGGCCCGGAGGCCAGGTTGAAGACCACCGGCGCCCCGTTCGCGGTGGGAAGCCGGAGGGTGATCGTGCTCCACCCGGGCCGGGCCTCCCGGGCCCGCTCCAGAAGACCGTCCAGGCCCCGCAAGTCCAGGCCTCGGGCCTCGGCCGTGCCCTCCGCGCGGGCCCCCGGGCCGCCGGGAGAGGACGGCCCCGCGCTGGCAGCCGGAGGCTCGGAACCCCGGCGGGACGGCACCTCCTCCCCGAAGAACGCGAACAGGAGCGAGTTGGCCCAGGAGTAGGCGATCACGACCCCCGACAGGGCGATCACCAGCAGGGGACCCGAGGCCCAGAAGCCCAGCACGCGGTGTTGGGACAGGTCGCGCCCGCGCGAGGACAGGCCGCCACGGAACCAGAGCCACTCCCGCAGCACCCGAAGCGTCCAGCACCGGGGCCACCACAGGATGAGACCGCTGGGCAGCAGGAACACCAGGCCCAGGGTGCTGGCCCCCGTCAGGGCCTTACCCAGAGGCCTCCAGGATCCCTGACCACCCAGCCAACGGTGCCAGGCGGTCACCGACCGGAAGAAGGCCCTGGCCCCGGGGGCCCCCTCGCCCAGGACCTGACCGGTGACGCCGTCCAGGTAGAGGATGCGGTCCCGGCCCAGACTGGCCATGACCGGAGCCTCGACGTCGGCATGGATCGTCAGGGCGGTGGGCAGGCTGCCGGCCGCAGCCTGCACGCGCTCGGCCAGGTCCTCAACCCCCAGCCGTCGTTCACCCGGATCGTGGACCCGCCGGAGGTGTCGGGTGTCCAGCCAGTCCTGAAGCTGGCTCTGGTAGACCAGGAGCACGCCGCTCACTGCCAGGCTGAGGATCACCCCCGCACACAGCACCCCGACCACCAGATGAAGCCACCGGACCACGCAGCGCAGGGTCCTCATCAGTCAGCACCTCCTCGGTTCCGGAACGCCCCCGTCACGGGCCTTGCCGCACTTCCCAGAGGGTTGCGGCCACGCCGGTCAGCAGCAGCAGGGTTCCCTCGACCAGCAGACGGATCACCCCGGGGCGGGCCCGATCCAGACCGGCCCGGGCCTTCCCGGCCAGGCTCTCGGCCAGGAGCGGCAGGCGGGTGGGCAGGTCGCCCTCCTCCTCACCCTGCTGGATCTCCGCCAGCACCTCGTCGGGCAGGACCCCCGCTTCCTGCAGGGCCTCCCGGATCGTCCGGCCCTGGCCCAGGGACCGGCTGGCCCGCGCCAGTCGGGCACCGTAGCGCACGCTGCCCGTGCCGTGCGAGGCCAGCAGACTGGCCCGCGACACCGGCAGACCCGACTCCAGCAGGGGAGCCAGGGCGCGCAGGAACCGCGCGCCGGCCTGCAGCCTGGTGGCCTCGCCCAGATCGGGCAGGCGGGTCTGGAAAGACTCCAACTGGGCCTGGAACCCGTCAAGGCGGCCGGCCAGGCGGCAAGCCAGAGCCGCCCCTCCCAGCAGGAGGGTCGTCGCGGCCACGCAGACCAGTGCGGCCAGGGCCCCGCCTTCCAGCCCCTGGATCCAGAGGAGGGGAAGCTGGTAGAGCATGGCCACCAGGACAAGGCCCGCCAGCGGAAGGCGCAGCCGGGCAACCAGGGCCCTGTGCCAGGCCAGCGACTCCTCCAGGGTCCGAGCCAGGACCTGCAGCTCGGCGGCCAGGGTTCCGGCCTCCTCACCGACGGCGACCATCCCCCGCTCGTAGCGGTCGAAGGACCCGGGGAAACGGCCCAGCGCCTCGGACAGGCTCCGCCCGGAGCGCACCACGTAACCCAGGCAGGGCGCCAGGTGCGGCAGCGCCCGGGTGGCGACGTCCCCCACCGCCAGGAGGATGGACTCTCCCTTCTCGAGGCGACCCGACAGGTCCGCATGGAACTGGACCCGGGCCGCCAGCGGGGCGCCCCGGACCAGGTCACGCCAGCGCAGGAGCGCGGGAACACGCCGGCCCTCGGCGACGGCCGAAGCCCTCACTTCCTGGGGCTCTGGCGTGGAGGACCGACGTTCCTCCTCCTGGGCCAGGAGGTCCACGGGCAGCCACCGCAGGGTCGCCTGCTTCCCCAGGGTCACCGTGTCCCGGGGCTCGAGGGTCCCTCCCTTGGGGACGGACCTGCCGTTCACCAGGGTCACGCTGTGCGTGCTGAGGTTCACCACGAAGGGACTGCGATCCACCCAATCCAGGGCGGCGTGATAGCGCGAGACGGACGGTTCGTCCACCTGGACGTCGCAGGCCGGCGAGCGCCCCAACAGGCTGCGCTTCAGGTAGATGGGGAAGCGGGCCCCGACCGGCCCACCTCGCACGACCTCCAGGTAGCCGGCCAGCGTCGTCTCGGGGGTCGCCTCCTCCCCAGCCGTGGAGGCCACGAAGCGCACTTCGGCCAGGAGATCGCCCAACTGGATCCGGCTGCCGGGCACCAGTCGGACGCCGGAGGTGGCGGGCTCTCCGTCAACGCGCGCGGGATCGGTGAAGGAGCGGTTGGACAACTCGTAGCCGCCACCACGGATCCGCGTGAGGACCGCGTGGACCCGGCAGACCGAGGGGTCCTCGAACTCGACGGCGCCTTCGGTCCCCGCCCCCGGTCGCCCCAGGGTCAGTGAAGGGCCCACCAGGGGAATGATCCTCCCCAGGTCCTTCCCCTCGAGGACGACCAACTGATAACCGGCCACGGTTTCCAGGCCTTCGGTCCCCGGCCGGGCGGACCTTCCCGGATCCGGCAGCGGCAGGCCTCCGAGGCCATACCCTGACGAACTTGCCTCCAGGGATCCGGAACGGTATGCTCCGGTCATGCAGACGGAGAGGGACCCGGGGTGCCACGAGACCCCTGCGCGCCTCCCGGCCGCGTCCGAGCGCCCCGGGATCGGGGCCTCCCAAGGGCGGAGTTCGGGCCCGAGCGTCCTATTGGAGGCCCTGCTGCTGGGGGCCCTGCTGCTGATGCTGACCCTGCCGGCCGAACGATGGATCGCCCTGGGCGCCACGGTTCCCGAGGGAGACAGCGCCACGCACCTGCTGAACACGCTGTACTTCCAGGAGCGCCTGCGGGAGGCCTCAAACCCCGCGGATCTGCTGGCCCCGGCCCTGACCTCATGCGACATGAATACCTATCCGCCGCTGGTCTACCAGGTGACGGGTCTGGTCGGGGCGTGGTCGGGGGGCCTGGACCTGCGCCGGGTACTGTTCCTGAACCTGGGCTGGGTGGCCCTGGCCGTGGTCTCGACGTACGCCCTGGGCCGGCGGCTCTTCGGGGGGGATTGCCAGGATCCCCGACCGGGACAGGGCCGCGCCGTCGGGTTTGCGGCGGCCCTGCTGCTGGGCTTCTCGCCCTTCGTGTTGAGCCACCTGCCGACCTACCTGCTGGATCTGCCCACGATGGGCGTGCTGGCCCTGGCCCTGGCCAGCCTGGCCTGGGCGATGGACATGCGGAACCGGTTCCAGGCACTGCTCGCCGGACTGGCCGTCGGAGCGGCCCTGCTGACCAAGTGGACGACGTTCTTCAGCCTGACCCCGGCCCTGCTCTTCGTGGCGATCCAGGTCCATCGCCGGTGCGACGAGGACGACCGAGCCGCACTCGGGCGCCTGCTGGCCGGGGTCCTGGTGATCCTGACAGCCGCATTCAGCCTGGCCCTGCTCGGCCCTCCGGGGTACGACGCGGCCCTGCAGGTCCTGGACACTGGAGACGTGCACCTCTGGGCCCTCGGCGTCGCGGGCGGCAGCCTCCTGGCGCTGGCCCTGGGCCGGCGCTGGCTGCGGTCGGCGCCGGCGCGGAATCTGGTCCTGGCAGCGTGCGTGGCGATGACCGTGGCGGGCCCCTTCTACCTGACCCACTCCAGCCATCTGTTGGACAAGGTCCTGGTGGACCTTCCCGAAGCCGGCCCGCGCGCGGCCCAGGAGTCCGACAACGGGTTCTTCGGGTCTGCGCAGATGCATCTCTACTTCCAGGCATGGGGCGTCCCCCTGCAGCCCCTGGTCCTCTCCGGCCTGCTCTGGCTCGGGCTGCGCGGCCCGCGCGGCGGACTGGCCCTCCTGGGCGCACCCTTGCTGGCGCATCTCACGGCCCACGGCGTCTTCTGCTACTTCGGGGCTCGCTACTACCTGCCCGGCTTCCCCCTGGAGATCCTGGTGGCCACCGCCTGGCTTGTGACCCTCCGCCCGACGCGCGCGGTGACGCTGGCCCTGGTCCTGAGCCTCGGCCTGTGGAACGCCGGAGCCTGGTGGGAAGGCCTGCCGCCCTACGGCGACTCCTGGGCCACCCCCGCGGGCCAGGCTGGCAACCTGGGATGCGGCCCCGAATCGACCTCCGGACGCCTGGCCCGGATGACCGACCGGATCGCCCGGATCGCCGGCCCGAGCCCCCAGATCATCGGAGTCCAGAGCTGGTGTCAGGCCGTCCAGCCGATCTCCGTGGCGGCCCTCGGTGCCGCGCGGGGGCACGGTTTCCTGGTCCAGGACCTGCGGGGGCCGGGAGGTTCCCTGGACCTGCGCTCTCCCGCGATCTGCTGGGATCTGCGCCTGACCGCGCTGCGGCACCCCGAAGTGCCCGGAACCGACCTGGCGCTGCGGGCCTCCACCCCCCTCCACCTGCACCCGGAGGCCTGGCTGCTGACGCTGGGCCGAGCCCCCCAGCGATTCCGTTTCCCCCCGGAACTGGAGGGCCGGCTGGGCCCCGGCCAGCCCCTGCCCTCGCCCACCGGATGCCCGGCGACCCTCTATCCGGTGCTCCGCCCGGCCCGCCCCTGGGAGACTGCCCGCCAGACCGACCGGATCGCCGCAGGCACCCGTCCAGCCGACGGCAGGCCCCCTACGCCTGGGCCATTCATCCCCTCCCCTCCAGGACATTCATCCTATCAACGATTTTTCAGGAGAGGGCGGTAGAGTGAACCTACCGGCCCAGGCCGGCCCGGAAGACGGGGAAACGAGAGGTTCGAGGACGGACATGAGAGTCACCAGCCAGAACGCAGCCGCACCCGGAGCGACCGCCCCGAAGGCCTCCAGGGTCATGGATGTCAAGCAGGGCATGGAGAACATCTCCGACTGCTACGACGGTAGCCGGTCGCTGGGGAACTATGTGTCGGCGGCCGTGGTGGGCGCCGCCACCGAGACCGCCAGCTCGGTCGTGCAGGCCCCGCGCCTGGCCGTCGAGATGGTGGAGAACCTGTGGCAGGCCGAGACCCTGGGACCGAACCTGAAGATCCTGGGCACCCTGGCCGCCCTGCCAGCCGCCGTCCTGTCCATCCCCCTGGCCGTCTTCTCCGGAGCCGGGCGGGCGATGAGCGCCGTGCGCAGCGAGCACCGCCAGAGCGAGAGCGAGCTTCTCACCCCCGACACCAGCAACCGGGTCGCCGCGAAGTTCACGGTCCGGCGTGAGGGGGATGGCGCCCGGACGATGACCGGGATGATGGTGGATTCGCTGGAGGAACTGGGTTCCAGGAAGCTGGAGGAAGGCGAGAAGCCCCACGACATTCCCCTCCTCAGCCCGGCCTTCGCGGTCGTCGGCGGGGTCCTCTCGGGTGCCATCGCCGGCACCGTGGGTCTGGTCTCGGGCCTGGTGGCCGGGGCGATCACGGGGGCCAAGGATGTCGCCTCGGCCTTCACCTCCAAGGGTGGCGGCGTGGGCGCCCGGATCGGCAGGATCGCCGCCGCCCCCCTGAACCTGATGGCCGGTCCCGTGCTGGCCTGGAAGAGCCTCAAGCAGTCGGTGCCCAAGGGCCTCCAGACCGGATGGGACCACGGTCCCCTGCGGCCGGTCGTCGACAGCACGAAGTTCGCTGCCCACCTCGGCAGCGGCGTGATTCACGAAGCCTGGGAGAAGTAGGACAATGACGATGCAGATCTCTTCGCAGACCCCGGTCTACACCTCTCGGGCTTCCGAGCCCGCCCCCGCGCCCCGCCAGACGATGGTCGACAAGATCGTCGACAAGACCATCCTGGGGGCGAACTACCTGGGGTCCACCCTCAGCGGAGGGGTCGGGGGACTGGGCGCCTACGCCAGCACGGCGGTCCAGGGCGCCGCCGGCACCACCGCCTCGGCGGTCGCCAACCTGTGGAAGGCCGAGACCATCGGCCCCAACCTGAAGATCCTGGGCACCCTGGCGGCAGCCCCCGTGATCGCGGCCGGCGCGGTGGTGGCCTTGCCGGTCTGTGCGGTGGCCGGCATGGTCCACGGCGCCCGCTCGGTGGACAGTTCCCAGCCCCGCGAGCTGACGCTGGGCCAGGCCGCCGTCCAGGGCTTCGAGAAGACCCGCTCGAGCTTGAGCCACTTCGTCGCCGAGACGAAGGACGAGCTCCGGGAGATGGGCTCGCGCAAGCTCGAACCCGGCCAGAAACCCTTCGACATCCCCCTGATCAAGACGGCCAAGACCCTGGCGATGGGCGCCGCAGCCGCAGCCGTGGGCGGCGTGACCGGGGTGGTCTGCGCCGTGGTCGGCAGCGTCCGCCAGGTGGCCAACGGCCTGGGCCGAGCCCTGCGCGACCAGAACCTCAACCTGCCCGGCAAGGTGATCGCGGGCGCCGGTGCCGTGATCGGCGGCGCGGTCCAGAGCGTGGCCTTCGGAGCCGGCAGCGCCGTCAGCATCCTGGGCCAGGGCGTGGCCGAGACCTGGAAGCAGGACTCGATGCTCCGGGGCGGAGAGGCCATCCTGAAGCGAGCGGTGGCCTCCGTGCAGACGGCCGCCTCCCCCCAGGCCGCCCTGCTGGAGGAGATGAAGCCCAGGCAGCCCCTGGAACTGTAAGGCCGGCCGGCCCACCCCCGAAACGAAGGACGCCGCACCATGGAACCCGTGCGGCGTCCTGGTATTCATGGTATTCGACCTGGACCATCCCGCGCCCCTGGAGGAGCCATGACCCGACCGGCCACCCTGTGGACACTGATCCTGATGGCGACGTTGACCTTGCCGACCCTGGCCGACCGGGCCCAGTCCCCGCCGCTTCGCCCCCTGCGCACCAACTCACAGCGGGCCGTCCCCCTGCAGGGGACCGGCAACACCCGCGACCTGGGGGGGCTGCCGGCCCTGGACGGCTACGTCCGGGACGGCCTGGTCTTGCGCTCGGGGGCCCTGTGCTTCGCCACCGAGGCCGACATCCAGCGGCTGGCCGGCCTGAGGCTTTCAACCCTTCTGGAACTGCGCATCGACTCCGAGATCCAAAGGGACGGCCCGGATCGCCTGAAGCTGAAGGACGCGATCAAGCACAACGTCCGGCTGCCGATGGCCAGCAGCCGAGGTCGTGGGGCCGAGGCCTACGCCTCCTACCTGGAGGAGAACCGCCAGGCCCTGCGGGGCTTCTTCGAGTTGCTGAGCGACCCCGGCATGCTGCCCCTGCTCTTCCACTGCTCGGCGGGCAAGGACCGCACGGGCATCCTCACGGCGCTGTTGTTGGAGTCGCTGGGCACGCCCCGCCCGCTGATCATGGACGACTACCTGCAGTCGGTCCGCAACAGCGCCGGCCTGGAGGTCCATCCCGAATGGCTCGAGGTGGTCTTCCAGGCCGTGGACCGGGCCGGAGGAATCCAGGCCTACCTGGAATCCAAGGGGGTCTCGCGAGCGGTCCAGCAGGCCGTGCGGCGGAACCTGGTCCGGCCAGCCGAACGCTGACGACCCGGATCGGGACTGCCGACAGGATCCAGGCGCCCCCGGACCTCAGGCGCGCAGCAGGCGCGCGGCCGCCATGACTTCGCGGATCAGGGTGTCCTCGTCTCCCGAGATGACGCGCTGGCCCCGGGCGTCGAGGGGGGTCAGACCGAGGACCACCAGGTCCCCTTCCGCCTCCAGGTGCCACGAGCGCGTCTCTCCCAGGTCGGCCCGCCGATCCTCGGTCAGGAACTGCCGCAGCGCCGCCTCATCCGGCCCCCCCACCAGGTAGCGGCGCACGAAACCGCCGGGGGAGGAGAATTCCACCCGGTTCCCGGCCCCCTTGAAGGCCAACGCGATGGCCCTGTTGGCCATATCGGCCAGCAGACCGGACTGCTCCAGAAGAGGAAAGAGCGACAGGCGGGGCACGGCCAGGTCCGGCGAGTGCACCGCAGCCACCACGGTCGAGTAGTTCCCCTCTCCCGACTGGTCGGCCAGTTCCACCAGGTACAGCCTTCCCTCGGGGACCTCCTTGTCCCAGACTTCCAGGATCCGGTTCTGCCCACCGCGGGGATTGCGGAACAAGGCCCGGATGCGCTCCAGCGTCTGGGGATCCCCGGCGGCCTGCTGGCGCAGGCCCATCCGCTCGCGGCGGGCCCGGGTCTCGGCAACCCTGCGCACCTGCCGGCGCGCCAGGCCGACTGCCAACAGGACGATGCCCAGCACGCCGGCCAGGACCAGGACCAGGGGGAGGTTGTCCATCAGGTCGTCCTCACGGTGAAGAGTGTCCGATAGCGCGACATGTCCTCGAAGCGCTGGTAGGCCAGGTCCCAAACCGAGAGGTGCAGTTCCGGAGCCGGTTCCAGGCTTCGCAGGCGGCGGGCCAGTTCGCGGGTCTGGGCCAGCGTCGGCACGCGGGGGCGGAAATAGGCCAGGGTCACGTGGGGGCGCAACCAGTGGTCCGACCTGCGCACCTCATCGAAGGCCACGTGCAGGTTCTGCAAGCGTCGGTGGTCCACCTCGGTCGCCGGGGCGTAGCCCGCCAGGACCGAAAGGTTCAGGCAATTGAAGAACCGGACGGGACGCAGGCGGATCCCGGCCGATCCCGGGTGGGCTTCCAACCAGGCGCGGATCCCCAGGAAGAGGCTCTGGCAGCCCCGCGCGTTCTCTTCGAGGTCGGGCAGCGGCACGGTTCCCCCGGGACCGTGGCTGAGATCGTGCAGGGTCAGATGCAGGGTCTCGACGCCCAGGGGCTCGGCGAACAGGTCCTCCAGACCCGCAAGCAATCGGGACTGCAGGCGGGCGCAGCCCTCCAGACCCGGCGGGTCCAGGGGGAAGACCACGGTGTCTCCCGGGAAGGGCATGAGCCGACCCGTCGGGTGCACCTTGAGGCCGAGCGAGGCGGGCACCTGCCAAGGTACCGGCTCGCGACCTCGGGCCAGGCGGGCCAGTCCAGCGCGCGAGTCGTCCTGCTCGCGACGAAGATTCCGGCAGTACTCGGCCCGGGAGAAGAGCTCCGCCGGCCGGGACAGGTCCAGCGACGGCCTCCTCGGATCCACGGCAGCCCTCCGCAGACTCGACATCCTCGCAGGCAAGAACTGAAACCTCCCCTCTCAAGCCATCCGAAAGGTTCCCCGACGTCAGCCGGGCTGACCGCAGGCCGCGGCCGGGCGCAGCACGCGGGCCGGATTCCCCACCACGACCTGGCCAGGAGGCACGTGGCCGAGCACGTTGCTGCCCATCCCGACGAGCGAGCCCTCTCCGACCCGGACGCGGCTGCGGACGGCGGCGTTGGCGCCCAGATAGCAGCAACGACCGATGTGGACCTCGCCCGACAGGATGACGCCGCCCGCCAGGATGCTGTAGTCCTCCACGACGGTGTCGTGACTCACCACCGACTGGGGCAGCACCGTGACGTGGCAGCCGAGCCGGCAGCGGGACGCCAGGGTGACGTGTTGCAGAATCACGGTCCCGGGCCCGATCTCGGCCGAGGCCGAGACCGAAGCGGTGGGGTGGATCACGGAAGCGAAGCGGTCCAGGGCCAGGCCCGTCCGCTCCAGGATCTGGGGACGCAGGGCGTAGGTCCGCGTGCTGCCGATGCAGTTCACGAACCGCGCCTCGGGATACTCGCGAGCGCTCTCGAGCGGCCCCAGCACCCGGACTCCCGCGAAGCTCTCGCCCCCGTGGGCGTCGTCAAGAAAGCCGAGACACGGGAGGTCCAGGAGTTGCAGGGCCTCCAGGACGTCCAGGCTGTTCCCCCCGAAACCAAGGATCACGAAAGGTTGCACGTTCTCTCCTCCTGCGCCAGGACCCACTTCCCCGAGGGCCCTCCAGTGGCGGGGATTCCCAGGTGACCCGGGCCAGACCTTCTCCAGCCCGCCCTCGTGATCCCCTGGCCGAGGGCGGCAGGTCAGGACTTCAGCCGGTAGGAGGCCCAGCTCTCCTTCAACGCAAGCAGGGGAGACTCCACGAATCGGAAGGACAACTCCGCGATTCCCCAGGACACGGCGACCTTGACCACGGCCCAGGTCCAGTCCATCGCGCCCCCTGCCAACCCGTCCACCACGGCGAAGGCTGCAACATGGTATAGATACAGTCCGTAACTGATCCGACCCAGGCGCACCAGTGCAGGGTTTCGCAGGACCGAGGCCAGAGGCTCCACCGCCGAGGCCGCCATGGCGACCAGGCCTGCATAAAGACAGGCCGTGGCGCTGAGAAGAAGGGCATTGTGAGGCATCCTGGTCCAGGTCAGGACGCTGAGATAGCTCAAGGCCCCTCCGGATAGATGTGCGGTCGCCGCGATCCCCAGCGAACCCGCGACCATGAAGAGGGCTCCGAGGCGTCCGCAGGCTCGGACCGTCAAACCGTGGTGGACGGCCAACGCCAGCAAGGCGCCGGCGCCCAGGCTGTCGATCTGGACGGGCAGCCAGGCGTGCATCAGGAATGGATTGTCCGTCAAGGTGACGCAGGCCAGGCGCAGGATGGGCGCCAGGGCCACCATGGTGATCAGCACGAGGCGCAGCCTGCGCCGGAAGAAACTCACCACGAAGGGCCAGAACCAATAGAACTGCTCCTCGATCGCCAGGGTCCAGGTCTGACCACTGAACGGAAGCCCCTCGGTGAACCGCGAAAGCACTTGCGGCACGGTCTGCAGGTAGAGAAAGTAGTAGGGGGCCAACTGGACCCGCTCAGCCCGACCGGTGGCCAGATAGAGCAACGTGATCGCCCCGAGGTACAGGTAGTAGATCGGGAAGATCCGCAGGGAGCGACGGATGTAGAAGTTCCGGAAATAGCCGGGGCGATCCAGTGAGCCCAGGAGAATCCTGGTGATCAAGAATCCGGAGAGAACGAAGAAGAGCTCGACCCCGGTCCATCCCAAGGCGACCAGGAGGTGCCAGGCTGGAGGCAGATGCCCGCGCAGATGGAACAGGAGAACCATGGCGATGGCCACCCCGCGCAGGCCGTCCAACTCGGGGATGTGGGCCCCGCGCTTCTGTGCTTGTGGGCCAGGACTCATTCCGGCCAGGCCTCCCGCCCGACAACCGCAAGGCCGAACCCGAAGAGGGCTGCCAGGATCGCCAGACCGGCGGTTCCGCAGACGATGGCGAACCCGGGCACACCGTAGTCCGGCCGTTTCCAGAGACGGATCCACCACCACTGAGGCGTCAGGTAGGCCCGAGAATCCGCCAGCCGTGCGAAACGCTCGGGCGTGTGGACGCCCTCCCCTCGAATCGTGTGCAGGAAATCCGCGGCTCGCCAGCGGGGGTAGTCAACCCAGGCAGGAGCCGCCGCCCGACCATAGACCGGGGCCACTCGCTGTGCTCCGAAATCGAGTTCAGCGGGGTAGAGGGTACCCAGGAAGTTCACGACCATCCCCAGGACCAGCGCCGTCCAGACGGCAGGCGCTGCCCAGCGAGGCGAGTCCTGGCGGAGGGCCGACCAGGCCGGCAGCACCATGAGGAAGCCCAGATGGATCAGGGTGCGCGGACCCCAGGAGATCTCTGCCCGCCAGGCGATCCAACCGGACACCATCGCGAACAGGAGGGCCGCGTAGACGTAAGGGGGCGTCCAACCCTCCCGCAGCAGGGCCCGGCCAACCCAGGGCAACAGCGCCAGCGAGACCAACAGGATCGGATGGTAGTAGAAGACGGACTCCCCGGGGGAGAAGAGCATGATGGCCAGGCCCTCGGCCCGCGGCAGGCTCATGATCCAGGAGGCATCCCGATTCCATAGCGACGTGGGCAAGGCGAAGGGACTGCCGGTCTTGACGAAATTGAAGTACAGTTGCGGCGCGTAGACCGCCAGGGAGACCGCAGTCAGGATCGCCAGGTCTGCCAGGATGCGACGGGCGCCGCGCCCCTGCCGCCAGAGGGCCAGGGCCAGCGCCAGGGCGAACACGACAGCCAGTGGGGCCGAGGAATAGCGGAAGAAGACGACCACACCCAGGAGAGCTCCGTCCAATACCAACCAGCCCTTCCGCGCGGTTCGCAGGTACAGGATCTGGGCTCCAAAGGCCCCCATCACCAGGGCGGCCATCTGCATCTCGTGCTGGCCGTTGGAGGCGTAGACGACGGCCGGTGTGGCCAGACCCAGGACCATGCAGGCCAGGAGTCGGTCCCGCGTACCTCCTGCGAACAGGCCCAGAAGCGACCCCAGGACCACCGGGACCAACGCCGACAGGGCCGGGAAGACCAGTGTGGAGGTGACGAACTCGGCGGGCTTCTTCACCGCAACGTGGTGGGAATCGGCCAGGTATACCAAGGGGGCCAGCCAGGGCGCCAGCAGCACGGACTGCCCCTCGTTGAACATCTCGACCCAGTGCCCGTGCCGATTCCTCCCGAACTCCAGACTGTCCAGGCGGACTCCTGGGAAGTCCCGATCCGTGATTTCGATCGATCCCCGGCGGGCCAGCGAGATCGCCGTCAGCATCCGCGTGCCGGAATCCGGATTGTGCAGGGCCCCCGGGCTGAAGAGCGCGTAGACCGAGAAGAAGAATCCGAAGAGCAACCAGGCCGGATTGATTCTTCGCCAGCCCGAGCGAACTGGTGGGTCATCAGGAGGCGGAACGGTCATCGACGCGGCCGTTCGTCCGCCGGTTTGGAAGTCCTCTACCCGCCTCGGTGGCCCCCAGAGGTCCAGGATCCCTGGGGCCCGCCGGCATGGGCGAGGGAGCCCCCCTCTTCAACCCGTTGGTCCGGGATTTCGCCCGCGAACCTGCGCAGGCCGGCGCCGTCGTCTAATCGCCCGGCTCCAGGGCCAGCACGTCCAGGGCTGCGAAGCCGCCGATCACCAGGCCCTCGCGGCTCTGATGGTCCTTCGTGCGCAGGAGGTACCCCAGGTCCTCGTCCAGAACGGGGCTCTCCAGGCCTCCGGCCTCCATCAGGTAGGCTCCGTAGGCCCCGAACTCGGTCAGGCAGAGGCCCTCGACGACCTGGTCCTCGACCAACCGCACCGAATGGAAGGCGGCCGGACGGATGTACTCCATCACGATGAAGGCCGGGCTCTCCTCGGGTTGCATCGCCTCCAAACGGCGGACCATCTCCTGCCCGTAGAGGTTGTTCCCGCCGCCCTCTCGTTGGGGCTTCAGGACCCACTCCTCGGGATGGGCCATCGCCAGTTCCCGGGCGGTGGCGCGCTGGCCGCGCCAGGTCACCTCCTCCTGGGGCGAGGCCATGACCACGAAGGTCGAGGCCACGGCCTCGGCCTCCAGGCGGGGCAGGTAGTTCCGCAGGATCTCGGGAGAGGTCAGGAGGCCCTGGACCCCCTTCATGTTGGCCAGTTGGGCGGGAATCGAGGGCACCGACAGGGCTGTCGCAGCCTCCAACAACCGCCGGGCGTGCCAACTGGCCTCGGTCTGATAGTGCTGGGGCGCATAACCTCCCCGGAAGTAGCCCATGGCCACCTTGCGTCCCCGGAACCACAGGTCCTGACCCCGCAGCTCGCCCTCGCGTCCCAGCTCCTCCATGGTGCAGCGCAGCAGGGGAATCCCGTGCTCCAGGACCAGCGCCGAGGCCAGGTAGAGCTGGTCGAAGACGCCCTTCTCGCCGGGAGGCAGGATGAACAGGATCCGGGCCTCGGGGTCGCCGAAAAGCCGCCAGGCCCGGGCCAGGACGCGAACCTGTTCGTCGCCAGGCCGGGTCGGCAGGATCCGGGAGGCCAACTCCTCGTCCCGGTAGAGGAAGCGCTGCAGGTCATTCACCTTCTGCGAGGCGGGGCCCAGCGAGGCGGCGATCATGTTGATCTCCACCTGGCGCGGAGAGGGCCCTTCGGGCGTCTCGAGAGGCATGAAGTCGTTGCGGGTCAGGAACAACTGGGGACGGGGCGGAGCCTCGTCGCACAGGCAACCGAGCATGTGGGCCACGAAGTCATCGGTCCTGGAGGCCGGCTCCATGGCCCGGCGCAGGAAGTCATGGTCCTGCGTCACCCGGGCGTAGAGGCGATTGAAGGACCCCGTCAGGCCGCGCACCAGGTCGACGAACCCTGCGGGCGCCTGCCAGGGTGTCAGGGTGAAGGGAAGGTGCACCACCCCACCCTGCGCGTCATACTTCAACAGGCCACGGGAAAGGACATATTCCCTGGCCTCGCGGACGCGATCCGCCAGACCTTCGTGAATCATGCTGGACAAGACAGGCTCCTTGATTCTGCCCGGGGCCAGGCCATGCGCAGGGCGTGGGAGCCTTCAGTCCTCGGGTTGGTTTGCGGTCTCAGGCGGGCGTCTTCTGGTCCCTGGTACACCCGGGATGAGCCGAGGGTTCGATGTTCAGGACCTCGTGCTCCAGGGGGGGAATCTCGGGCCAGCCCTCCTCGTCCACCATCTTCAGGAATTGCCCGACGATCTCGGGGTCCAGCCAGTTGCGATTGGAGTATTCCTGCAGATAGCGGAGCGCCTCGGGTCGGCTCATGCGGGCCCTGTAGGGCCGGTCGGAGGACAGGGCGTCGAAGACCTCGGCGACGGCCAGGATCCGGGCCAGGCGGGGGATCTGCTCGCCCGACAGGCCATCGGGGTAGCCCTTGCCGTCCATCTGCTCATGGTGATGACGGATGATCGGCAGGACCCTCTGCAGCGAGCGCACCGGCCGGCACATCCGTTCCCCCCAGATGGTGTGCAGCTTCATCAGTTCGAACTCCTCGGAGCTCAGGGCTCCGGGTTTGTCCACCACGTGCTTGGGGACCTTGATCATCCCGATGTCGTGCAGGATGCCCCCCTTGTAGAGGGCCTCCTGGTCGGCCTTGGACAGTTGCATCCGCTCGCCCAGGCGCCGCGACATGCGGGCGACCCGCTCGGGGTGGCCCTGCTTGGCCTCCTCCCGGGACTCGAAGGCCGAGACGACCGAGAACAGGACCTTCTCGAGGTTGGCCGACTCATCGGACTGGGCCCGGGCCTCCAGGGCCATGCGGACGCGCATGAGGATCTCGTCGCCATCGAAGGGCCGGCCCACCAGGTCGTCGGCACCGGCCCGACGCAGGGCCTGCCGGGCGACCGTGTCGGTGGGAGGCACGATGGCGATGACCGGGATGGCAGCCATGTCCGGGTCCGACTTCATGCCCCGCAGGACGTCCAGGATGTCCGTCCCCGGCAATCGGCCGTCCACCAGGACCAAGGCCGGCTGGCGCTGGCGCAACTGGTCCCGCATGGTTCCCGAGTCCACCGCGGTCACCACATCGTAGTCGTTTCCACCCAGAAGAGCGGCCAGCATCCGCAAGTCATTCAGGTCGCTGGTGGCTAGCAGGACGAGTTCTCGCGTATCCATGAGGCCCTCTTCTTCTTTGCACTGCACGGGGTTCCCTCTGCAACCCGGGGTGGCACCAGGTGCAACCGCTCCGGCTATCTGCGGGTTCCCGATCCGCCGAGCGACGCCAGGAAAGCCGGGACGCCTCCGGACGCTACCTGGAAGGGGCCGGTGGGGCCGAGGGCGACGGGGAAGGCGTCGGCGCGATGGCGGGCGACGGGGAGGCCGAGGGCGACGGCGGCCTGTTGTCGAGAGGTTCGACGACCAGCCCCTTGTCCGAGGCATACCCGAACTTCTTCAAACCGTGGTTGGCGGGATTGGGACACGAGATGTAGTAGCCATTCGTGGTCCGGGTGAACTGGTGGGCCTTGCCCGTCACGGGGCAGACCAGGTGGCGAGGCAGGTACTTGGGAATCAACTCGGCAAGGTCCGTGGGGAACCTTCCGCTGTTGTCCTTGGCGAACATCTCGCATTGGGTGGCCAGGATCTCGATATGATAGCGGCATTCCAGGGCCAACTGCTCGGCCCGCCGCTGGCGGGCCAGGGCGGCCATCCAGCCCCACTCCAACGACTGCAGGGTCACGGCGTTGGCGCCGTAGGCTCCGGGATCCGGCGGCGCCAGCCGATAGCGCCGGCCATCCTGAGACAATTCATAGACAAAGGGCTTGGAGGTGGCGGGATCCACCGGGACCGCGACCTTCGGGGCCTTGTCCGGCAGGCCGTGATTGAAGGAACGCTCCAGGAACTCCAGACTGGGCGGATACTCGCCGGTCTCCATGTAGACGTACTCCAGCAGGGCCTGGATCCGGCTCATCCGGGTCACGGCTTCCTTCCAGGCCGGAGTCTCCTGGGCCGACGAAGGCAGGCGCAGGAGCCCCAGCGTCGTGGCGCCGAGGACCAGCCCGAACAACGCCGCCCGCAACAGAAAGCGCTTCACTTGGATTGCCTCCGCAAGACGTCTCCGGCCCTCCTGAAACAGAAGAGCCGGAGGTCAGGACCTGGCCGCGCGGCCGGTCTATTGCCCCATCCAGTAGTCCTTCAACCACTTGCTGCGGGTAGGATGCCGCAGCTTGCGCAGGGCCTTGGCCTCGATCTGGCGGATGCGCTCGCGGGTGACCCCGAACTCCTGGCCCACCTCCTCCAGCGTCCGGGACCGTCCATCCTCCAGACCGAAGCGCAACTGCAGCACCTTCTTCTCGCGGATGGTGAGGTTCTGCAGGACCTCGTCCATCTTCTCCTTGAGAAGCTTGGAGGAGGCCGCCTCGGCCGGTGCGACGGCCTCGGCGTCCTCGATGAAGTCACCCAGATGGGAGTCCTCCTCCTCACCGATCGGCGCCTCCAGGGAGATCGGCTCCTGGGCGATCTTCATGATCTCGCGGACTCGCTCTTCGGCCGCCTTCTTCTTCTTCTTGATCTCCTCCTGGACCAGGGGATCATCCAGGTCCAGTTCACGTCCGCATTGGGTGCTGACCAGGGACCGGACCTCCTCGAGGTCCACCGGATACATCTCCTGGGTGACCTCCTCGACCGTCGGGTCGCGCCCCAACTCCTGGAGCAGGTGGCGATTGATCCGGATGAGCCGGTTGATGGTCTCCACCATGTGGACGGGGATGCGGATGGTTCGGGCCTGATCCGCCAGGGCCCGGGTGATGGCCTGCCGGATCCACCACGTGGCGTAGGTGCTGAACTTGTAGCCCTTGCGATAGTTGAACTTCTCGACGGCCCGGATCAGACCGAGGTTGCCCTCCTGGATCAGGTCCAGGAACAGCATCCCGCGGCTGATGTACTTCTTGGCGATGCTGACGACCAGGCGCAGGTTGGCCTCGATCAGCTTGCGCTTGGCCTCTCCCCCGTCCGAGACGAACCAGTCCCTCTCGACGAACTCGGCCAGGCGCTCCTGCGCGGCGGATTCTCCGCTGCCGGGGCGCTGCTGCAGACGCTGGCGGAATTCGGCCCAGGCCTTCTCCCAGTCCACCGGCTCACCGCTCTTCTGGCGCGCCCTGTGCTCGTCCAGGAACCTCTGGATCCCCCGGGAGTATTCCTTGCCCTCGCCAGCCTGCCGCAGCAGGTGCTTGCGGAACTCGGTCCGGGCCTTCTCCCAGAAGCGCTCGACGTGCTTCTGCCGTTCCAGGAGTTCCTTGACCAGGTTGACGAAGTCCTCGTCGTCGGCGGCTTCCAGACGCTGCAGGAGGTCGGCCGCCCGGTTGGCGTAGGCTGCATCCTGCCGGCGCGAATCCTCCTCGAGGTCCTCCTCGTCCTGGGAGTACAGGCTCTCTCCCTGTTCCCGGATGCCCTTGAGGAAGAGGGCCTTGAGTTCTTCGTCCCGCAACAGGATGCGAAGCTCGTACTCCCCCTTCTCGATCCGCTGGGCCAGGCTCTTCTCCTCGTCGGGAGTCAGAAGGTCGACGCGCCCGATCTCCTTGAGGTACATCCGGACGGGGTCGTCCAGGGCCATGCCTTCCGGCCAGGAGTCCGCAGCGGCCTTCTTCTTGCCTCCCTTGCGGGCCGGCCGGACGGCGGCCGCCTCTTCGGCATCCTCGTCCTCGCCGGGCTCCCTGAGGCCATCGACGATGTCGATCCCCTCGCTCTGGAAGACCTCCAGGACACCCTCGATCTGTTCCGCATCCAGATCGTCCGGAAGGCCCTCGGTGATCTCCTCGGTGGTCAGCGAACCACGGCGCTTCCCCTCTTCCAGGAGCTTCCTCACGCCTTCGGGCAGGGAGTCGCGACGCTCGGGTTCCTCCGCAGGTTGCTTCACGCCCTCGGCCTTCGGGCCGCGGCGCCTGACCGTGCCCGCCTTCTTCTTCTCGGGCTCCTGCCCGGAGTCAATCCGATCCGCCACCTGTGTCCTCCTCACTGCATCGCCCGACCGTGAAAATGCCGCCGAAGCTGGTAGTATTCCTGACAGAGGGGATCCCCCGGATCCAGCCTCCCGGCGTCCAAAGCCGGGACGACCTCCCGGCGCAGGGCTTCCAACCTCTCGCGCAGGGCCTGGTCCCGGACGGACTCCGCCAGCT
>CAZQPM010000035.1:0-18852 GCA_964595195.1 uncultured Burkholderiales bacterium | reverse complement strand
AACTCGGCCGCCAAGACCGTGGACCGCATCATCGACGTGTTCCCGGCGGACGAACAGGACCAGATCCGTTCGATGCTCTCGGGTTCCCTCAAGGCCGTGGTCGCCCAGCAGTTGATCCCCACCGCCGACGGCATGGGGCGCGTGGCGGTCCAGGAGATCATGCTGGTCAACTTCGGTATCGCCGGTCTGATCCGCGAGGCCAAGTCCAGCCAGATCACCTCGTTCATCAACATGGGGGCCCGCGAGGGGATGCAGACCATGGACATGCACCTCGTGCAACTGGTCCAGGAGGGCCGGATCGGCATCCACACGGCCTTCGAGTGCTGCCAGAACAAGGACACCCTGGTCCGGGCCGGCCTGAGCGACCCTGCCCTGGTCAAGTAGCAGTCGGCGGCGGGGGAGGGGCCACTCCGGGTGTTCGGGGGGCCCCGGTCGCCCCATGCCCGCTTCCCGTTGGAGGTTCCATGTCCGGTCTCTCCCTGCGCCGCTGGCTGTTGGCGGTCCTGCTGGCCTGTCTGGTCAGCACCCATCCGGTTCAGGCCGCCCCCGCGAGCGGTCCCGACCCCCTGGCGGTGGCCCGGCAGGCCCATCGGAATCTGGCCCGCATCCTGGAGGAGGGGCGGCCCTTCGGCCCCCAGGACGCCGCCTGGCTGGCCCGCCTGCAGCAGTCCGTCGGGCGGGCCAGCATGACCATTCCCGACCCTGAGGAACCGGGCGCCTTCAAGACGGTGGACACCCGCCTGACCGTCGAGCGCCTGAACGCCTTCCCCGGGGCGGCCCGCGCCCTGCATGAGGCCCTGGCCACGATGCTTTTCGCGACCGGGAATCGCCCGGCCCTGATGCCGTTGGGGGACATCCACCTGCCAGTGCACAACCGGGCCCTGGGGGGTCTGGTGCGGGCCCGATACCAGGCGGATTCCTTCCAGGCCCTCTTCGAGCGCGCCCGGCAGCAGGGCACGTTCGGGCTGCGGGTCGACGGCCGGACCGGGCTGGCCTCGACCTCCGGGGTCTCCAGCGCCGAGAATCCCGAGATGTCGAACCGGCAGTGGGTCACCGACACCGTCCGCACCGGCGAGATGGAGCGCGAGTTGGACCCGCCGGGCTGGCGCCGGGCCCTGGGGACCCTGGCCGGCTTCTACACCAACCCCACCGAGCAGGCCGCCTTCGACCGGGCCATCGCCAATCCGGCCACCTATCGCGAGGGCGGCCCCGAGGAGGGCGTGGCCCACATCTTCTTCCCCGACACGCTGCAGCGGGACCCCTCGTGGTTCAACAACAAGCGTCTGGAGTCCCACGGTCTGGCCCTGAGGGCCTTCGCGGAGGCCCTGACGGCGGGTCTGGTCCGCGGCGAGGGTTGGGGCTTTGCCGACTCCCGGGCGGTGGACGACCGGGTCCTGCGGTCGGTGGCGAATCTCGCAGCCTACTTCGTGGCCCTGGACTACCCCAGTGCGCCGTCGGCGGGGAACTGGGAGGAGACGCCCTTCCCCGGCGGGCTGACCTGGGACACCGAGGCCATCCGCGGTGGTCTGGCGGCCGTTCGGGACTTCATGGCCAATCCGGCCTACGATGGGAATCCTGAGGTGGTCCGGGTGCGCAGGCGCCTGCTGGCCATGCCCCACGGCTCGCTCCTGGGGCGGACCGCCGAACTGGACCGTTGGATCGCCGCCGGGTCCCGGCGGGTCCGTCGCACCTTCCTGGCCGAGAGCCCGGGGCATCGCGAGATGGACTCCTCGCTGGTCTTCCTGGCAGCCTCCGGTGGCACGCTGGCCGACGATCCCCTGCTGGACGTCTCCCTGAACCTGGAACTGCTGGGGACGCTGGAGCGATCCCTGGTGCGGGAGAACGGGATGATCCGCTATGCCCCGTTCAACCTGACTTTGAAGGACGGGACCCAGGTCCGCTCCCCGGACAGCTATCTGACCCTGAACTACCACCTGGCCGCCGATCCGGAGGGTCGCCTGAACCTGGAGTGGAAGCGGGTCCTGGATGAGTTCGGCTCCAAGGATGCCAGCGATCCCCAGATCTTCGCGGCCCGTGCCCGCCTGTCCACTCCGGACCGAGAGGCCGAGTGGTTCATGGTCTCGGACCTGGCCCGGGGCTACGTGCGGCAGGCCATGAAGATCCTGGACGTGGCCCGGGACGGTCGGCTGACGGCCGACCAGCAGGACCTGCTGGAGCGCGCCTGGGCCGGCGCCACCCGCAACGTGAACCGAGCCTACGCCCGGGTGACCCCGGACCCCGGGGGCCTGAAGTCGAACGGGGCTGCGGGCCCGGCCTGGGCGGTTCCCGAGGCCTGGCAGCACGTGACCTGCATCCCGCAGGGAACGGCCATGGTCCCCGGCGCGAACACCCCGTTGGCGTGGGCCCAGGTCTCGCTGTGGGGGGCCTCCCGCGAGTTCCTGGCCGGCCTGCGCCGCCTGGAGGCCGCGGGTCTGCGCCCCTGAGGGCGGTTACTTCGTGAAGCGGCGGAAGAAGGCCGCCAGGGGGGCCACCAGCGGGTGGGTGGCGGCCGTGGTGCGCCCGTAGCCCTTGTCCAGTTGCTCGCGGACCACCCGGTCACCGCCCTGCCCCTTCTCATACTTCAGCAGGATCCGGCGCAACTCGCCGTCGTCCAGGAAGATCCCCTGACAGGTCGGGCAGACGTCCACCGAGACGTCGCCGAAGGATCGTTCCTCCATGGCTTCCCGACAGCGGGGGCAGGCCCGCGCCCGGGTGCTGATGCTGTAGCCCACCGACTGCAGGGGTTCGATCTCGGCCACCTGGAGGAACTCCCTCTTGAGTGTCCCCCCCTGCAGGAAACGGGCCATCTCGTTGCCGTCGAACCACAGGCCGGCACACTCGGGGCAGGTGTCGATCTCCAGGCCCGTCTGGCGATCGACCTGGGGCGACATGAGCGTCTTGGGACAGGCGGGACAACGCAGTGCCATGCCACGGGCTTCGCCGGACCCGCAGTCGGGCCTGCCGGCTTCCCGAACCGATTGGCCGGCTGCTAACTTCGCGGCAATGATCCGGAGGAGCCCGTGTGCCACCATCATGCGGGCGGGAAGCGAGGTGCGCCGGCACCGGTCGGAGGGTCCGGAAACCCGGAGAGGATCGCCCGGTTGGAGCCTGGCCACCTCAGTCCCGCCCACCAATCGTCCGCATCGGATCCGTCATCCGCATCGGATCCAGGCGACACCATCCCGCTTGACCTCCGGTTCGCGTCGGGGCAGGAAGGCTCCCGACGGTCTCAGGAGAAGGTTCTTCCATGGCAGGGACTTCGGGACGCCTCGTGGTGTTGGGTCGCGCCGGGCGCGACCTGGCCAACCGTCTGCAGCATGCAGGTTTCCGGGTCGGGGCCGCGGCGGATCGGGCCCAGGCCCTGGAACAGATCGAGTCCGCTCCGACAGACGTCCTGGTGCTGGCGGTCGGCGCTCCCGAGGAGGACGCTGCCGCCGAGGTGCGGGCCCTGCGCGCCCGTTTTGCCCCCGGTGACCTGGCCATCCTGGTGGTCAGCCCCCAGGCCGGCGACGAGGCGGTGCTGGGGGCGCTGCGAGCCGGCGCCGATGACTACCTGGTCACACCCTTCGAGTTCCCGGTCCTGTTGGCCCGGTTGAAGGTGCTGGCGCGCTGGCACCAGCCGGAAGGGCCCGACCGGGACATCCTGCCGGCCCGTCCCTTCCGTGGTCTGCCCGGCGAGACGCTGGGCCCCTATCGCATCCAGGAGGTCCTGGGTCAGGGGGGGATGGGCTCGGTCTACCGGGCCCTGGATACCCGCCTGGGTCGGGTCGTGGCCCTGAAGGTCCTGCCGGCCGATCTGGTTCCGGATCCCGAGCACTTCGGCCGCTTCCTGCAGGAGGGGCGGATCATGGCCCGCCTGGCCCATCCCCAGGTCGTGCCCGTGTGGGACGTCGGGACCGGGCCCGTCCCCTATCTGGCGATGGAGCTGGTCCCCGGGCAGGATCTCGAGCACGTGCTGGGCCTCGGGGTGCTCACGCCCCGGCGCGCGGCGGCCATGGCGCTGGACATCGCCCGGGTGTTGCAGGCCGTCCACGCCGCGGGGGTGGTGCATCGGGATCTCAAGCCGGGCAACCTCGTCGTCGAGCCCTCCGGGCGGGTGCGTCTGCTGGACTTCGGAATCTCGCGCCTGCTGGACGCCGAGGTTCGCCTGACCATGCCAGGCTGCACGATGGGGACTCCCGCCTACATGGCCCCCGAGCAGGTGGACCCCCGGTCGCCGGGCGTGGATGCCCGGGCCGACCTCTATGCCCTGGGGCTGATCCTCTACGAGATGCTGGTGGGCACGGTCCCCTTCCGGCGGGAGGGGTTGACGGGGATGCTGCAGGAGATCCTGGGGGGCAACCCCATGTCGCCCCGGAAGGCCCGGAGCGATGTTCCCGAGGAGCTGGACCGGATCTGCCGGGTGGCCACCGAGCGCGACCCGGATCGGCGCTTCCCCTCGGCCGAGGCCATGGCCCGGGCGCTGGAGAGCTTCCTGGAGTCCACGGATCCGGACGGTCCTGGCAGGCCGGGCTCGTGAGCCGGCCGCTCCGGGTGGCCCGGGCGGGCCTGCATCATTGGGAGGAACCCTGCCTGAGCGGGACGCGGGGCTCGGGCACCATCTTCTTTTCGGGCTGCGGGCTGCGCTGCGTCTTCTGCCAGAATCGACCGATCAGTCAGGGAGGGCAGGGAAGAAGCCTGGGGGTGCGGCGTCTGGCCGACATCTTCCGGGAGTTGGAGGATCAGGGAGCCCACAACATCAACCTGGTCACTCCGACCCACTTCCGCGAGGGGATCCTCCAGGCCCTGGCGCTCTACCGGCCGGCGATCCCGGTGGTCTGGAATACCGGCGGGTACGAGACCCTGCAGGACGTGGCCCGCGTGGCCGGTGAGGTGGACATCTTCCTGCCCGATCTGAAGTTCGCGAGCCGCGAGGTGGCCCGGCGCTATTGCGCCCGGGAGGACTACTTCGAGGTGGCCTCCCAGGCGATCCGGGCCATGCGGCAGGCCACGGGGCCGGCCCTCTTCGACCAGCAGGGACTGCTGCTGCGCGGCACGGTCGTGCGCCACCTGGTGCTGCCGGGCAACCTGGGGAACACCTTCGCAGCCCTGGACTTCCTGGCCACGCTGCCGGAGAGCACGCCGCTGTCCCTGATGGCCCAGTACACGCCGGTCGGCGACCTGTCGGCCTTTCCTGAACTGGCCCGGGCGCTGGATCCCCAGGAGTACCGAGCCGTCCTGGACTACCTGGACCGCTTCGAGGAACTGGACGGCTGGATCCAGGATCTGGAATCGGCCGACGAGGCCTACATCCCGGCCTTCGACGGGAGCGGAGTCTAGAGGGGCTGTCCTTCCGGCAGGCCGCGGGCTGCCGGAAGGCGTCGAGGATCCGGTTCAGGATCCCCAGCCCTTCGCCTGCTAGCGGAAGACCCGGACGACGTCGTAGCTCCTCCCGTTCGAGAAGATCAGCTTGTTGTCGAACCTGTAGGGTTCGTACTTCAGGATGGCCTCGTCCCCTAAGGTGTACTCGTAGCAGTAGCGGGTCTGGATGTAGGTCCCGGAATCCCGGTCGCGGTACAGGTCCTGGTCCACCCTCCGGACGCAGACCTTGAAGTACTCGGCCCAGGCCTGGGTGGCGGCGCCCGCCACGAAGACCAGGACCAGCAGGAGTGCCAGCCACCGGGGTGTTCGGATCGCGTTCCCCATCGTCCGTTTCTTCCTCCCGTTCCGTCCCTCCAGCCCTGGTGGGGCCTCGGACGGATCCATCCTGGCACGGGGCGGTGACAACGACCGTCACCTGCGACGAGTCCTGGCCAGGAACGCGGGCCTACCCCAACTCCTGTCCCGAGGCTCCTCGCGGGCGCCTGCGGTTCAGCAGGTTCTGATACAGGCACAGCAGCTTGCGGTTGGTGTCTTCGACCCGGAAGTGTTCCTCCGCCCGGCGTCGGCCTGCCAGGCCCATCCGCTGCGCCTTCTCGGGGTCACCCAGGAGTTCGAGAAGCCGGCGGGCCAGGTGATCGGGGTCGCGCGCAGGCACCATGAAGCCCGTCTCGCCCTCGACGACCACGTCGGTGACCCCCCCGACGCCCGTGCACACGGTGGGTCGGGACATGGCCATGGCCTCCATGGTGGCCACGCCCTGCCCCTCGTACAGCGAGGCCAGGGCAAAGACGTCGCAGGCACCCAGGAGGTCCAGCAGGTCCTGGCGGAAGCCCAGGAACTGCACGCGCTCCTGCAGGCCCAGGGTCGCGCACAGGGCCCGCAGGTCCGACTCCAGCTCGCCCCGGCCGACGATGGCCAGACGCGCCTGCGGCAGTCGGTCCACCACCTGACGGAAGGCCTGCAGCAGGTCGGCGTGTCCCTTGGCCGGCTCCAGGCGTCCGACCGAGACCACCCACGGTGCGTCCTGCGGGATCCCCAGGGCGCTCCGGACCTCGGGCCTCGGGCGCTCGGCGCGGTAGCGGTCCAGGTCCAGGCCCTCGGGGATCAGGGTGAGCCGGTCGGCGCGGCAGATCCTCCGGGCCAGGATCTGGCGGCGATTCGGCTCGGAGATGGTGACCAGGTGGTCGGCCCAGCGGGCCGCCACGAACTCCAGGGCCCGATACAGGGCGCGCAGCCAGGGGCTGGTCGTGGAGTTCTCGGGAAGCTCGTAGATCGTGTGGATCACCAGGGGCACACCGGTCAACCTCGCGGCCAGCCGGCCCAGGAAGCCCGCCTTGGAGGTGGCCGTGTGGACCACGTCCGGCCGCAGTCGCCGCATCAGGTAGACCAGGTCCAAGAGCGAGGCCAGGTCCGCCAACGGGTCCAGGCGTCGGGCGATGGGCAGGTGCAGCACCTGGGCACCGGTGGCCTCCAGATCGTCGCGGAAGCGCTCGACGGTGCAGGCCAGGGTCACCTGGGCCCCCCGGCGGGTCAGGGTCGAGAACCACGAGCGCATGAAGCAGTAGGGCGTCAGGTCGATGGTGGTCAGGTAGAGGGCTTGGAGTGGCTGGGACACGAGGCCCGGGCTTCGGACCCTTTCGGGTGGGTCCCTTCCTGTCGGCGCCGACCCGGCAGGGCTGGATCGGCTTGTTGCGAAGCAGGGGGTTCCTATCGAAGGGAGGGCACGGACCCATGAAGTGTCACGAAGTCGATTACGAGGTGATCGGGGACGACCTGCAGATGGTCGAGGTTGAGTTGGACCCGGGAGAGTCCGTCATCGCCGAGGCGGGCGTCATGAACTACATGGAGGACGGCATCACCTATGAGGCCCGGATGGGGGATGGCTCCAAGCCCCAGCAGGGATTCATGGATACCCTGCTCAGCGCGGGCAAGCGGATGCTGACGGGCGAGTCCATGTTCCTGACCCACTTCCGCAACGAGGCCTCCGACAAGCGCAAGGTGGCCTTCGCCGCACCCTATCCGGGCAAGATCCTGCCCCTGGACCTGGGACAACTGGGGGGCGAGCTGATCCTCCAGAAGGACGCCTTCATCGCGGCCGCCCTGGGCACGGAACTGTCGATGGCCTTCCAGAAGAAGCTCGGGGTCGGCTTCTTCGGGGGCCAGGGCTTCATCCTGCAGCGCCTGCGGGGGGATGGCATGGTCTTCGGTCACGCCGGCGGCACGATCGTCGCCAGGCAGTTGCGCGGGGGCAGCCTGCGCGTGGATACCGGGTGCCTGGTGGGCTTCACCCCGGGGATCCAGTACGACATCCAGATGGTCAAGGGCCTCAAGTCCATCTTCTTCGGGGGCGAGGGCCTGTTCCTGGCCACCCTGAAGGGAGAGGGCACCGTCTGGCTGCAGAGCATGCCCTTCTCGCGGCTGGCTGACCGGATCCTGGCCAGCGCGCCCTCGGGGGGCGGGCGTCAGGTCGGCGAGGGGTCGGTCCTGGGTGGGGTCGGCCGGATGCTGATGGGTGGGGGAGACTAGCTCGAGGAGTGCGCCGGTCTCGGGGCGGCCCAGACAAGGAGAAGCGTCGTGAAGGAACCCAGCCTGGCCAGCCAGGAGAAGATGTGGAACTATGCCCGGAAGTACGCCGAGAGGTCCGGGACGGTGTTCAGCCCCGTCGAGGGTGTCACCGACGTCGTGATCATGGGCCTGGCCCAACACATGGATGACCTCGGCAGGCCTCTGTGCCCCTGCAACTTCTACCCCGACAAGGTCCTGGAGAGCAAGAAGCGCCGCTGGCTGTGTCCCTGCGACGAGATGCAGATCTACAAATACTGCCACTGTCTGTTGTTCGTGCGCGACGATGGCATGCCGATCACGGAGCATCTGCCCGAGGGGCACGAGGGACGGGAGATGTATGGTGAACAGCCCGACCCCACCCCGGAGTTGGGCCGGGCTCAGCGCCAGGCCTCGGATGCCGCCATCCAGGAATGGCACGGCCGGGTCCCCTCGCCGCAGGAGTGATCCCGGTCGGGTGGGGGCCGCGTTCCGGCACGTCCGGCACGTCCGGCGCGGCCCCACCGGACCGGGGACGGTCTCAGCCGGCGGGTTCCACCTGGCAGCGTGCCCGCAGTTCGGCCACGCGGTCGGGCTGGAACCGGGCCGGGTAGGGGGTCTCGGCGTTGGCGGCCCCGCAGGCGGCCGCCAGTCCCAGGGCCTCGGAGAACCCCTCATGCTGCAGCGTCCCGACGGCCAGTCCGGCCAGGAAGGCGTCTCCGCTGCCGACCGAACTGACCAGGTCGACCTCCGGCGTCGTCACCCTCCAGGCCCCCTCGGGGGTGGCCACCAGGGCTCCGTGCGGGCCCAGGGTGATTCCCGCCAGGCAGGCACCCGCCCCGATCAGCGCGCGCAGGGCCGCGCCCATCCGGCCCGGGGCCTCCAGGTCCTGCCCCAGCGCTTCGGCCAGTTCGGTCCGGTTCACCTTCAAGGACAGGCCGGCAGGATCGCGCAGGAGGGCCGCCAGGGGCGGTCCCGGGGAGTCCACCCAGACCCGACCCACCCGGCGGGCCAGTCTCCGACAGAGTCCCGCGTAGCGCTCGGGATCGACGCTGGGGGGGACGCTGCCGGCCAGCACCACGGCCTCGGCCTCTTCGGCCAGGTGCTGGATGTGCCCCGCGAAGTGCTCCCAGTCCTCGGGTTCCAGCGTCGGACCGGCCTCGTTGATCACGGTGGCGTCGCCCTGGTCGTGGTTCAGCAGCAGGCAGTTGCGGGTCTCGCCCCGGGGCAGCCGGTGCCAGCAGGCCTCCAGGCCCTCCTGGTGGGCCAGGTCGGCCACCAGGTCCCCGGTGTGGCCGGCCAGGCATCCCGTGACGCGGGCCGGAAAGCCCAGGATTCGTGCCGCTCGGGCCACGTTCAGGCCCTTGCCCCCGGCCCCCAGGTGGACCCGTCCGGTCCGGTGCACGCGGCCCGGCTCAAGGCAGGGCACGTGGAGGGTGCGGTCGATGGCGGGGTTGCTGGCGACGATCAGGAGCATCCCCGCCCCTTCGACCGCGAAGGCCCGGATTCCTGATAGGGTGGACCGCCGGGGGGCCCTGATGTTACTCTTTGTCAACAGGCACCCCGCAGTCGTTTTCCTACAATCTTTCCACAGCCTCCCTACGGTCTCTCCAGAACGGTCGGCGGGGGGAGAAAGGCGGATCTCGTGAGTATTTCCCCTGGAGTGGCCCCCCTGGGAGGCGACCGCGGTGAGTCGGTGCGCCGCTCGATGGCCGCCGAGCGCGGTCGCGACCTCTCACCCGGACAGACCTGGTCGGCCCAGGTCGAGGGCGATTCGGTCGTGCTCACGGAGACGGCCACCGGCAGGCAGCGGACGGTCCCGGTCCAGGGGATGCGTTCCATCGAGGTCTCGGTCTCGGACCGAGGAGACCTGGCCATGGTGGCTGACCCCGGGGATGGGCGGGGGAAGGTGATCGGCCGCCTGGAGGCCGACGGCTCCTTCCACCAGGTGGCCCGCGGCCACGGGGCCGGCAAGCCCGAGTTGTCCGCAGACGGCCGTCGTCTCACCTGGCTGAGCCTCTCGGAGGTCTTCGAGGAGGGTCCGCAGGGCCCGGTCAAGCTGGCCAGTGCCGAGGGCACCCTGGACCAGTGTCAGTTCCAGCAGGACGGAAGCCTGGTGGT
This sequence comes from uncultured Burkholderiales bacterium, assembly GCA_964595195.1. Taxonomy (GTDB): domain Bacteria; phylum Vulcanimicrobiota; class Xenobia; order Xenobiales; family Xenobiaceae; genus CAZQPM01. The sequence continues at coordinate 8,829 of CAZQPM010000035.1, read as the reverse complement.
CCGCGGCGCCCGGGACCCCTGGGGCACGGGCTTCCAGGTGCCCCACTACCTGGTGGTAGACCCCCAGGGAACGGCCAGGAGGATCCAGGACGTGGCCGAGGCCGAAGGTTTCGGGGCGCCGGTGCGCCAGCCCTTGGAGGGGGTCTTCGGCAAGCTCTTCGAGGGCGCCAGCCCCGAGCAGTGCCGGCAGGCCGTCGACCTCTTCGGCTACCGGACTCCCGGCTTCCGCGGGCAGAGCCCCAGCCACCAGCGGACCCTCTTCTGGATCCCACCAGGGGATGCGGGCGAGCCCTTCGGTCTGCACCGGATCCACTCCGGACACGGCCCGATCCAGCCGGCCCTGAGTCCGGCCATGGCCCAGCAGGTGGGCAGCCGGAAGGTCAATCGGGTCGAGTGGCAGCCGGGCGAGCAGTGCGCGGCCGTGGCCTTCTCGGGTCCGGGTGGCCGGGTGGCGGTGGTCGATTTCCATGGCAGCGCCCACCTCCTGGTCGGCGAGCCCGCTGGGGGAGACCGGCGCGACTCGATCTCCTGGTCTCCCGACGGGCGCTGGCTGGCCCTGGAGATGCGGGAGGGCGAGCGCATCGCCGTGCACCTGTACGACGTGGAGGCCATGACGCTGCACCCCTTGGTTCCCGAGGGCCAGATCCAGGGTTGGAAGGATGGCCAGCTCCAGGTCCTGGTCGACGGCAAGCTGCAGAGCCTGGTCCCTGGCCCCTTGGACGCAGACCGCGGCCGGGACTACATCCTGGGCGGACGGCCGCAGTCCGCCGGCAGGATCGAGGCGGGACAGGAGGACGTCCTGATCGGCGGCGTCCGTCTTCCGGTCCGCAAGCCTCGCGCCTAGGCCTGCGGTCGCTTCCGCACGGTGCCCGGACACGAGCCCCAGACCCCCCTGACCGGGGGGCGGCTGTCGCTGCGCCGCTGGCGGCGCTCCTGGCTGGAGTCCCACGATCTCCTGCGTCAGGTGGTCCTGGCCCTGGTCGTGGGCACGATCACGGCCGCCGGGGCGATCGTCTTCCGCTGGATGATCGACTCGGTTCACACCCTGTTCTTCGTGCAGGTGCCCCCGGGGAGCGTGCCCCTGCCGCTGCTGGTCGGCCTGGGCGGACTGCTGGTCGGCCTGCTGGTCTGGGTCGGTGCCCGGGAGGCCCAGGGGCACGGGGTTCCCGAGGTCATCATGGCGGTGGCCATGAAGGGCGGGCGCATCCGCGGTCGGGTGGCCGTGGTCAAGGCCCTGGCCTCGGCCATCACCCTGGGCTCGGGCGGGTCGGCCGGGCGTGAGGGGCCCATCGTGCAGATCGGCGCCGCCCTGGGCTCGAAGCTGGGCCAACTGCTGCACAGCCCCGAGGAACGAGTGATCCTCCTGGTGGCCTGCGGCTCGGCGGCCGGCATCTCGGCCACCTTCAACGCGCCGATCGCCGGGGTCTTCTTCGCCCTGGAGGTGATCCTGGGAGAGTTCGCCACCCGCTCCTTCTCGATGGTCGTGCTCAGTTCCGTGACGGCCTCGGCGATCTCGCGCGCGGCCCTGGGGAACGTTCCGGCCTTCGTCACTCCCGGCCACACCCTGGTGCATCCGGCCGAGTTCGGCTGGTACCTGGGCCTGGGCCTGGTGGCCGGCCTGGTCGGCGTGCTCTACACGCGCACCCTCTACCTGGTCGAGGATGGCTTCGACGGCCTGCGGCTCCCAGCGCCCCTGAAACCGGCCCTGGGAGGCCTGGCTGTGGGCGTCCTGGCGCTGTGGTTTCCCCAGGTCATGGGCAACGGCTACGAGGTCATCGAGGGAGCGCTGGCCAGTCGCCTGGACCTTTCCCTGATGGCCTTGCTGGTCCTGGCCAAGATCGCGGCCACGGCCCTGACCCTGGGCTCGGGAGGCTCGGGTGGGACCTTCGCTCCAGCCCTGTACATCGGAGCCGTCCTGGGAGGGGCCTTCGGGGGGCTGGTGACCAAAGTCGCGCCCCATCCCACCGCCCCCGCAGGAGCCTATGCCCTGGTGGGGATGGCCGCGGTCTTCGCGGCCTCGGCCCGGGCGCCGCTCACCGCGGTCCTGATGCTCTTCGAGTTGACGGGGGACTACCGGATCATCCTGCCGCTGATGGCGGCCACGGTCCTGGCCACCACGGTGTCCTCGGTGGTGGATCGCGAGTCGATCTACTCGGTCAAGTTGAAGCGGCGCGGGCTGGACCTGTCGGCCCGGGAGAAGGCCCTGCAGGACCCCATGCGCCGGGTCAGCGTGGCCGAGGTGATGACCCGCGACTTCCAGACGGTGTCGCCCGACCTGCCCGTGGGCGACCTGGTCGAACTCTTCAACCGCACGGGACACCACGGCTTCCCGGTGGTGGATGCGCAGGGACGCCTGCAGGGCATGGTGGCCCTGAAGGACCTGGAGTATGCCCGCCTTCGCGAGCACTCCCTGACGGCCGAGACGAAGGTCCGCAGGCTGGCCACCTCCGAGCCCGGGTACGTGTGTCCGGAGGACAGCCTGGCCCTGGCCCTGCGGACGATGGGCCGGCTGGGGGTCGGGCGCCTGCCGGTGGTTGACTCGGGCCTGAGCCGGCGCCTGGTGGGCCTGCTGCGGCGCTCGGACATCATCGCCGCCTACAACCGCGAGTCCGAGGCCGCGGGCGAGTCGGCCTCGGCCCTGAAGGTGCGGACCACCTTCGAGGCCGAGTTCCTGGAGATCGTCCTGCCGCCGACCACTCCCTGGGAGGGGCAGACCGTGCGCTCGCTGCCCATTCCCGAACAGGCGGTGCTGGTGGCGGTCCGGCGCGCGGGCGAGACCCTGATCCCACGGGGCGGGACCGTGCTGAACGCGGGCGACGTGGTGGTGGCCTTCAGCCGCCCCGAGACCCGCACCGAGTTGCGCCGGGTCCTGGGCGCTCCGGCGCCGCTGCCGGAGGGGTAGGGCCAAGGCGGGAGGACTTCTAGAACCCCTCGATCTTGACGTCCCAGACGGGCTTGCCCTCGGGGCTTCGGACGGTCATGACGTGCTCGCCCTTGCGTCCCCAGTTGACCATCATCACGGTGTTCCCCTGGAGGGTGATCACGGAACCCCGGACCTCGACCCGGTCGCCGATCTCGACCTTCCAGTCATCGCGGAAGTTCTGCGTGAACCAGGTGGGTCCGATGTGGAGGTGGACCCTGCGCCCATCCTCGGTCTGGATCACGGCCCCGAAGCCCGAGGCCATCCCGGGCAGCGGGTGGAGCTCGCGGTCGAGTGACAGGACCGTGCCCTGCAGCGTCTGCACCGTCTTGGGATTGAAGAGGCGGTTGTAGGGGGAATCGCCCTGCCAGCCGTCCAGGGGCCCGCCGGCAGCCAGGGCGGCTCCGGCCAGGAGGAGGGCCAGGGTGAGACTCAAGACCAGGTGGCGTTTCATGGGATGGTCTCCTTTCCTTGCGTGGGTCGACCCGAGGGGGTCAGTTCCTTCCAGGCCCCGGGTCGGTAACAGCGTTCCATGGCCTCCGGCCGCAAGCCCAGACCGCGCAGGGTGAAGCGGGCGGCGGCCTCGGCGTCCGCCCGGGCCCCCTGGGGCATCGAGAAGAGGCGCACGGCGAAGGCCAGATGGTGGGTCAGCAGCATCCCGGATCGCAGTTCGTCCAGGCTGACGGACAGGTCGCCGGCCCGGGCGGCCGCCTCCACCGACTCCCGGTAGAAGGTGCCTGCCTCGGCCTCCAGGGCCTTCAGCACGGCCCGGGCGAACTCTCCGTCGCCCAGCAGGCTCTGCACCATCAGGCGGGGGATTTCGTCTCCCGTTCCCACTCCTGTCCCCTCCAGGAAGTGGGCCATCAGGTACTGGACGGCCAGGACCAGGCGACGGGTGGACGCAGGCATGGCCTTGAGGCGGGGCAGACCGGGATGCAGGCTGCCGTCGCTGACGTGACGCCGGGCCACCGCCGCATAGAGCGAGGGCTTGTCCCGGAAGTGTCGGTAGAGCAGGGCCTCGGAGATGCCGCAGGCCTGGGCCAGCTCGCGGCTGGTCGCTCCGTGGAAGCCCTTGCGGGCGAAGACGGGAACGACTCCCTGCAGGATCCTCTCCCGGCGCTCTTCACGGCCCAGTCTTCGGGGTTCCATACTTGTAAGTTAGCACTTACTTACAGGTCTTTCAAGGCTGTGCCCGCGGCGTGTGCGGATCCTCAGGCGGCCAGCCAGACCGGGCGTCAATACCTGCTGACCCCGCGCCTCTGGAAGGAGCACGATTCCCGGAACCGACGTCTGCGCAATCACACCCGTCACATCGGGGGCCAGGGCGGCTGGGCAACGACATGGGTGGGGGCTCAGGGGATGAGCTCGGCAATTGACGTCGAAGGAGCCAACCATGCGCATCTCGATCGATCTCCCTGACGACCTGCTGCAACAGGTGGACCGGCTGGAGAGGGACCGCGCCCGGTTCCTGCTGCTGGCTGTCCGCAACGAGTTGCGTCGACGCCTGGCGCAGGAATTGCAGAAGAGCGTGGACCACCCTCATCTGGAGAGCCGGAAGTTGGCCGGGCTCGGTCTGGCGGACTGGGGCGACGCCGAGTCGGGGGACGATCTCCTGGACCCCGAGGTTGGACTCCCCGTGGAGTGGTTGCCGGACCTCGGGTGGAGAAGACGCACCGCATGAGGGTGCCCCGAGGCACGGTGGTGCTCGTGGACCTCGACCCCACGGTGGGACATGAGCAGAAGGGGCGTCGGCCTTGCGTCGTCGTCAGCAGTCCCCACCTCTCGGAGGACCAGCGCTACCCCCTGGTGTCGGTTGTCCCCGTGACGCGGACGGGCGGTGAGGGTCTGCTCTACCCGGCGCTCGAACCCAAGGGCAGCGGCCTGCGGGAGCGATCCTACGCGCTTGTTGACCAGGTCCGGAGCGTCGATAAATCTCGGGTCCGCGTGTTCTATGGGCAGGTGTCCACAGAGGAACTGCGGGCCATCGACCTCGCGCTGTCCGCGCTATTCTGGTTCGAGCCCGGCGCCTGAAGGCTCCGGCGGCAGGCGTGTATCCCTGGCCATCGATCCTGGGCGTCGCTACCCCGCGGCCCCCAGAGCCCCGTCAGGAGGCCTGCCGCGTGGCCTGCTCCAGGAGGTCTGCCACTCCCTGGTGGGCTGCCTGTCTCACTTCATCCTGGCACAGAGGGTCTTGGCCGTTTTCAGCGGAGTTCAGCCTGCCACGATCGATCCGGCCTCAGGAGGTCTGGCGTAGATGGTCAGACGCACCGCCTGCGGGGTGACGGCCAGGTCGGGTCGGCGGCTGGACAGCCTCTGGCTCTCGCGGACCATGGTCAGGAATCCTTCCCCGCGCTGTTCCATGTAGGCCCGGCCGGTGATCGGACTCTGCCAGGCCCTCAGGAACCCGCACAGCATCTGGTTGCGCCGGAAGGGCTGGCAGCCGGCGTACAGGTTCTCGGGCTGTAGGGTATTGTGCAGGCCGCCCGGGTTCCGGATCTCGATCCGGTCGGGGAAGAGGGTCACCAGGACCTGTGAACCCACAAGCTGGTAATCCCGATGAGCCAGGGCATTCACCACGGCTTCCTGCAAGGCGGGGCCGCTGTAGGCCGGCCGATCGCGCCGCCCCCAACCGTCCTTCATGGAGCCCACCGCGGCCAGGGGACTTTGAAGGAGGTAGCGGAGGGTCGCTTCGATCTGTTCGGGCACCGGGCCGGTGATCCGTTTGCTGTCCAGGGTATTGCCATCGGCCTCGGCGTGATCGTAGGCGGCCACATCCACGAAGCACCCGTCGAGGTATCGTTCGGGGCGATCGCAGAAGAGCAGTATGCCCAGGTGCGTCGGCTGCCAGAGCCCATCCTCGCTTTCGACCGCCAGTTTCAGGTTGGCCAGGAGTCGCTCGAAGGCCAGCCCCGAATCCCCGACCTGGGCACCGTACGCGGCCTCGTAATGACTCTCGAAGCGTAAGCGGTTCAGGGCCTGGAGGGTGGTCCTGGGCACCGGCCGTTCCTCGAAGGGCACCGCCAGGCCGCGCGAGGCCAGAAGGCGCCCCAACTCTTCCGCTGGGATGAGCTGACGATGGCTGCCCACCCGCTTGAGGAAACGGCCGTCCAGCGTGTGGTGTACGTAGAACCGGGACCTGGACACGTCCACCTTCAGGCACAGGTGTTCCTGGCCTTGAGAATCCGGCAGCACGATCCAGTCCAGAAGCGGTTCAATGGGCGGGGTACAGTTGTGCAGGGCGCAGTTCACGACGAACTGCTCGAGCGTTTCACGGCCCGCGGCTTCGAAGCCCACGACCTCACCGCGCTTGTTGACGCCGAAAAGCACGACACCACCGGCGGTGTTCGCCAGGGAGACGAACACCTCGGCGATTACGGAACTGGCCTTTCCCTCTTCAGAAGAGAACCGGACCTGGTTGCCCCGGAACACGACCTCCTTGAACTCGAGGTAGGTGTCCTCGCCGGCGGCGATTTCCTTGAGCAGATCGGAAAGCGTGTCGTACATGATGCCCTCTGGAGTGATACTTTGCTCGCTGCCTCCGGAAGGCCTCCCGTGATCCTTTCCTGATGTCCAGGACGGAATCGGTGACTTGCCTATGGCCGAGCCCTCTTGGGCCCTGATTATTCCGGCCCATGCTCATTGGCCGTGATCGGCCCGATCCTGTCCACGTTTTGAGGCCATGAAGTGAGGGAGCAGGGCCAGGCCTTGCTCCCTCGGGTGGTCGGCGTGACATGCGGTTGTTCAAGACGCTGCTGATCCGACCGCCGGTACCGTGGCGGAGGAGCCGGCCCCCATCGAAGAGCAGCGACCCACGTGGGTCGACCAGGCTTGTCCCAGGAGGCGCGTCGCGCGGCCCCGAAGGGGCGCCCAGAACTATTGGGAGGTCGACCTGATGAGCTCAGATCTGCAAGCCTCTTCCCTGAGCCAGTTCCTGGAGCAGACCGGGCAGAAGGACCGAGGGCAGGGTGTATTTGAGCTGGAGTCCAAGAAGATGCTCGAGATCAACCTGTCCGGCCGCGTGTGGACCAAGATTGGCGCCATGGTGGCCTACACGGGTCAGATCAAGTTCGAGCGCGAAGGGGCCTTTGCGGGTGGCGTAGGCAAGTTCCTCAAGAAGGCGATGACTGGTGAGATGACGGTGCTGGCGTCCGCCAGCGGACAGGGCAAGCTCTACGTGGCGGACCACGGCAAGCACATCTCGATCCTCCGGCTCGACGGGCAGAAGCTCAACGTTCAGGGCAATGACCTGCTCGCCTTCGAGGACACCATCTCCTACGATGTGCGGATGATCAAGAAGATCGCCGGGATGATGGCCGGAGGGCTCTTCAGCGTGGAACTCAGCGGTACTGGCTACGTGGCCATCACATCGTACGGCCACCCGCTCACGCTGAAGTGCTCGGCCTCCGAACCGGTGATGACGGACCCCGACGCGACCGTGGCCTGGTCGGGCGGGTTGCAGCCCGAGCTGAAGACGGACATCAGCCTGAGCACGCTCTTCGGCCGAGGTGGCGGCGAGAGCTTCCAGATGCAGTTCCGTGGCGACGGCTTCGTGGTTGTCCAGCCGTACGAGGAGGTCTACTCGGCCAGGTAGTCCTGAGGGTGCCAGCCCCTTCTTCATGCCTCAGGCACGGCCAGCGAAAGTGGGCAGGATGCGGCCACAGAGAGTGGGCGTCACCAGGCGCCGCCACTCGCCCAGGCGCACGGTCAACTCCCGGCGCTCTTCACGGCCCAGTCTTCGGGGTTCCATACTTGTAAGTTAGCACTTACTTACAAGCCTTTCAAGGCTGTGCCCGCGGGCAGGGGTGCTGATCTTCAGCTCGAAGCGCGCGGAGTGCGACCAGGTCGCCGACGACCGGGGGGGGCCAGCAGGCCGACCCCAAGGCTCAATCCTTCCTGCCTCCCTTCGGTCCAGTGGGATCGGGATCGCCGAGCGGCTGCCTGGGCTCACCAGGAGCTCAGGCAGCCCAGCAGACTGGCGATGTAGGTCCCTTTGTCCTCCTCCTGGAACAGGATGTGGTGGGCCTCCATCTCGGCCTTCTCGGTCCGCCAGAGCATCTGCATGGTGTGGGAGGGGGTGTTCGAGACGATGAACGAGTCCAAGCGGACGTTGGGGTCCAGAAGGCGTTTCTCGATCCCCTTGATGGTCTCGTGGAACTGGATCTTGGGGTCGTCGAGGCCCCCTTCAAGATGCCGGATGCCCTTGGGGTCGACGAAGGCGACGTTCTGGCGTCCGCCCGTGACCATCCACAGGATGAAGTCGGGGTGGAAGTTTCCGGCCTCGAAGAAGCCCACGCCCCGCCCCTTGCTGAGATTCCGCAGCAGGTAGAGCTCCTTATCCTGGAAGAAGTCGGGCCTGGCGTCATAGAAGGCCTTCAGGTCCTCAACAAAAATCCGCTCGCCCTTGTTCAGGGCGGCCGGGCTGATCTCGACGACCTTGGTGTCGACGTGCAGAAGCGGCTGGTACAGGTGCCGCCCGAACCAGATCGTCCTCAAGCCCTTGAAGTTGATCTCCTTGAGTTCGCCGGCCTGGATCGCGGTCTTCAGCTCCTCCAGCTTCTGGATGATCTCTTCCTGCGACCGGTCGATCAGGATGCGGTAGTATCCCTCGTCCGCGGACTCCTTGACGCCCGGGAAATTCGGATCGTCGCCTTCCAGATCACGGTATTCGAGGTGCGGCAGTTCCCATTCGCTCTTCCGGAAGGTGTAGTAGTGCTTGGTGTACTTCCTGAGAAGGGTGATCGCGATCTCCTCCCACAGGCGCACCCGGTCGAACCGGTCGAAGGCCAGCTCCTCCTCGGGGATCTGGAGCTGATACCAGCTCTGGTCGGTGAGCAGGTCCGCGAGGGCCTCTCTGGTGAGGTTCAGGTTGAACCATCCGCGCTCGGCCTTGAAGCGCTCGAGCTCGAAGT
>CAZQPM010000034.1:0-18947 GCA_964595195.1 uncultured Burkholderiales bacterium | reverse complement strand
CGCGCGCGGGCACGGAGCCCGTTTCGTGCTGGCCTCGACCTCGGAGGTCTACGGCGACGCCGAAGAGCATCCCCAGGCCGAGAGTTACCGCGGAAGCGTGAACCCCGTGGGCCCCCGCTCGATGTACAACGAAGCCAAGCGCTTCGCCGAGGCCCTGACCGTGAACTACGGCCGGACCTGCGGGTTGCCGGTGGGGATCGTTCGACTCTTCAACACCTATGGCCCGCGGATGCAACCGGACGACGGCCGGGTCATCACCAACTTCCTGGCGGCCATCCGCGACGGCCGCCCGCTGCTCGTATACGGCCTGGGCGAACAGACCAGGAGCTTCTGCTACGTCTCGGACACGGTTGCCGGATTGGTGGCCATGGCCGATAGCCGACACCAGGGCCCGATCAATCTGGGGAATCCCGACGAATTCACGATCCTCGAACTGGTGCGCGAGATCGAGGCACTCACCGGCCGAGCCGCCAGGCTGGAGTACCACCCCCTGCCGGGCGATGACCCCCGACGGCGCTGCCCCGACATCCGACTGGCCCAGAGCCTGCTGAACTGGAATCCCCGGGTCCCCCTGCGCGAGGGTCTGAGGCGGACCTGGGCCTGGCTGACGGGCCCCTTCCAGGACCGTCCATGAAGCTGCAGGGGGCCTCCAGACCGGACCGTTCCGGAATGGAGACCCCCTGCCGGGGTCGGACCTGCGTCCGGGGTCCTACACGCGGACCCTCCAGTAGTTCAGCAGGTCCTCGAAGGTCTTCTCCAGCGGGATCTCCGGAACCCACCCCGTGGCGGCGTGGAAGCGCTCGGCGCTGCCCTGCAGGACCTGCACGTCAGAGGGCCGGAGGCGCGCCGGGTCCGTCTCGACCCGGACCTGGACCTTGCTGCAGGACAGGAGGAAGTCCAACACGTCCTGGATGCGCCAGCAGTTGCCATGGCAGATGTTGTAGACTTCGCCGGGCTGACAGCCCTCCAGGGACATCCAGTAGGCCCGCACGACGTCCCGGACATCGGTGTAGTCACGCCGGGCCTCGAGGTTGCCGACCCTGACCACGGGCTCCTGGGAACCCTTCTCGATCATCGCCACCTGACGGGCGAAGTTCGACTCCACGAAGACGTGCCCGCGGCGGGGGCCGGTGTGGTTGAAGGCCCGGGTCCGGATGATGTGCATCCCGTAGGACTGATGATACTGGTAACCCAGCATGTCCTGGGCGACCTTGCTGACTCCGTAGGGAGAGAGGGGCCGCAGGGGGTTCTCCTCGCGGATGGGGACCTCGTCCGGAAGGACCAGGCCGTACTCCTCCGACGACCCGGCCAACTGGATCCGCGTCTGGGTTCCCCGGAGCGCCTCGAAGAGGTTCAACTGGGACACGATATTCGTGTTCAGGGTGTCCTGGGGCGCGTGCCACGAAGTCGGCACGAAGCTCTGGGCCGCCAGATGGAAGACGCGCTCGGGTTGGACCCGGGCGATCATCCGATTGACCGAGACCGAATCGGTCAGGTCACATTCCACCAGGGTCACGCGATCCTGGATGGCCTCGACGTTCTCCATCTGGCTGCGCCAACGCACGGTACCAAAGACATTGACCCCCCGCTCCAAGCAGTATTCCGCCATGTGCGAGCCGACAAAACCGGTAATCCCGGTGATCAAGACGTTCACGATTGATTCCTCTCCTGGTTCTGGGACCCTTCACGACGGAAGTCAGCCAGATCCCGCTGTTCTTTCAAGATATCCGACAGGGTCATCTCCAAGGGAATCTCCGGTTGCCAGCCCGTCAGGGTCGCAAACCTGGAACAGTCCCCCACAAGCTCTTCAGGGTCGGCCGGGCGCAGACGCTGGGACTGCCGCTCGAGGCGAGGGCGGACCGTCGAGAGGGCCAGCAGGCCGTCCAGAATCTCGCCGATGCGGCGTCCGATCCCGGAACAAAGGTTGTAGACTTCGCCAGGTACGCCCTGGTTCACGGCCATCCAATAGCCGCGCACCACGTCGCGGACATCCGTGAAGTCGCGCAGGGCGTCCAGATTGCCCACCCGAATCACGGGCTCGGCGCCTCTCTCGATGGCGGCGATCTGGGCGGCGAAATCGGCCTCGGCATACAGGGTGGGCCGACGGGGGCCGGTATGATTGAAGGCTCGCGTCCGCACCAGGGCCAGGCCATAGCTCCGGGCATACTGGAAGCCCGAAAGGTCCTGGATCATCTTGGACAGGGCGTAGGGCGACACCGGCAGGAGAGGAGAATCCTCGGTCCGGGGGCCGCGCGCGGCTCCGTATTCCTCCGAGGTTCCCGGGATCAGGATCCGACAACCGGGCCGCAATCGGCGCAGGACCTCCAACAGATTCACCTGGCCGTTGATGTTCGTCATCAGGGTCTCGACCGGTGCGTGCCAGGAGGCCGTCACGCTGGACTGGGCTGCCAGGTGGAAGGTGTAGTCGGGTTGGGACTCGGCCACCAACCTCTCGACCGAGGATGCGTCGCGGATATCGCATTCGACCAGGCGAACCCGGTCGCGGAACGCATCCAGGTTCTCGGTACGACTGCGCCAACGGACCGAACCGTGGATCTCGACCCCCGGGACGTGATCCAGCAGGTACTCGGCAAGATGGCTTCCGGCCATCCCGGTGATCCCCGTGATCAGAACACGCAAGAGCTGACCTCCTCGAAGGGCGCCCTCTTCTGTCCCGGGGACGCTTCTCCTACCGCTTCCGGAGGAACCCACCTCCTGCGGACCCCCGACTCGCGAGCCGGGCCCGGAAGGCAGGCCCGGACCTCCCGTGGGCCGAATCCCAGGCTCATGCGACCGGCAGTCTTCCTGGACCGAGACGGCACCCTGATCGAGGAGGTCGACTACCTCAACCGGGTCGAGCAGATCCGCATCCTGCCGGGCACCCCCCAGGCACTCCGGGACCTGGCCGCCGCCGGGTTCGCCCTGGTCCTGGTCACCAATCAATCGGGGATCGCCCGCGGCCTTCTGACCGAGGCCCTCCTGGCGGAGGTGCACGCCGCCCTGGAGCACAGACTGCAGGCCGAGGGGGTTCACCTGGAGGGCGTCTACTACTGCCCCCACCACCCTGAACACGGGTCGCCGGAGTATCGCCGCGTCTGTCGGTGTCGCAAGCCGGCCACCGGGTTGTTGGAGCGGGCCAGGGACGAGCTGGGCCTGGACCTGGCCACCTCCTGGGCCATCGGCGACAAAGTCAGCGACCTGGAGGGGGCCGGGCGACTGGGGTGCCGGACCATCCTGGTGCTGACGGGCCACGGCAGGGACCAGGAGCCCCTGCTGACAAGCGCGATGCAGGACTCCCTGGTGGCCACCGACCTGCCCGAGGCCGCCCGGAAGATCCTGGAGGCCGTCCGTTCCGACTGATGGCGTGGGATCCCCGGATGCTGACCGCGCCGGTGACACCCTGTGGCAGGACCCCGTCGCACCATGGAGTTGCCGGCCAGGAGTTTCGCGCCCGGTAACCGCCCGGGGGAAGAGGGCACCGCGCGCGACCTCCGGGCCGACGCCGTTCCGGGGAGGGTCCTGGAGGGGCACCGTCGGCCCCTCGCGAACCCTAGCAGCCTGTGTGGCTACCACTCCCGTCGCCTCGCCGGGTCTTTTCCGCCCCCGCGTTGTCGCGAAAAGCCTCATTTGCCACCAGCAAACCACGGCTTTCGCTCCTAGCGGGAACGCAAAATCCCTCGGCGATGCTCGGTCCGGATAATCACACAGGCTCCTAGCGCCCGACTCCCCCACGGAACCGCGGCACCGGCCGGGTTTCCCGTGGACCCGGGCCGGGTATAGCGGCTTTGGAGCGATGAGCCCAGGGTCGGGCCCGAGCCGACCCCAGGAGTTGGAGGTAGACCATGAGCGCTGAAACCCGTATCGCCTTCACCCTTCCGGCGCTGCCCTACCCGGCGGACGCCCTGGAACCCCATATCGACAAGATGACCATGGAGATCCACCATGGCAAGCACCACCAGACCTACATCAACAACCTGAACGCAGCCCTGCAGAACCAGCCCCAGTTGGAGGGCAAGAGCCTGGAATGGCTGTGCCGGAATCTCGACCAGGTCCCCGAGGGAATCCGCACGGCCGTGCGCAACAACGGGGGCAGCCACCTCAACCACTCCATGTTCTGGCTGCTGATGAGCCCCAATAAAGGAGGCCAGCCGACGGGTGAACTGAGCCAGGCCCTGGTCTCCACCTTCGGAAGCTTCGAGGAGTTCAAGAGGCTGTTCTCCGAGGCCGCCATCAAGTGCTTCGGTTCGGGCTGGGCCTGGTTGGCCCTCGACCAGGGTCGCCTCGTGGTCTACTCGCTGCCCAACCAGGACAACCCCCTGATGCAGGGCCACACGCCGATCATGTGCCTGGACGTCTGGGAGCACACCTACTACCTGAAGTATCAGAACCGCCGGGCCGACTTCGTGGCCGCCTGGTGGAACCTGGTGAACTGGGACCAGGCCAACCAGTACTACCTGCAGGCCCGGGCCTGACCCGGGCCTGGGCTGACCGCCGTTGCCCGCGTCAGGGGTCGACGGCGGTCAGCCCGAACTTCGGGAGAGGACGCCGCCGGACAACCCGATGCAACAGCTTGTCCTTCTGAAACCCGGAAGCCTGGCCCTGAGGGACGTGGATCCCCCCCATGCCGGCCCCGGAGAGATGGTCGTCCGGATCCGGGCAGCCCTGACCTGCGGAACAGACATGAAGACCTTCCGTCGGGGGCACCCGAAGTGGCCGATGCCGATGCCCTTCGGCCACGAGTTCTCGGGGGACGTCTGCGAGGTCGGCCCGGGAGTGACGCGCTTCCACCAGGGCCAGGCGGTCCTGGTGGCCCCCACGGGCCCCTGCGGGGCCTGCCCGCACTGCCACAGGGGCCTGGGGAACCTGTGCGACTACACGATGAGCACCATGATGCTGGGGGCCTTCGCGGAGTACATCCGGGTCCCGGCCCACATCGTGACCCAGAACGTCTACCCCAAGCCCGAGAACCTGTCCTACCCCGAGGGGGCCGTCCTGGAGCCTCTGGCCTGCGTGGTCTACGGCGGTCAGCACCTGCCCCTGGACGCGCGGGACACGGTGGTCATCCTGGGAGCGGGGCCGATCGGCCTGCTCCAACTGATGCTGACGCGCCTGCGCGGGGCCGGCACCGTGGTCGTCGTCGGCCGGCGCAGGTTGCGGCTGGCCACCGCCCGTCACCTGGGGGCCGACGTCGTCCTGGACGAGGTGGTCGAGGACGTCTTCGACCGGATCCACCACTTGACCTCAGGCCGCGGCGCGGACGTGGTCATCGAGTGCACGGGCCAACCCCAGGTCTGGGAGCAGGCGGTCAACCTGACGCGGCGAGGTGGGCAGGTCATGCTCTTCGGGGGCTGCGCCTCGGGCAGCCAGGTCCGCATCCCCGCAGACCGCCTGCTGATGGACGGCCTGAGCGTGAAGGGAGTCTTCCACTTCACGCCCGAGGCCGTCCGGGAGTCCTACCGCCTGCTGGCCAGCGGAGCCCTGAACGTCTCCCGCCTGATCTCCGACGTCCTGCCCCTCTCGGAATATGCCAGGATCTTCGAGACCCTGGGCCAGGGAGAGGTCATCAAGCTGGGAGTCATCCCCGGGCAGTAGGGCGCCCTCAGTCCCCGAAGGACACGCCCAGGTCGCGAGCCGTGACGACGGTGTCTCCATCCAGGGGCACCTGCTTCATGCGGCTCAGGCAACGTTCCAGGGGGACGTAGCGCACCACGGGTGGGTCCAGGGCCACCATGACATCGCTCATCCCCTCGGCCAGGGCCCGCACGGCCGCCGAACCGAAGCGCAGCGAGAGCAGGCGGTCCATGGAGGTAGGCGACCCACCTCGCAGCAGGTGTCCCAGGACGACGCAGCGGGTCTCCAGGCCGGTCATGGCCTGGATATCGCAGGCCACCTTCTCACCGGCTCCACCCAGGCGCTCGAGTCGGCCGACCTCCCGGCTGACGACCGAGACCGTCCCGCCCGCAGGTTTGGCGCCCTCCGCCACGACGACGATGCTGAAGGCCCTGTGCTCGCGGTTGTGACGGTCGCGAATCTTGTCCGCCACCTTCTGCATGTCGTAGGGAATCTCGGGGATCAGGATGACGTCGGCCGTGCCTGCTACCCCGGCGTGCAGAGCGATCCATCCGGCATAGCGCCCCATGACCTCGACGACGATCACGCGCCCGTGGGCTGCGGCCGTCGAGTGCAGGCGATCCAGGCACTCGGTGGCAAACTCCACGGCGGTATCGAAACCGAAGGTCGCGACGGTCTCCTCCAGGTCGTTGTCGATCGTCTTGGGCACGCCGACCACCCGCAGGCCGCGTTGGGCCAGGGCGTGGGCGATTCCCAGGGACCCGTCTCCTCCGACGGAGATCAGGGCGTCCACGCCCAGGTCCTGCAATCCCCGGATGACCTCGTCCCCGCGGTCGACCTCGGTCCATTCTCCTCCGGGCCCCTGGACCGGGAAGTGCAGGGGATTCCCCCGATTGGTCGTTCCCAGGATCGTCCCGCCCAGATGGGTGATGCCGCGAACGGACTCCCGACCCATCGGAATGACGCCCCGCCCGCCGTACTCCTCGGGTCGCAGGATGCCGTTGAATCCGTCCCGAATCCCCAGGCACTCCCAGCCTCGGTTCAGGGCGCTCACCACCGCCGCCCGAAGCACGGCATTCAGACCGGGAGCATCGCCCCCGCCGGTGCATAACGCAATGCGTCGAATCTCAGTCATGGCCCCTCCTGACACGGAATGGTTGAGCTTTCGCAGCGTTCCGAAGGCTTCCCTGCAGGCCCCGGCCGGCCTGGGGCGAAGCCGCGGGCCATGAGCGAGCACGTCCACTTCGGCTGGCGGGAGTCCACCCGCTTGGAGATCCGCTACACGGGCAATCTTCGGGGAGACCTGGAGGGCCTGCCCTACCTGGCCTCGGTGATCAAGAGACAGCGGCAGGAGCATCCCGACATGCTGCTGGTGGACACCGGCGACTTCAGTGGCCAGACGCGGCCCGGACCGCACGCCGGCCGACCCCAGGTCGAGGTGATGAACCATCTGCACTTCGACGCCACGGTACCGGGCCGGGCCGAAGCCAGCGAGGTCTCTGCCCTGGGGCGCATGGCGGAGTTGGCCGACTTCCCCTTCCTGGCGGCCAACTGGCGTGGGACCGGAGAAGGACGGACCTTCCATCGGGTCCACCGGGTGCGCCGGGCGGACATCGACATCGCTTTGGTGGGCCTGGCCTGGCCCGATCCTCCCCAGGGCCTGGACCTGGTCGCTCCCGAGGAGGCCCTGGGTCTGGCCCTGGACGGTCTGGACCTGGACCAGACCGTGGTCGTGGTCGTGTCCCAACTGGGCTTCGCCGCCGACCGCAACCTGGCCACGCACTGCCCCGACGTCCACGTCATCCTCGAAGGGGTTCCCTACACGGGCTTCGACCAGGCCACGCAGATCGGTGAGACCCTGGTCGTCCCGGCCGTGGTCGGATCCCGACTCCTGGGCGCACTGAACCTGGATCTCTCGGGGGCCCTGGATATCCAGCGCGAGGACCCGGCGCCGTAGACCTCAGGGGACCACCTCGAGTTCCAGGCTGCGCGCAGGCGCCAGGTCCCCCAGGGAACGGTCGAAGGCGCTGGGGTCTCCCACCACCAGGATGACCAGCCGGTCGGGATGGAGCACCCGCCGGGCCACGCGCTGCACGTCCTGGACCGTCACCCCCTGGAGGCGTGCTGCCCAGGCCTGGTCGTGATCAGCCGGCAGGCCCAGGGCCTCCAGGGCCACCAACCGCCCCACCGTCTCGAAGGGATCATCGAAGCGGAAGACCATCGAATTGAGCAGGGAGGCGCGGGCCTGCTGCACCTCGACGGCCGAGACGGGGAGCGCACGCATCCGCTCGATCTCGGTCAGGACCAGGTCCAGCGCCCGGTGGGTGGCGTCGGTCCGGGTCTGGAAGGTGACCTTGAAGAGCCCCCGGCGCGGGCTCTCGGTGGACACCGCCGAGCGCACGCTGTAGGCCAGGCCCTCGCGGTTGCGGACCACCTCCACCAGACGCGAGGAGAAACTGCCGGCGCCCAGGATGTAGTCCATCACCTGCACGGCTTCCCGATCGGGGTCGTCGCGACCCACCCCCAGATGCCCCAGGGCCACATAGCTCTGGTTGAGGGCGCGTTCCACCAGGAACACTCCCGCGGCGGGTTCCGGGCCCAGGGCCGAAACCTCCGGCAGGGCCTGACCATTGGGCCGCCAGTTTCCGAAGACCCGGTCCAGGGACGCCATCATCGCTTCGGGCTGGAAATCACCCGCCACGGCCAGGTAGGCCCGGTCGGGGGTCCACAACCTGGAGTGCCAGGCCTTCAGGTCCTCCACAGTCAGGGCTTGCACCGCAGGCCAGCGGAGCTTGCGGCCTGCCGGATCATCGCCGTAGAGCAGATGGCGGAACTCGCGATCGACGATCCCCGCCGGCCGATCATTCTGCCGCCGCAGGGTTTCGTGCACCTGCTCGCGAGCGATCTCCAGGCGGTCGGAGTCGAAGCGCGGGCGCAGCGCCACCTCGGCCAGCAACTCCAGACCGGTGGACAGACCATCGGTGAGCACGTCGAGGCTGACGGAACTGGTCTCGTCGGAGAGGTCCGTCTCCAGATCGACCGCCTCGATCTCCAGGCGACGGTCCAGTTCCCTGGGAGCGTAGGCCCGCGTGCCGCCCGTCCTCTGCACCCGACTGGCCAGCCCGGCCAGACCGGCCCTCTCCAAGGGCTCGTGGAGGCGCCCCCCCCGAACCAACAGGCGGACCTGGATACGAGGCAGGCTGGCGTCCGGCAGGAGGTAGACCACCAGGCCGTTGGGCAGGACCCTCCGCGTGACCTCCACCCCGACCTGGGGGATCCTCCACTTCATGGGCGGGAACTTCATCCTGTCGACGATCCGGCGCCCGGGGGAGGTCGCGTGAGGATTCTGCCGGGCCGGGGGCGTCGGCCGCGCCAGGGCTGGCAGGGGTGGCAGGAAGAGGCTGACCAGGATCAGGCCGATCGTGAGTCTCTTCATGGTTGGGCCTCCTTGCGGACCAGGGTCGCCACCGTCCGCCGTTCGCGGGTCAGGTACTGGCGGGCCACCCTCTGGACGTCGGCCCCGGTCACCGCGGCGAAGCGAGGACGCTCATCGAAACGGCGCCAGGATCCCCGGAAGGCCTCGGCCCGGGCCAGGGCGCCGGCCAGACCCATCGGATCGGCCATCGACCGGACGAAGTCGGCCTCCAGGTTCCTGCGAACCTTCTCCAGTTCCCAGGGTTCGGGCGGTTGCTCGCAGAGCCGCTGAATCTCGCGGTCCAGCGCCGCCTCCACCTGGGCGGCGGTGTGGGGTTCCTGGGGAACCGCCGAGACCACGAAGAGGTTGTCCAGGGCCCGATTGTATTGGACGGCCGAGGCCGCCAAGGCCAGGCCGGTCTCCACCATGTTCTCGTGGAAGCGGGAGGTCCGGCCCGACGAAAGCACCCCGGCCAGGACCTCCAGGGCGTACTGGTCGGGGTGACCGGGCGCGGGCCCGGGATAGCCCATCATCAAGCGGGGGCGGGCCTCCTGCACCACCTCGATCCGACGCTCGCCGACCGGGAAGGTGTCCCTGGTGAAGACCGGTCGGGGTTCGGGTTGGCGGGGGATCGGACCGAAGTTCTCCTGCATGACCCGGCGGACCTCGGCCTCCTGGAGGTCTCCGATGACCACGGCCACCAGGTTGTTCGGCGCGTAGTAATGGCGGAAGTAGGCCAGCAGATACTCACGCGACAGGGTTTCCAGGTCCGATGGCCAGCCGATCACGGGGTGGCCGTAGGGGCTGCCGGTGTGAACGGCAGCCATGAACTGCTCCGACAGCATCGCCGCCGGATCGGTCTCGATGCGCAGGCGCCGTTCCTCGCGAACCACGTCCCGCTCGGAGTAGAACTCGCGAAAGATGGGACCGGCCAGACGATCCGATTCCAGGAAGGCCCACAGGCGGAAGCGGTTCCTGGGCAGTTGCACGTAGTACTGCGTGGAGTCCCGACCGGTGGAGGCATTCAGGCCCGTCCCCCCGTGGCGCTGGTACAGGCCCCAGAGCTCGTCGGACACGGCGTACTTCTTCAGGCTGGCCTCCAACCGGGCGATCTCCCGGCGCAGCGACTCCACCCGGGCCGGGTTCCCCTCTCCGTCCGAGGTGCGCAGGCGCGCCTGCTCGCCGCGCATCTGCGAGGCCAGGCGGTCGATCCGGTCCAGCACGGGCTTCTCGGCGTCCGGGTCGAGGGTCCCCATCCTGCGCGTGCCCTTGAACATCATGTGCTCCAGCAGGTGAGAACCTCCGGTGATCCCGGGCCACTCGTTGACGCTGCCCACCTTGGCCAGCAGGAACCCGGTGAAGACCGGAGCGTCGTGCCGCTCCAGGAAGAGAACGGTCAGGCCGTTGGGCAGGACGAAGCGACGGACGGGCGGTTCCAGGGAGGCCAGGGCCGGCAGGCTCAACAGGGCCAGAAGGCCGAACACCAGACCAAGGCGACGGGATGGGGACATCGGGACTCCTTTCCAGGGAGAGGGCCCTGGAAGATTGCCCTCCCGGGCCTCGTGTCCTGCAACCCCGGCCGGGTCCGGCAGGTTCCCTGGAGGAATCCAGCCGGCCGGCGGTCTATTCTGGAAGACCTGGGATTCGCAAGGAGCGACATGGGCAAGGACTACAGCATCGGGGTCCCGGAACTGGACGCGGCCATCGAGCGCTATCTGGACGAGCAGGGCGCCGGCGCCCAGGCACCGTTGATCCATGACATGATCACCACCGCGCTGAAACTCGTCACGGACGGCGCCGAGCGGGGAGACCTGAAGATCATCAACACCGCCTTGAAGGAGATGCGCTACTCCTTCAAGGTCCTGCGCCGACACAGCCGGATCCGCAAGGTGAGCGTCTTCGGCTCGGCCCGCGTCGGGCCGGAGACCCCCGAGTATCGGCAGGCCCGGACCTTCTGCAGGGAGATGGCGGCGCGTGGCTTCATGACGATCACCGGCGCCGGCCCCGGCATCATGCAGGCTGGCAATGAGGGCGCCGGGCGGGAGATGTCCTTCGGGATGAACATCCGCCTGCCCTTCGAACAGGCCGCCAACCCCGCCATCGACGGGGACGACAAGCTGGTCAACTTCAAGTACTTCTTCACCCGGAAGCTCGCCTTCCTGAAGGACTCCCACGCCATCGTGATGTTCCCCGGGGGCTACGGAACCCACGACGAAGGCTTCGAAGCCCTGACCCTGGTCCAGACCGGCAAGTCGCACCTGGTTCCCCTGGTCTTCATCCACCCACCGGGCAGCGACTTCTGGGACGACTGGGACGCCTACATCCGCGAGCATCTCCTGGGGCGGAACCTGATCTCGGAGGAGGACCTCAGCCTCTACAGGATCACCGAGGACACCCCCGCGGCCTGTGACGAGATCACCCGTTTCTACCGGCGCTACCACTCCATGCGGTACGTCCGCGACGAGCTGGTGATCCGCCTGGAGGCCCCACTGACCCCGGAGGAGTTGGAGA
Source organism: uncultured Burkholderiales bacterium (assembly GCA_964595195.1). Classification (GTDB taxonomy): domain Bacteria; phylum Vulcanimicrobiota; class Xenobia; order Xenobiales; family Xenobiaceae; genus CAZQPM01. The sequence goes on along the minus strand of CAZQPM010000034.1, from coordinate 7,450 downwards.
CCCTGAACCAGGACTTCTCGGACCTGGTGATGGGAGGCCGGATCGAGAGCACGGCGGCCCTGGCCCCCGAGGCCGACGACCCCGAAATCTGCCATCTGCCCAGGCTGAAGTTCCGTTTCGCCCGGCGCCGTTTCGGCAGGCTGCGGCAACTGGTGGATGCCCTGAACCGCTTCCCGGTGCCCGAGGGTTCCCTGGTGGCCGTCCCCGAGGCCGGTGAGGGCGGCCTGATCCCCGAAGAGGTCGACGATCGGGATCCCCTGAGCGCGACCGGGTCGAACCACGAAGGGAGGGAACCATGAACCCTGACCAGTCCGGAAGCCCCGACGAGAGGGCCTTCCTGCAAGAGATCCTGGAGGCCCTCGGGGCCGACGCCGCCGCCCTGCACGTGCCGACGGAGCGGGGCCTCTGCGAAACCGCCAGCCTGCCCGGAGCCCAGGCGATCCCCGCGCAGGCCCCGCGAGAGTGCCTGCAGAAGGGCCGTCCGGTGCGCCAGGACCGGCCTGGTGAAGCACTGCCCACGGTGCTCGCGGTACCGCTCCCCAGGGATCGGGGAACGCTGAGCGTGGGCTGGACCCGGACCCCGGACCCGGAGGCCGGGGCCGAACGCGTGCTGCGGGCCTGGGCCCGGGCGGCCTCCTGGGCCCTGGAGGCCGGGGATCTGCGCGAGCGCCTGGAGGACTGCCTGGCCGACCTGGAGGACCGGGAGACGGCCGCCCCCCCGGCCGATTCGGGCGAGCGCAATGCGGCCTCGCTGAGCCGGATGGCCCGGCAACTGGGGCACGACCTGAGGGGTCCCCTGGCCAACCTGCGGGTGGCCCTGGACCTGCTGCGCGGGGCCGATCCCGCAGACCAGGACGCGCTTCTGGACCGACTGGATGCCGAGATCGGCCATGCCACCCACCTGATCGCCGACCGGGTCCACCTGACCCGGGCCCTGCAGCCCACCCGGGAACCCATGACCCTGGCCGCTGCTGCCCGCCAGGCCGCGATGGAGGTGCGCCGTCCCTCCGACGTAAGACTGGAACTGGATCTGGATCCGGAGGTCACCATCGCGGGAGACGCAGAGCTTCTGTCCCGCCTGTTGGCCTTGCTGGCCGAGAACGCCGTGGAGTCCCTCGACGCGGGAGGTGTGGTGCGTCTGGTCGTGGCCCGGACGGCCACGGGAAGCCAACTGCGGGTGGAGGATTCCGGTCCGGGCATCCCCGAGGAATTGCGGGAACGCGTCCTGCGTCCGGGCTTCACCACCCGGGAGCGAGGCAGCGGCCTGGGCCTGGCCATCTGCCAGCGGATCGCCCGGGCCCACGGGGGGACCCTGCACCTGGAGGCTTCGGACCTGGGAGGCACGGCGGCCGTCGTCCGACTCCCCGGCACCGAGGGCTGAACACAGGAGCCCTCCGGGGAACGCCAGGAAGCCTCGCCCGGGTCCATGGCGAGGCTTCCTGGTGATTCAGTTCAGCAGTCGAGGACTACCAGCGGTCGTTATCCCGGCCACCGCGGTCCCGGTCCTTCTTGCCGCGGCCGCCAGAGCGACCACCGCCACCGCCGTAACCACCGCCGCCGCCGTAGCCACCGCCACCGCCGCCGCTGTAGCCGCCACCGCCGCCGCTGTAGCCACCGCCACCGCCGCCGCTGTAGCCGCCACCGCCGCCGCTGTAGCCGCCACCGCCGCCGCTGTAGCCGCCGCCACCGCCGTACCCGCCACCGGAGCGACCGCCGCCGCCACCACCGCTGGCTCGGAAGCAATCGGAGCAATAGACCGGCCGGCTGCCCGTGGGCTGGAAGGGGACCTGGGTCTCCTTGCCGCACTCGGCGCAGACAGCGTCAAACATCTGGCGAGGCGGACGACTGCCGAAGCCCTCCGAGGAGCCTCCGCGAGGGCCGCCCCCACCCTGGGTAGCCTTGCGGGCCGCGCGGCAACCTGGGCACCGACGAGGCTCGCTGGTAAAGCCTTTGGACGCGTGGAACTCCTGTTCTCCGGCCGTAAAGACGAATTCTGCGCCACAATCAGCGCAAGTGAGATTTTTATCCTGGTAGAACAACTCCGATTCACTCCTTCAGTTTCCGATAGATTCGCCAGATCCGAGTGAACTGGAGTTGGACCCGCTCCGACCCTCGATCCGATCCTCTATCGACCTAACCATAGCACGAGCCGTCAAGCCCGAAGCCTGTGACCGCCCCCCGAGGGCCCTGCGCGAGTCCCGGGACTTGACCATTCCCCGCCTGAGCCAGGTTCCCTGCGCCCGACCGGAGCCAGTCTGGGATTTTTCCGGGTCCCCCCCGGCCAGTCCTCAGGAGGGGGGCGGGGCCGACGGGATGCGCCGTGCCGGTTCGAAGGGGCTGTGGGCCGGCGTCAGGATGTTGGCATAGGCCGCCAGGTTGCGGTCCTGGAGATGATCGAAGATCATCGGGGTCAGCGCGCCGTAGGTGACCCTCTTGATGGGGTCGGGATCCAGGTCCACGGCCACGACCTCCTCGGTCCCGCGAGCCAGTCCCAGGACCTGGGCGATCGGCGAGACGATCATCGAGTGCCCGAAGTAGTAATGCCCACCGGCATCCGGCCCGATCGAGTTGCAGGCCAGCAGGTACACGTGGTTGTCGTAGGCCCGGGCCTTGTTGGTCATCTCCCAGATCTCGAAGGATCGCAGGAGGGCGCTGGGCCGGCAGATGACCTCAGCACCCATGATGGCCTCGGCCCGGTACAGTTCCGGGAAGTCGCCATCGTAGCAAATCGTCAGACCGATGCAGCCCAGTTCGGTCCGGACCACCACGGGACGGTCCCCGGGAGTGCTCCAGCCGCCCTCGGGTGTGCAACGCTCGGTCGGGAACAGGTGGGTCTTGCGGTAGACCGCCGCCACCTCGCCCCCGGGATCCACCAGCGCGGCGGAATTGTAGACCTGGCCGCGCTCCGGGCCCCGCTCGTAGGTGGGCAGCACCACATGGACCGAAAGAGACCGGGCGGCCCGAAGGATCGGATCCCACTTCGAGCCAGGGAAGGAATCCACGGCATCCCACAACTCGGCCGGCGACACCCCGGGAGTGAAGCCGGTGGTCACCGTCTCGGGCAGGACCACCAGGCGCGCCCCGTTCTCGCGCACGGCGCGTTCGATCCAGTGGACGGCCTTCTCCACGTTCTCGGTCACGGCCATGGGTCGGACCGCGAACTGGGCGCAGGCGGCGGTGAAGCGAATCATACGATACCTCCCGTGGATGTTAAAGACCTGTGGGGGGGACTCGAGGCCCCCCCCACAGGTCGGGCCCGGGACCTACACGCCCAGGTTGGCGCGGGTCAGGCGGTTGAGGCTCTCGACGTGGGCCGGGTCGTAACAGTCCCCGTGCTTGGTCTTGGGCATCTCCGCCTTGCGCTTCATCAACTCCTCGTACTCGGCGTCGTCGACGAAGGCCACGCAGCGACCGATGCTGGACTCGCCGTCCACGAAACGCCAGGGGAAGAAGCCCAGCGTGACGCGGCGGTTGACCAGCAGGTCGAGGTCACCGCCCAGGCACTCGGCGTGGATGATGCCGTGCGGGAACAGGTCCAGGTGCATCAACTGATACTTGTCATCATCGAAGAAGTCGTCCAGGGGCATGCCATACTTGGAACGGAAGACCTTGTCGGCCTGCTTGGCCTGGCGCGGCATCCAGTTGCGGATGATCGTGTTCATCGGGTGGTCCGCACTGCCACAGTCCACGGCGATCCAGCGCAGCTTCTTGCGGCGTGCCCACTCGGAGAACTCGCGGTCCGGGCCGGGATGCTGCACCATGTAGCGGATCTCGTTGGCTCCGGGCTGGTCCCAGCCGAAGTGATGGTAGCCCGTGTGGATGACCAGGATGTCACCCTCGCGGACCTCGACCCGATCCTCGATCATCTTGCTGGTGTAGACGTCGTAGTCCCCGCAGATGTCGGAGAGGTCGACCACGGCCCCTTCGTGGACCAGGAAATCCATATCCAACTGGGCGATGTCCTTGCCCGGGGTGTGGAAGTGGATCTCGCCGTCCAGGTGCGTCCCCAGATGGTTCGAGTGGGTCAGCAACTGGCCGTTGGCCCCATTGGGAGCCAGGCGCTTGAAGTACTTGACCTGCAGCGGCTCGTAGGTGGGCCAGGCTGGGGTCCCGATCCCCAGGGGAATCGTCAGATCGATCAGTTTCATGATTGGAGTCTCCCGATGTCTTGTCTTGTGCCCCCCGAAGTCCCGCTACCTACAAGGCGCCCAGGGCCTGGTAGGCTTCGACGAAGCAGGCCTCGGGTGCGCGCAGGATGCCTGCGCCCACCATGCCGATCCCGGGTTCGCGGTGGGCAATCCCGGTATTGATCTTGGGCAGGATTCCCGTCTGACGGACCTTGCGGACGTCGATCCCCAGGGGCGTGCCCCGGAAGTTCAGGACGGGAATCGTGAAGCCCTCGTGCTCGGAGGCCGTGATCTCGTACATCTCCAGGGTGGTCTCCACGGCCATCGAAGGAGAACCACCCACGAACTGGGTGATGGCCGGAGCCGCCGCCATCGCGAAACCGCCATACCCGGCCGTCTCGGTGATGGTCGAGTCGCCGATGTCGGGGTTGGCGTCGTTCTCCGAGAAGGACGGGAAGTAGAGGCCCTCCACCCGACCCGAGGGAGCGGTGAACCAGCGCTGGGGCATGGAGGACAGGCGGATGCCGAAGTCCGTGCCGTTGCGGGCCATGACCGTCACCAGGCTGGATCCCGGGACCCCTTCCGCCGGTTCCACCGAGGCCTTCCCGGCCGGCATGCTCAGGTTCAGGAAGAAGTGGTCGTTGCGATCGATGAACTCGATCACCCGGGCCAGGACCTCGTTGTCGCGACTGGTACGGGCCAGGGCCGGAGCGATGGCCCGCAGGAACAGGGACGTGCCCGCCCGGTTGCGGTTGTGACACTCGTCGCCCATGTGCAGGGCCTGGGCGATCATGGCCTTGAGGTCGATCCCGTCGCGGATGGAGGCCAGGGCGCGGTCCAGGACCGGGTACAGTTCGGTCTCCATCCAGCGCAGTCTCTGGTAGACCTCCTCCCCCATCGCGCCGTAGCGCAGGACCTTGCCCAGGCCCTCATTCTGGGTGCAGAAGGCCCGGTTGCCGAAGGTCCTGTTCTCCACGATGAAGACCGGCATCCGGGGGGAGACCACGCCGGCCATGGGACCCACGCTGTGGTGGTGGTGGCAGGGTGCGAACTCGATCTCTCCGGACCCCGCCAGGATCTCGGCCTGCCGGCTGTCCTCGGCCAGGCCCTCGTAGATCAGGGCTCCCATGACGGCGCCCCGCTGGGGACCGCACATGCGTTCCCAGGTGACCGGGGGGCCCGAGTGCAGGATCATCCGGTCGTGCATCCCCGGGATGACGTCCCGGGCGATGCCCATGCCGACCAGGACCGGCCGAGCCGACTTGATCCGACGGATCACCTCCTGGTTGGCCGCCTCGATATCCAGGCCCGAGGCCGTCCGGTACAGGGGTCGAACCCCGGCAGCCGGGGGCTTCCAGTCCAGGTCCACCACCGCGACCCCCTGGTCGCGCACCGCCCCCGCGAAACTCTCCAAGCCCAGGTTCACAACCGCCAGGGGCTTGCCGAAGAGATCCTGAATCGCCATGCTCACCGTCCCTTTGCTGTGACAGCCGGCTGCAGCCGGGCCACGATCATCCCCGCCAGGCGCGCCGCGGCTGCGTTGCTGTCGCAGACCTCGACGCCGACGCCACGCAGGATCTGGGCCTGCCGGGCCAGACCCTGGGGGTCCTCCTGGGTACCGGTCACCGAGGCCACCACCGCGATCCCGGCCTCCCGCGCCTGCCGCAAGGAATCCGACAACTCGCTGGCCGGGTCCGGGTGGGCCCCGTAGCCCAGGACCAGGTCCAGGATCAGCACCGCCACGTCCGGATCGTGCGCTTCCTGCACGATGCGCCGGTTGCGCAGGTCCTGGTCGATCATGGGGTGGGGCCGGCCCACCGTGAACTCCTCCTCGCCCAGGTCGACGATGGTGTGCCCCTTGCTGCGGGTGGAGTCGGCCATGCGGTGGATGGATTCCAGGGGAGCGTTGGAGAAGACGGGCTCGGCGAGCATGTCCTTCCAGATGACCTGGGCCTCGTAGGCCAGGGTGCCCCCAGAGAAGAGCCCCCGCAGCCGGGTCCGCCCCGAGACCATGGCCTCGGCGATCGGCAGGGCCCGCCCCTGCAGTTCCAAGGCCTCCCGATCCAGGATCGCCTGGACGTCGAAGGCTCCAGGCTGCAGCGCCGCTGCCGCCTTCAGGGCCGCCTCCTGCAGGGTGCGCGCGGGCAGGATGCCCTGACCGGACGGAACGCTCCCTCCCAGGAAACACACCACGGTGGGCTTGCCTCCCAGGCTGGCTCGCTCCAGCATCCGCGCCGCCACCGAGGGAGCGGGCGGTTTGCTGACCAGCAGGATGACCTTGGTCTCGGGGTCCCCCACCAGGGCCTCGAGTCCGTCCAGCATCATGATGCCGCCGACGTCCTCGCGCAGGTCCCGCCCCCCGGTGCCGATGCCCTGGGAGATGCCCACCCCCTGGCGCGCCAGCAGGGTGGTGACCTCCTGGAGACCGGTGCCGGCTGCCGAGACGACGCCGACGGGGCCGCGGGGCAGCCGGTTGGCGAAGCCCAGGGCCACCCCGTTGAGGATCGCCGTTCCGGCCCCGGGGCCCATCAGAAGCAGGCCCTTCTGGTGCGCCAACCGCTTCAGGGTGATCTCGTCCTCCAGGGACACGTTGTCCGAGAAGAGCAGCACGTGGAGGCCCTGACCCAGTGCCTCGTGGGCCTCATCCGCGGCGAAGCGGCCGGCCACCGAGATCACGGTCACGTTGGATTCGGGTTGACCCTTCAGGGCCGAGCGCAGGGTCTTGGGACGGAAGGCCAGGCCGCTGCTGGTGGCTTCGGCCCGCTTGGCCAGCAGTTGCTCGGCGATGGCCAGGACCTCGTCGGCCGAGTCGTCCAGGCAGGCCACCGCGATCACCAGATCGTTGGGTGTGGCCGCCTGGGCCTCGGGGGTCAGAAGGCCACTCTGTTCCAACAGGGACTTGTTGGCTTCGGTGCCCATGACGACAGCCGCATCGCGGACGTTGGGTTGTTTGGTCAGTTCGCGAGCCACCAGCATCAGCTTCACCGAATCGTGGTACTCGCTGGTCTTTACAAGTGTACGGATACTCATTTCACCAGTCCTGCCTCCACCATGGCCAGGTACACCTTCTCCGCCGTGAAGGGCGGCGCCCCGGGGTGGATACCGAGGGCATCATGAATGGCGTTCGCAATCGCGGGCATGGTCGGCACCATGGAGTGCTCGCCCACGCCCCGGGCCCCAAAGGGCCCATCATCCTGGGGCACCTCCACGATCACCGACTCCACCTGGCGAGGAGCGTCGGCGCTGGTGGCGATGCGATAGTCGACGAAGCTGGGGTTGCGCACAACCCCATCCTGCAGTTGCAGACTCTCGAAGAGGGCCGT
>CAZQPM010000033.1:0-18963 GCA_964595195.1 uncultured Burkholderiales bacterium | reverse complement strand
CGGAGACTCTGCGACATAAGCTTAAGTTCACCTCATGCCTGTCTTGACATAGGGGTCCACTATACCTCATAGGGAGGTGACTTCCGTGGCACATGTAAAGATCAACCTCTCCCTGGATCAGACCATCGCGACTGCGATGCGGAGGTTGGCGTCAGAGGACGGCAAGCCTATCAGCCAGTACCTGGCCAGGTTGATTCAGGCTGATGAGCAACGCCGCCAGGATCGACTGGCCGAGGAGGGCTATCGCTTTCTGGCCGCTGATTCGGCAACGTTCGCCAAGGAATCCGAGCCTCTGGCGGCCGAGGCCTGGCCCGAGTGGGACCGAGAATGACCTGCCGCAGAGGAGAAGTCTACTGGGTAGACTGGCCGGAGGGTCGGGGTTCCGAGCAGAGAGGCCGCCGCCCGGCCCTGGTCGTGCAGAATGACCGCGGCAACCGCTCTTCTCCCACCACCGTGTTGGCCGCCATCAGCAGCGCTCCCCTACCTCGCGTATATCCGTTCACTGTGTACCTCAAAGCGGGTGAGGCCGGTCTCCCGATTCCGTGCCACGTGAACTGTGCCCACCTGACGACGGTGGACCAGGACCGCCTTCGAGAGAAGGCGGGAGCCATCAGCCCGGACAGGTTGCGCGAGGTCCATGAGGCCCTGCGCTACGAGCTGGACCTCTGACGGGCCGACGACCTGCGCGCCCTGGCCGAGGGTCTGCTGGCCCGCACCGACTTCCCGGACCGCCCGGTCCGCCTGGTCGGCCTGGGGTCTCCGGCCCGGTGGACCGCCAACGCCCGCTCCAACTGGAGCTTTTCGACCACGAGGAGTGAGCGGCCGGCGGGCGAAAGGGCGGCGATGCACAAGCCCACCCCCCTCAGCGGATTCCCCGAGTGGCTCCCGGCCCAGAGGCTGGAAGAGCAGCGCTTCCTGGACACCATCCGCCAGGTCTACGAACTGTACGGCTACACCAGCCTGGAGACCGCCGCCGTCGAGCGCGTCGAGGCCCTGCAGGCCAAGGGCGAGGTCGACAAGGAGATCTACGGCCTGGGCCGGCTGCGCGGCCAGGCCGGGAACTGGGAACTGGCCCTGCACTTCGACCTGACGGTCCCGCTGGCCCGCTACGTGGCGCAGAACTACGGCGACCTGACCTTCCCCTTCAAGCGCTACCAGATCCAGAAGGTCTGGCGCGGCGAGAGGCCCCAGGTCGGGCGCTTCCGGGAGTTCTACCAGGCGGACGTGGACGTCATCGCCGAGGAACGCCTGCCGCTGCACTTCGACGCCGAGATGCCGGCGCTGATCCACGACCTGTTCCGGCGCCTGGGCATCCGCGCCTGCCTGCGCATCAACAACCGGAAGGTCCTGAGGGGCTACTACGAGGGCCTGGGCCTGCCCACAGAGCACCTGCCCGACATCCTGCGCGAGGTGGACAAGCTCGAGAAGACCGGGGCCGAGGCCGTGCTTCGGGCCCTGGAGGGGCTGGGCGTGGACTCCGGGATGGCGGCCCGCTGCCTGGACCTGTCCCGGCTGAAGGGCCCGGGTCCCGAGGTGGTCCGCCAGGCCCGGGCCCTGGGCATCCAGCATCCCCTGCTGGAGGAGGGCCTGGAGGAACTGGCGTTCGTGGCCGGCGAGCTGACCCACATCCCCGACGACGAACTCGTCTTCGACCTGGGCATCGTGCGGGGGCTGGACTACTACACCGGCACCATCTACGAGACCACGCTTCCCGAGCACCCCGGCCTGGGCAGCATCTGCTCGGGGGGACGCTATGAGAACCTGGCCTCGGAGTTCATCAATCGCAGGCTGCCTGGGGTCGGCATCTCCATCGGCCTGTCCCGCCTGATGGCCCACCTCTTCGGCTCGGAAACCCTGACGCCCCGCCGCCAGACACCCACCGAGGTCCTGGTCGTGTGGCCCTCGCCGGATCTGCGCCAGGCCTGCCAGAGCATCGCCCGGCAACTGCGCGAGGTGGGCATCCCCACCGAGGTCTACCACGAACCCCAGGCCCTGAAGAAGCAGGTCCGCTACGCCGACCGCAAGGGGATTCCCTACGTGCTCTTCCCCCACGCCTGGACCCCCGAGGAACGTCGGGTGGAGGTCAAGGAACTGGCCTCGGGCTCCCAGTGCGAGCTGCCCCTGGACCAGTGGTGCGCCGGCCGGACGGGCCGCGGCTAGAGCCCGCAGGAGAGAAGGCGTCGTGAAGATCCCGAAGTCCCGGATCGACCAGACGCTGGTGGACCGCGGCCTGGCCCCCAGTCGGGAGAAGGCCCGGGCCCTGGTGATGGCCGGAGAGGTCTTCGTCCAGGGGCGACGCGTCGACAAACCGGGGACGCCGATCCCGACCGACGCCGAAGTCGAGGTGCGGGGGCGCGGCCTGCCCTTCGCCAGTCGGGGGGGGCTGAAGCTGGAGAAGGCCCTGGAGGCCTTCGCCGTGTCCCCCCAGGGCCTGGTGGCCGCAGACCTGGGAGCCTCCACGGGTGGCTTCTGCGACTGCCTGCTGCAGCGAGGGGCCCTGAAGGTCTATGCAGTCGACGTGGGGCGGGGACAACTGGATCTGCGCCTGCGAGAAGACCCGCGGGTCGTGGTCCGAGAGCGGACCAACGCCCGCTACCTCAGGCCCGAGGACTTCCAGGAGCCGATCGACCTGGTCACGATGGACCTGTCCTTCATCTCGCTGGGCCTGGTGCTGCCCGCCGTGCACGGATTCCTGAGCCTCGGGGGGCTGGTGGTGGCCCTGGTCAAGCCCCAGTTCGAAGCCGGACCGGCCCGCGTGGGGCGGGGCGGCGTGGTCCGCGACCCCGAGGTGCACCGCGACGTCCTGCGCGACGTGATCCATGGGGCTGCCGCTCTGGGCTTCACCCTGGCCGGACTGACCTTCTCGCCGGTGCGGGGGCCGGCCGGCAACATCGAGTTCCTGGCAGGGTTCCGGCGGAACGGCGGGGAACTGGCCAGCGACCTGGAGGAGTCGATCTCCCGCGTGGTCCGGGAGGCCCACGCGGCCTTCACCCCCCCTCCGTGAATCAAGGGAGCCCCGTTTGTCTCGACAGGCCAAGGTAGGAGCGGTATTCCTGGCGTTCCTTGCGCTGCTGCTCTACCTTTCCCCCAGCCTTTCGAAGCGCTCGGAGGTGCTGGGCAACACCTACGACCTGGTCTTCACCCAGGTCAACGGCCTGCGCGAAGGGGATGGCGTGAAGTACTCCGGCGTGAACGCCGGCCAGATCGTAGGTATCGACTTCAGCAGCGCGGACCAGAAGGCCCGCTTCGGACACGACGGCCAGGTCGTGGTGCGCATCGTGACCGACTTCGGGCTGCGCATCCCCCAGGACAGCCACGCGACGGTTCAGGCAACCATGGGTGGCCTGCGCTGGGTCGAGATCACTCCCGGGAACTCCGATCAGGTCCTGCAGCCCGGTTCGGTGAGCCGCCTGCTGCTGCGCCCCCCCGAGCCCGACCAGTTCGAGGCCGCCCTCAGCGGCCTGAAGGAACTGAACGTGCGGACCCGGGACGTGCGGACCTCCATCGAGGACCCGGCCTTCCGCCGACAGATCAAGGACCTGGCCTCGAACTCCCGCTTCTACAGCACCGAACTGCGAGAGGTCAGCGGCCGGGCCGGCCAGCAGATCGATGCCGTCCGGCTCGGGTTGGACCAGCGGCAACAGGCCCTCCTGCAACAGTTGGACCGCGTCGACGTGCAGATCGGCCTGGCGCGACGCCGGGTCCAGGGACTGGTCCCCCGGGTCAATGAGCAGATCGACGCCTGGGAGGCCCGCATGCAGGACTCCGAAGGCGACATTCGGGGCCTGATCGACAGCGCCGTCCGCGAGACCGAGCGCTACCGGGACCTGGTCGAGGCGGCCGATCAGAAGTTTGCCGAGGCCCGCTGGGACGAGACGCTCGGCCCCCGGATCGCCAGACTGGCCGACAAGTCCGAGGAGATCGCCACCCTGGCCGAGGACCTGCACATGATCTCGTCCAGCCCCGAAACCCAGGCGGAACTCCGCGAGATGGTGACCCGCTACCGCCGCCAGGCCGAGGCCCTGCGCCGGAACCTGGAGCGCTGGGAGAAGGCGATCCCCTGACCCCCTCGCCCCCACCGGACGAACCGGCGAGGGCGAGGCTCCGAAGGTCAGGCGGGGAGGGCCGGGTCGACCTCCGCCCTCAGCGCGGTGCCTTCCTGCCCGTCCACGACCCGGTCCAGGAGATCCCGGCCCATGACCAGGCCCGCCCCGACCAGGAAGAGCATGGCGCCCAGGAAGGACTTCAAGCCGACCAAGCCGCCGAGGACATCCACCAGGCCCAGGGCCGGCACGAAACCAGCCACGGCCGCCAGGGGCGAAAGGGCCTGAGGGGCCAGGAACAGACCCACGGCCATGGCCAACCAGCCGAACCGCGCGGGGGACCGGCGGACCCGGGCCACGACCCACCCCAGCAGGGCCAGGAAGGGCAGGATCCCCGAGGGACCGACCAGCAGCCCCCCCAGGAAGGCCAGCAGGACCAGACCGATGGCCCGGGCCTGGCTGACGTGGGTGCTCCGCGAGCGGGCCGAGGACCACAAGCCCAGGAGGCCCGCGACCAGGGCCAGCCCCGCAGAGTACAGGTAGAGGGCCAGGAGGCTGAAGGGCCCCACCAGACCCGCCAGGACGTAGAAGAACAGGACCGGGAAGAGCAGCGTCATCTGCACCAGGGGATGCAGGAGGGCTCCCAGCAGCTTGCCCCAGACCACCTGCCGGGCCGGGACTCCCGTCAAGGCCAGATCCTGCCAACTGCGCCGGTCCCGCTCGCCGGTCAGGGCGCCGGCCAGGAAGCCCGCACTGCGGATCGACAGGTAGAGCAGGAACAGGAACAGGGTGCCGATCAGGCCGACACCCAGGGCCCGTGCCGGTCGCAGCGACTCGCGTCCCCCCGGTTGGACGAAGCCGGGGTCCGGCGCGGGGGACGCCGGAGCCAGACCGAACTCCACCAGGGTCGCCGCGTCCACCGACTCGGCGGAGACGCCGTGCGGCCCTCCATCCCGGTCGGTCACCGGGCCTGCGACCTGGAAGCCGACGGCCGGACGCAGGGCTGCGGCTGGCATCGGCACCCCGAACTCCGTATACAGGGCCAGGCGCAGGCACGTGCCCGGGTGGTGGCCGTGCAGGACCAGGGTCCTGTCGCAGCCCGGCACCGTGACGACCGCCACCTCCCCGGCCCGCGCCGCGGAGGAGTCGCTGGCTCCTGTGCGGACGTCCGGTGCGCTCGCGGCGACCACGCTGACCTGGGGCCTGGGAACGGGGCGCTCAGGGGGCGCCTCCTGCACGGCCCAGGCCCGGGCGTACAGGAACGGGGCCAGGAAGAGCACCAGGTAGACCAGGTAGCCGGGCCAGGCGCCGGCTCCGGTCCGGGTCTGCCAGGCGATCTCGCGCAGGAAGGGCGCGTTCCGACCCAGACCCGGGAACAGCGTCTGCAACCACGCGGGCCCCCACTGCCCCCTCCAGGCCGCATGGATCCGGGCATCGGCCACCCCGGGGCCGGCCGCCGATTCCTGCCCGAAGCGCCAGGCAGCGACAGCGAACATGACCAGGGTTGCGAGCACGAGCTCCATCGCGTAGGCCGACAGGAGCCAGCGGAACTCCCCGAAGGCCAGTTCCGGGACGGTGGCCAGGGATAGGGCCACCAGGGGGTTGGCCGCCGTGAACAGGGGGCGGAGGTCCTCCTGGACCAGGACGGCCCGCAAGACCAGGTCCAGGACCGGTGTCCCCAGGAGCCACAGGCCCTTCACGATCCAGCCGGCCACGACGGCCTGGGACGTGCTGGAAGCCAGGCTGGAGACGAAGATCCCCGAGACCGAGGCGAAGACCCCCGCCAGACCCGCCACGGCCAGCGTCCACAGGAGCGCAGGCAGCCCGACCCCGGCGGTCAGGGCCAGAACCGCCAGCGCCGGAGCGGCGGCGGCCAGGAGGCGGGCCAGCGCAGCGACCTCGCCCAGGAGCCTGCCCAGCAGCACCTGGCTGGAGGTCAACTGGGTCAGGCGCAGGCTGTCCAGGGTCTTCCTCTCGCGTTCCCCCGTGATCGCCCCATACAGGGTGTTCCCCCCCAGCAGGGCCGCAGCCAGGACCAGGAACCCCGAGCCCAGGTGGAACATCGTGCAGCCGCAGACTCCCCCCAGCCACGGGCCCAGCAGGCCCACGCCGAAGAGCCCGCAGGCCAGGAGGGCCTGTCGCGAGGAAGCGGGCCAGCGGCCGTGGCCCCTCCACAGGAGCGGATTGTCCAGGACCTTGCTCATGACTCGACCTCCCATCCCTCGCCAGCCCGGGTCACGTTCAGGTACGCGGACTCCAGGCTGGGCACCTCCTCCGAGAACTGGACCAGCGGGATCCCCTGTCGGACGATTCCAGCCACCAGGGCGGCCAACTCCGCTTCGCCCGCCCCCTCCATGCGGAACAGGAGGCTGCGATCATCCCAGCGCAGGCCCCGGACCCCAGGCCAGGCGGCCAGGAAGGCCTGCAGGTCGTCGCCGGCGCCGTGGGCCCGGGCCCGCATGCGCCGTCCGCCCCGCTCCTGGATCATGCGGCGGGTCTCCTCGACGCAGACCATGGTCCCGCGGCTGATCACGCCCACGCGGTCGCACATCTCAGCCAGATCCTCCAGGACGTGGGAGCTGATCAGGATGGTGGCCCCCTTGCGCTGCATGCGCCGCAGGATCTCACGCAATTCCAAGCGGGCCAGGGGGTCCAGGCCGCTGGCCGGCTCGTCCAGCAGCAGCAGGCGCGGACCGTGCAGCAGGGCCCGCCCCAGGGCCAGGCGCTGCTTCATCCCGCGGGAAAGCCCATCGACCCCCTGGTCGGCCAGGTGCTCGATGCCCACACTGCGCATCGTCTCCTCGATGGCGTAGGCGCGGGTGGCGTCGGGCAGGTCACAGGCCCGGGCGAAGAACTCGAAATACTCGCGCACCAGCATGTCGTCGTAGACGCCCAGCACGTCGGGCATGAAGCCGATGCGGGCGCGCACCTGGCGGACCTGGTCCAGCGAATGCCCACAGATGCTGGCCTCGCCGGAGTCCGGTCGGGTCAGGGTCGCCAGGATCCGCAGGAGGGTCGTCTTGCCGGCGCCGTTCGGTCCCACCAGGCCGAAGATCTCGCCCCCGTGCAGCGTCAGGCTCAGGTCCGCCAGGGCCATCGTTCCGCCGAAGCGCTTGGACAGGGCCACCGCCCGGACGACGGGCTCCCCGGCAGGGTGGAGGCCCGCCAGGCCTCCCTCGGGGATGCGTTCGGGCGGCGAGGCAGGGCCGCCGGGCTTGAGCGACTCGGCGCAGGCCCCTCCCGCGTCCTGCAGAAGGGGAGGGTCCAGTCTGGACGTGGCCCGAGGTTCTGGGGTCATCGGTCACCTTCAGTTGCCCGGGGATTCGTGGTCATTGTCGCCCGCCGGGGCTCGTTCTTCCCGGGCCCCGGAAATCGCCGGAGCACCCTCCATGATACCATGAGAACGGCCCGTGCGGATGGCCCCCCCGACCCGGAGGCTCCCTGCGCCGGGAGTCGGGAGCCCCGGTAGGTTTACCGGCCCCCCAGACTGGCCCGCACGATGGGGAACAGTCGCCGGGCGATCTCCTGGTGCCCCCTGGGAGAGGGATGCACCAGGTCCAGGAAGAGGGGGTCCAGGTCCGCCCCGTAGCGCAGTCGCCATTCCGTGTCCAGGTCCACGAAGGCCGATTCCGTGCGGCGGGCGGCGGCCCGCGCCTGCCGGCGCCAGGCGTGCAGATGCCGGGGCTGCAGGTCCACCGACTCGCCGGGTCGGTAGCGCGCCAGGTTCACGGGCATGTTCAGGACCACGGCCCGTCCCCCGCCCGCCTGGACGGCGCCGATCATGGCCTCCAGGTTGGCCTGGGACTCGGGCTCGGGTACCCGGGGGCCCGTCGGCCCGGGGTCCGCCCTGGACGGCACCGGATCGTGCACGGCCCCGAGCAGGCACAGGTACACCTCCGAGGCGTCCAGGCCCGCCAGCAGGGGACGCAACCACGGGGCAGGCAGGCGCTCCCGGTCGGGACGGCTCTCGCGGGGCCAGTCACTGTTGGTGGACAGGACCAGGCAGTCGGGCCGCAGGGTCAGGTACTTCTGGCGCAAGGCGGCCTCCATCTGGAAGGTGCTGTAGCCCGGCACCGCGGCGTTCAGCACCCGAACCCGCCGGTGGGGCAGGGCCTGCGCCAGCAGGCGCTCGAGAAGATCGCTGAACCGCTGATCCACGCGTTCCAGACGGTCGCCCCAGGCGCTGGAATCGCCCAGGACCAGGACCCTGGACTCCGAGGGATCAGGCCGGGCCGGGAAGTCCGGATAGCGCATCCCGAAGCGGTTGTTGCCCGGGCCCCTGGGATCGAGTTCCCAGATCAGGGTGGGGCTGGGACGGATCCCGGCCCGGACATACTGGCGCAGCGACCACTCCAGCGCGGTCCCCGTCGCCGCCAGGAACACCAGGGCCAGCAGGGGGGCGGGAAGCCGCCGGACCCCGGGCACCAGGCCCAGGGCCAGCGTGCCTGCCGCCAGACAGGTGGCGAAACCGGCCTGCAGCAGGGGCAGCATGGAAGCCCGGTCACCCAGTCCCCGGAAGAGCCCATGGCGGACGACCTCGGGCTCGAGCACCAACCAGCGAAGATCCAGGATGATGGCCAGGGCGACCAGGACGCCGAGCGTCCACCACCAACCGGCCGGGCGGATGACCGCGCGCGGCGGCGCCAGACGGGCCTCAGGACGCACCCCGAACCTCCGCATCAAGAAGGTTTTCGGAGTCCAGCGTAGCACGAGCCGGGATAGCAGGAACAGGGGGGAGGGACGAGAACGCCTCGACCCCCGATGAAGATCGCCACCTGGAACGTCAACGGAATCCGCGCCCGTCAGGCCCAGGTCCAGGAGTGGCTGGACCTGGAGAGGCCCGACTTCCTCTGCCTGCAGGAGCTCAAGGCGGCTCCCCAACAGGTCCCGGCGGCCCTGCTGGGGCTCCAGGATTACTGGAGCTGCTGGCACGGTCAGAAGGGCTACTCGGGCGTGGGGTTGCACATCCGGCGGGATCTGGCCCCCGAGTGTCCCGTCTTCAGCCACCCCGAGTTCGACTTCGAGAGCCGCCTGGTCTCGGTGGAGCTGGGAGACCTGACGGTTCTTTCCTGCTACGTGCCCAACGGCGGCAAGGACTTCTTCGCCAAGATGCGCTTCCTGGCCGACCTGGAGGCCCACGTCGACGGCCTGGTGCGGGCCGGGCGCCAGGTCCTGCTGGGCGGGGACCTGAACGTGACCCGCACCGACCTGGACGTGCACCCCCGCGAGCGCAGGAAGTCGGCGATCGGGCAGCTTCCGGAAGAGCGCCGGGCCCTGGAGGCCCTGCTGGCCAGGGGCCTGGTCGACCTGACGCGGCTCCTGCATCCCGACCAGGACCAGTTCTTCACCTGGTGGCCCCCCTGGCGGAACATGAGGGAGCGCAACATCGGCTGGCGGATCGACTACCTCCTGGCCACCCCGGGGCTGGCCACCCGAGCCCGGGAGTGCCGCTGTGAGCGCACGTTCGGGACCAGCGACCACGGCCCCCTGGTGGCCCTTCTGGACTGACGGGTCCTGACCGCCCTCCGGAGGGACCTCGGGGCAGGAAAGCACGCAGGCTAGGTAATCTTCAGCGGAGCCAGCACCCAGCCCACCAGGAACCAGGCCAGGCCGAGCCCCACGACCAGGACGCCCAGGCCGATCTCGATCAGCAGCCAGGTCTCGCGGCTGGCCGCATCCTCCAGGCCCGAGGTGTCCCCCAGGAACAGGACCCAGCCTACGGAGCGGCGGCCCTCGCCCCGGCTCAGGGCGACGGGGACCTCCAGCCAGGGTCGACCCCCGACTTCGAGGGTGCCAGGGGACATGCTCGGACGGTCGGTCTCCAGGGCTCCACCGCCATCGTCCGGAGGTTCCCAGCGAGCGACGGCCTCTTCCAAGGAGTTCAGCATCGCGGGCGAGGGCCGCCGGCCCGCGCGCCGGTCGTGGGCGGCCAGGATCCGGCGATCGGACACGGCCAGGACGATCCCATCGGACAGATTCTGGGCCCACTCGGCCAGGGTCTTCTCGGTGACTCGCTCGGCCAGGAACAGGACCCCGTCGACCCTCTTGCCCTGTCGCAGGGCGGCCAGGGCCACCGTATAGAGCGGGCCGTCGGACCGCAGGCGCAGGCAGCCGGCCCGGGACTGCCCATCCCCGAAGACGGCGTCCACCATGGGCGTCCCCAGAGCCTGCCCGGGTCCCGGGACCTCGTCGGGTGCCTCCTGCCCCTCGGCCTGGGAGGTCGCTTCGGAAGGCTCCACCGCGGCCTCCCGGGGGGGGCTCTCCGGGCGGGCCACCGCCTGCACCCGACCGTCGGCGCCGATCAACACGAGCAGGTCGCCTCCGGCGGTCCGGAAGCCGGCCTCCAGGTGCTCCTGCAGCGCCTG
Organism: uncultured Burkholderiales bacterium; assembly: GCA_964595195.1. Lineage (GTDB taxonomy): Bacteria > Vulcanimicrobiota > Xenobia > Xenobiales > Xenobiaceae > CAZQPM01. The sequence goes on along the minus strand of CAZQPM010000033.1, from coordinate 8,555 downwards.
CTCCAGGGAGGCCCTCTCGGGCGAGTCGGCCGGGACCAGGGCCAGGGCCTGACGGTACTGATGCAGGCGGGGGTCCTCGGCCAGCAGGCCGACCTGGCTGCCCAACTGCTCGAGATCCCGGGAACGGGCCGAGCGGAAGGCCGTGGCTGACTGCTCCAGACTCCTGCCGAGGTCCCAGTGGGACTGGTAGGAGGAGACCTGGGTCAGCACGACGCCGAAGACCACCAGGCTGGTCGCCAGGAGAGTCAGGGTCACCAGCATCAGGCGTTCCCTGACCGTGGCCAGGGCCTTGCGGCGGTGGCCGGACCGGTCGCGATCCGGGCGCGCCTTCACGGTGACCACCCCAGCAGGCCGGCCACCTGATCCGCGAGGGTCATGGGGTCGAAGGGCTTGCCGATGATGCCCGCGACGTCCAGGCCGGCGAACTGGCTGCGATCGCTGGCGTGCACCTTGGCCGTCAGGAAGAGCACGGGGATGGACGCCGTCTCGGGCTGTTCGGCCAGACGGCGCAGGGTCGTCGGACCGTCCATCTCGGGCATCATGACGTCCAGCAGGATGGCCTCGGGCCTCTCGCGGGCCGCCAGGGCCAGGGCCTCGGCCCCGCCGCAGGCCGTGCTGACCTGCCAACCGGCGACGGCCTCCAGGCTGACCTGGGCGATCTCCCGGACATCGGGCTCATCGTCCACCACCAGAACGCGTCTGGACAAAGGGTCCTCCTCCTTCGGGCGGCCTGGGCCCCGAGCCTGATCCCCGGCTTGGTACGGACCGCTTCGGATCGGCCTGCCTGGAGTCCTCTGTCGCCTGCAGGGCGAGCCGCTCCGGAGGAGTCGACCCGGGTGTCGGTGAATCCCCGCCCCATGTCCGAACCTCTCTTCCCAGGCCGGTTCCGGGGCCGGGCCCTGACCAGGGCCTGCGCACCGCTGGTCTCCCCGAGGGTTTCGTGACGCCGACCAGCACGCCGCCCACCTTCGCCGAGAAGGACCTGGACTACTACCTGCGCATGATTCGCGGGGACTTCGCCGAGTTGGAGGAGACCCACGCCGCCCGGGTGGCCCCGGGCCAATCCCAGAAGAACATCGTCATCCTGCTGGACAAGCCCGGCCTCGGCTCGACGGACGTCCTGGGAGCCCGCCTGCTGCGCCACTTCCTGAAGGCCCTGGTGCACAACCGGGTCAAGCCGCGCGCCGTGATCCTGGTGCACGAGGCGGCCCGCCTGGCCCTGGAGGGATCGGCGTCCCTGCAGGAACTGACGATCCTCGAGGAACAGGGGGTCCGGATCCTGGTCTGCGTCGTGTCGGCCGACGAGTTCGGGATCTCGGACAGCCTCAAGGTCGGCTTCATCGCCGACATGGACAACATCTGCGACCATCTGCTGAACGCATGGAAAGTGATCCGCCTGTGACTTCTCCCACGCTATCCCTGGTCATCCCCACCTACAACGAGAGCCGCGGCCTGCAGGCCCTGGTCGAGCAGGTCTTCGGAGTGCTGAATCGGGCGGGCATCCCCGCCGAGATCGTCGTGGTCGACGATAACTCGCCGGACGGCACGGGCCAGGTGGCTGAAGACCTGGCTCGGCGCTTCCCCATGAAGGTCGTCCATCGCAGCGGAAAGCTGGGGCTGTCCTCGGCGGTGATGGACGGGTGGGCCGTGGCCAGCGGCCGCATCCTGGGCGTGATGGACGCCGATCTGTCCCACGATGCCGAGATCCTGCCCGACATGGTGGCCTCCTTGACCGAGGGCGGTGCGGAGGTCGCCGTCGGCAGTCGCTACATCCCCGGCGGGAGCCTGGGCGAGTGGCCCTGGTTCCGGCAGGTAACCTCCAAGGTGGCGGTGCTCCTGGGCCGCCCCATCTGCCCGGTCCACGATGTCACCTCGGGCTACCTGGTGTTCCGGCGCGGCGTGATCCATGGAGTGACGCTGGATCCGATCGGCTTCAAGATCGGACTGGAGGTCCTGGTCCGGGGCAACTACCGAACCTTCACGGAAGTCCCCTACACCTTCGTAGACCGCGCCGCCGGCAAGAGCAAGTTCGGTCTGCACGAGATCCGCAACTACCTGGTGCAGTTGTTCCGGCTGGGCCTGTACTGGCTGCGCACCCGACCCCGTCGCCAGCGCGTCGCGTTCGTGCGCTTCCAACCGGGCTCCTGACGGCTCCGGGGAGCGGGCCCCCAGACGGGAGCGGGCCCCCAGGCCGTGGCGCCGACCGAACCGTCAGCCCGCGACGCCCACCGAGCGCGTGGTCCGGGAGGCCACTCCCAGGATGGCAGCCAGCAGCACCAGACCGCCGGCGAAGGCCAGCGAGTGGGAGTGGACCAGTTCCTCTGAGAAGATCGTCACGATTCCGTAGCAGATCAGCACCACGCCGTACCAGCGCAGCGCCGTGACCCGTTCGTGGAAGAGCAGCCAGCCCATCAACAGGATGGCCACGTAACCGATGCTGATCAGGGGATACACGAAGCTCAGCGGGGTCCGACCCAGGATGGCCAGCCAGGAGATCGTGGAGACCCCGTAGCACAGGACGCCGGCCACCACGAAGGGGCGCACGAAGAGTTGCAGGACCTGGCCCAGGGCTCCGGCCAGCGAGCGCCGCTCGCCCGGGCGCAGGGCCGCCCCGATGGCGCTGATCTGGTCACGGTACTCGGGACGGTTCATGCCGGCCTTGAAGAGGAACTGACCCAGGATGCCCAGGGTGATCGAGGTGGCGATCAGACCGACCGGCTTGTCGAAGACCGGTGTCGGCTCGGCCACGCGGGTCGTCCAGCCGACGACCCCCGCCAGACCCACCATCAGGCCCGCGAAGGCCAGGCCCTGATCCAGGAAGAAGCGCTCGGAGTAGATGGCCACGATCCCCACGCAGATCAGGACCACGCCCAGCCAACGCAGCAGGCTGACCACCTCGCCGAAGGAGAGCCAGCCGATCAGCAGCACGGCCACGTAGCCCAGGCTCAGCATGGGGTAGGCGAAGCTCAGATCGGTCTTGCTCAGGACCGCCAGCCAGCAGGCCGTGGACAGGACGTAGGCCGCCAGGCCCAGGAAGATCTGGGGTTGCAGCAGCAGCCAAAGGACATGGACCAGACCCGTCCACAGACCCTGCACGTGGCCCTGGCCGACCCTTGAGAGGTCCTGTCCCAGCGAGCCCATGAGCGCCCTGGCCGCCTCCTGGGACATCCCGCCCTTGAAGAGGTATTGCCCGACCACCCCCAGAAAGATGAACAGGAGGATGAGACCGAGGGGTTTGGACTGCTGCAACGATAGCCTCCTATGGGCGCGATCCCACCGGCAACGGACGGGGATCGAGGCGCTGGCCTTGGGGTGCAGGAACCCTGGCCTGCCCTGGTCCCGGAGCTTTGCCGGGTGGTCGCAAAGTCCTCCCCGGGAAGCCCCCGGTCGGAAGCGACCTGGAGTGCTCCCCGATTGAACTGGGACCTGGAGATCGTCACCCGCCTGCTGGTGGCCACCATCCTCGGGGGCCTGGTGGGCCTGGAGCGGGAACGCCTGAACCGGGCGGCCGGCCTGCGCACCCATGTGCTGGTCTCGGTGGGGTCGGCCCTGTTCACCCTGCTCTCGCTCTACGCCTTCCGCGAAGCCGGCAAGGTCAACGACCCCGCCCGGGTGGCCGCCCAGATCGTCAGCGGCATCGGCTTCCTGGGTGCCGGCACGATCATGAAGCACGGGGCCACCGTGCGCGGCCTGACCACCGCCGCCACCCTGTGGGTCGTGGCCGGCATCGGGATGGCTGCCGGGGCGGGTTTCTACCTGGGAGCCCTGCTGACCACCGCCGTGGTGATCGCCGCCCTGGTCTTCCTCAAGACGATCGAGCGCGCCCTGGGCGAGAGAAGCCTGACGACCATGGAGATCAGCATGCCCTCGAAGCCCGGCCAGGTGGCCCGCGTCCACGGCACCTTCGAGCTCCTGGGCATCGTCATGAAGAACCTGGAGATGGACACCGAGGATGACCGCCAGGTCCTGCGCGTGACGGTCCTGATCCCCCCGGACCTCTCCCACACGGTCCTGCTCCAGAGCCTGAGCGACGTGGGCGCCACCCACATCGAGGTGCACTCCTAGGATCCGCAACCAGGGAGCGACCTTGTCCCTTCCGGCAGGTCTAAAGGGCCTGGAGCCAGTAAGAACCCCGCGGTCATCCTGGAATGGGAGTCCTGCACGATGAATCGGAAACTCGTCCTGACCCTGCTGACCCTGGTCCTGTGCCTCGCCTTGCCCGTCCGGGCGGACGTCGAGGAGCAGAGGATCAAGGCGGTCGAGAAGGCCACCCGGTGGGTGGTCTCGATCCGCACCCACCGACCCGGGAAGGACCAGCCGGGGATCGGGTCGGGCGTGGTCCTGCGTTCGGACGGATACATCCTGACCAACGCCCACGTGGTGAAGGGGGCCAAGGTGGTCAAGGTCCACCTCAAGGACGGCCGGGACTTCAACGCCAAGATCTGGAAGATGGCCCAGGACCAGGATCTGGCCCTGCTCAAGATCGAAACCTCGGGCCTGCCGGTCGCCAGCATCGGGAACTCCGACCGCGTCCGCCTGGGTCAGACCGTGATCGCCATCGGTGACCCCCTGGGCTTCACGGGGACGGTCACGGTGGGCACCATCGGCGGCCTGCACCGCAACGTCGACACCCGCGGTATCCATTACAAGAACCTGATCCAGACCGATGCCGCCATCAACCCGGGTTCCTCGGGCGGCGCACTGGTCAACCTGGCGGGCGAGGTCGTCGGCATCAACGCCCTGGTCTACACCGGCCCCTCCTCGGGCTACGACAAGGCCCAGGGCCTGGGCTTCGCCATCCCCATCAACAGCGCGATCAAGATCGCCAAGCAGTTGGCCCTGGCGCAACCCACGCAGGCGTCGGGCAGACCCTGGCTGGGGCTCTCGGGCGAGAACCTCAGCGCCCAGAAGGCCAGGGACTACGGCCTGAAGGCCCAGGTCGGGGTGCTGGTGACCGCGGTTGTCAGCGGCTCACCCGCCGCGACAGCCGGAGTCCGGGTGGGCGACGCCGTCAGCGCCGTCGACGGCCAGACGGTGCGCTCGGTCTCCGAGATGCTCAGGATCCTGCAGGGGCACCACCCGGGAGACTCGGTCCAGATGACGGTGTGGCGGGGAGAGACCCGGATGGTGATCCCGGTGACCCTGGAGCAGCAGAGCCAGTAATCCCCGGCCCGTCCCTGGTCCGTCAGGGCAGGATGCGGCGTCCCCCCAGCCAGGTCTTCGACAGTTGCGCCTCGTCCAGACGGCTCTCGGCCACTCCGCGTCGGCCGGAGGCGTCCAGGAAGCGGCCCTCCCCCACGTAGATGCCCACGTGCCGCACGTCCTGGTCTCCGGAACCGAAGAAGACCAGGTCGCCTGGAAGCAGGTCCGGCATGGCCACGGGGGTGCCGACCTGGAACTGCTGGTCGGCGTCCCGTGGCAGCAGGCGCCCGTGCACCTTGAAGGTGGTGAAGACCAGGCCCGAGCAGTCGATCCCCAGGCTGGACATGCCCCCCCACAGGTAGGGGGTTCCCTTCAGTTGAGCCGCGGTGCGCAACAGGTCGCTCGCCACGGGCGGAAGGCATCCGTCGACCACGTCCTCGGCATGGACCCAGGCCACCCCTCCCGGGGCCGAGCCGGGCAGCCGGACCTGATACCACGAATCCTGGAATCCGATCCAGGGAAGGTCGCTGGAAAGCCTGGCCAGCATCAGGGTCGGACTGGTGCGTCGGGGCTCGCGGTGCAGTCGGGCCCGGCTGACCCGGACGGTCACCACGGGGTCCGACCTCGCGGGCGAATCCAGGACCAGGTGGCGTTGCAGCATCCAACCCGGATAGCCCTGGGGGGTACGGTACTGGTCGGGCAGCGTCACCTGGGCCCAGGGGCCCCGGAGTTGCCTGACCAGCACCCGCTCGCCCAGGAGGGCCTGGGTCACCCGCTCGGCCTGGTCGGCCGGAGAGGCGTAGACGCTGGCCACGGGCACCACCACGCGGGCCTCGCGCCAGCGCGGGTCCGCCGGAGCCACCGTCAGGCAACCCAACAGGGTCAGGCAGGCGCAGCCCAGGATCCGGACTCCGGCCTGCGAGGAACTGGAGCTCACCTGCCCAGGGCGGAACGCTCGGGGATCTTCAACGTGTCCCCCGGCCAGATGTCGTAGTTCGGCGCCTTCAGCCGGTTGTAGCGCCCCAGGGCAGCAGCGACCTTGGGGTCCGCCGACTGGTAGTACTTCTCGGTGATCACCGAAAGGGTATCCCCCTGGCGGACCTTGTGCAGGCGAACCTTGGCTCCGGCCCGAGGGGCGCCCTTGGAGGCCGAGGCCGCCGGTGCCGGGGACGGGGCTTCGGGGGTCGGCTCGACCACGGGAGAGGGCGCGGCCGGCGCGGGGGAGGGGGCCAGGCCCAGTTCGGCGTCCAGCATCTGCAGGGCGGACAGGCTCTGTTCCAGCCTCTTCATGCGCCCGTTCAGTTCGTCCACGTCGGCCGCCAACTGCTTGTGTCCGGCCAGCAGTTCCTTCTGGTCGACCCGGACGGGAGGAGAGGGACGCAGGAACATCACCAGGAGATTGAGGACCATGAGGCCGACCAGCACGTAGTCGACCGTGCGGATCGGGGGGGTCCGCACCAGTTTCTGGAGCTTCTCGAGGCTGCGCTCCAGGTAGCGCTCCCGGAGGTGCTCGTCGGGACGAGCGGGCTCGCGCTCCGCCACCTGCATCACGTTCTCCTCCTTGCCATAGATCCGGAATCCGCCGGCCCGCCTCGGTTCACCCTCCGGGCAGGTGTAGAAGCCGCGCTCGCGCAGCACCGGGTCTACCACGTAGAGCACCTGCCAGGGCTCGGAGAAGAGCTGCCGATGAAGGGCCAGCTCCTCGGCCGACAGATCGACGCCGGTGCCCGGGTGGGTGTGAAACCAGCCCACCACGTCCAGATCCGGATGGCGGTGGCGGGCCACGCGCCGGGCCCGCTGCCAGGAACGCTCGGTGAAACGGCCGCTGACCTCGTCCATGCCGACGTCCAGGGCCTCATCGATCTGGACCCACCCCCCCTGCCCGGGACGCCGACCCAGGAGCAGACCGGCCTGCTCGCGCGAGGTATCCTTCAGGGCATGGTCGTCCAGGGCCCGGAACAAGGGATAGCGCAGGTACAACTGAAAGGCACACCCCTCGGCAGACCCGACCTGGAAGAAATCGGCCGGCTCGCCACCCGGGGAAGTCTCCTGGGAGGCCTCCGGCACTGGCTGGGGAGTCGGCTCCACCGGCGGCTCCACCGGACCTAGGAGCCCAGGACCGGCGAACGGCCCAGGGCCAGTTCCGTCTCCGGGTCGAAAAGATGGATCTTGCGCGTATCCAGGGCCAGTTGGGCGACATCCCCGACCCGCGCCGAGGTGTGGGCGTCGACCCGGCAGACCAGTTGGTCACCGCCGAGCTTCACGTAGAGGTAGACCTCCGACCCCATGGGCTCGAAGACCTCGACGGTGGCCTGGAAGTCCGCCATCGGCGCATCCGCCCGGGCGAAGTCCCGGTCGTAGATGTCCTCGGGCCGGATCCCGAAGACCACCGCCTTGCCGACGTGGCCGTGCAGGCCCTCCCGGCGGTCGGCGGGGACCTCCAGGCGCAGATCGCCACAGACGATCTCCAGGCGGCCGTCGCGCTCCTCCAGGCGAGCCTGGACGAAGTTCATGGCCGGGCTGCCGATGAAACCCGCCACGTAGAGGTTGGCGGGATGTTCGTAGAGGTTCAGGGGGGTGTCCATCTGCTGGATGATGCCCCCCTTCATCAGCACGATGCGGTCCCCCAGGGTCATCGCCTCGGTCTGGTCGTGGGTCACGTAGATGGTGGTGACCCCCAGCGTCCGATGCAGCTTCTGCAGCTCGGCCCGCATCTGGACGCGCAGTTTGGCGTCCAGGTTGGACAGCGGCTCGTCCATCAGGAAGACCTGGGGCTTGCGCACGATGGCCCGGCCCATGGCCACGCGCTGCCTCTGGCCCCCCGAAAGCTCCTTGGGCTTGCGGTTCAGAAGATGGGCGATGTCCAGCAATTCGGCGGCCTTCTGGACCCGCTCCTCGATCTCGGGCGGGGGGAACTTGCGCAGCTTCAACCCGAAGGCCATGTTCTCGTAGACCGTCATGTGGGGATACAGCGCATAGTTCTGGAAGACCATGGCGATGTCCCGATCCTTGGGCGAGACGTCGTTGACCCTCCGGTCGCCGATGAAGATATCCCCCGAGGTCGCTTCCTCCAGGCCGGCGACCATCCGCAGCGTGGTGGACTTGCCGCAACCCGAGGGTCCGACCAGGACCAGGAACTCGCCGTCCCGGATCTCCAGGTCCGCGTCCTTGACCACGTGCACCGTCGTCGGGGTGCTTCCCGCCCGCCAGAACTCGTACCAGGCCTTCTTCAGGGCCGTCTTGCCCTGGAAGACCTTGTTGACCTTGACCAGTCGGACATTGCCCACTGTGGACTCCAACAATAGGACCCGGGAGCCTGACGGGCTCCAGGTCCGGGGTCTCCCCTACTTCTCCCCAGCGGTCACCTTCCCTCCAGAAGGCCAGCTAACGGGTGCGTCCGCGGGGGACCTCCC
>CAZQPM010000032.1:0-19045 GCA_964595195.1 uncultured Burkholderiales bacterium | reverse complement strand
GCGCGCTGTGGACTGGCTCCACTTTTCCGGGCACCTGAGATTGAGTCAGGCCGCCTCGGGGTCGGGGTGACTCGGAGCGCACGGAAGTGGTATCCTCAAGTCCTTGGTGCGAGGAGCGTGAAGATGCAGCCCGTCCGCGACTGGACCGTCCTGGTCTACATGAATGCCAACAACAACCTGGCCAATGGGGCCAAGGGCCTGCTGAGCAATCAACTGGGCGCGTTGGACCCCTGCGACCGGGTCAGCGTGGCGGTCGAGTACTCCCATCTGCGAGGCGAGCCCGGTTACATCTGGCCGGGCGCCATCCGGCACCAGCGCTGCGAGGTGACTCCAGGGAAGCTCCAGGCGGTCGAGGACATGCCCTACCAGAACATGGCCTCTCCCGACACCCTGGAGGACTTCCTGCGTTGGGGCATCCAGCGCTACCCCGCCCAGCACTACCTGGTCGTGGTGCAGGGGCACGGCTCGGCCTGGAAGAGGTCCCTGCCGGACGATGCCACCCGCTACGACTCATCCGGTCAGGAGTTGCCCGAGGCTGGAGGGATCGCCGAGGGCAGCCGCCCTGCCACCCTGGGAGTGGATGAGATCGGCGGCGTCCTGGATCGGGTGGCCCGGGACACGGGGGTCATCCCGGATGTCCTGGCCTTCGATTCCTGCCTGATGGCCAACCTGGAGGCCGCCACCGAGCTGCAGGGACGCGCCGGGCTTCTGGTCGGTTCGGAGGACGTGATGACCAGCCCCGACTGGCGCCGAGCCGAGCACACCCTGGACTACGCCGCGCCCCTCAAGGGCATCCTGCAGAAGCTCTCGGATCGCCTGGAGGAGGGCCAGGAAGTCTCGGCCCGGACGCTGGCCAACGACTGGGTGGATGAGTGCAGCCGCTCCTGGACCACCCCGACCCAGACGGCCCTGGACCTGGCGGCGATGCCCGCCGTGGCGCAGGCGGCCGACGCCCTGGCGGGCGCGCTGCTGGAGGCCCCATTGGGTGCCGTGCGCGAGCTGACCCAGACGGTCCGTCACTTCGGTAGGAACCAGGACCGCTGGTCGCGCGAGTGGGACACCACGAGGCACCTCTACGACGTGGTCGACCTGGCCCACCAGGTGCAGGCCGACCCCCGCCTGGCGCAGGCCCACGAGGCGGCGCGGGTCCTGGAGGAGGCGGTCGGAGAGGCCCGGGTGGCCCATCAGGCCCAGGATGTGATCGACCCGGTGTGGCGCTTCAGTTACGGCGCCACCGAGGCCCATGAATCCACGGATTACGACGAGAAGCGGACCGCGGGGTTGTCGGTGTACCTGCCGGACAATCCGGCCATCCAGAAGTTCAACCAGCAGGACGGCAACGACTACGCGGCCCTGCGCTTCGCCCGCGAGACGCGCTGGCCCATGCTGATCCAGCGGGTCGTGGGCGGGGATTCAGCCAAGGCTTGACTCCGCCCGATGCACCCCAGGCCCCCGGCCTGAACGGTTCACGCCGGCCGCTGCGCAGCTTCCTGCTCGGCCTGCTGGTCGCCGTCGCCCTGTTGGTCCTGGTCGACCAGGCGGTCGGTCCGTGGGTGGATGAGGCCCCCCACCCCGGGCGCCTGGTCGCCACCCATCCCGTGCGCCTCTGGGCGATGCAGCCGGGGCGCCGCCAGGTGGGCCAGGGCACCTGGGTGACCGTGAACTCCCTGGGCCTGCGTGGGAGCGAGCAGACCCCCCGCCCGGACGCCCTGCGCGTGCTGCTGCTGGGAGATTCGCTGCTCTTCGGCCTGGAACTGCAGGATGAGGAGTCCCCGGGGGCCCGTCTGGAGGAGACCCTGGCCCGCCAGTCGACCGGGCCCGTCCAGGTCTTCAACGCCGCCGTCCCCGGCTATTCTACCGTCCAGGCCCGCTGCCAGTTGGAGGAACTCCTGCCCGTCCTGCACCCCCAGGTCGTGGTGATGTCCTTCCTCCTGAGCAACGACTCGACCCCCTCGCCGATGGAGGATGAGCGGCGGGTGCCTCCCCGGTGGCTGGTCCCCCTGCGCCAGGCCATGTGGTCGACGAACCTCGGTCGCCTGGGACTGCGCCGCTCCATGCCCCTGGCCACGGACCCGGTCAGCCAACCGTTCCCGCACGTGGACCAGCCCGGCCGGTTGCCGGATCTGCCCATGCGCGTCTCCGAGGAGGCCTTCCAGCGGAACCTCGAGGAGATCGTGCGGCGGAGTCGGCGCTCGGGGGTGCGGCAGGTGTTGTTCCTGAGGGTGCCGTGGAACGCCTTCGAGCCTCGGGAGGAATACGCGCAGTTGAGGATCTTCCGCAGCGTGGCCCGGGTCATGGGGGCGGACATGGTCGACCTCGGCCGGACCTGGAGCCAGTCGGAAGGGGTCCGGAACTTCCAGGAGGATCGCGGACACCTCAACGCCCGCGGAGCCCGGGTCGTGGCCGAGGCCCTGGCCCGTCCGATCCTGCAGCGGGCCGCGCAGGCGGCGGGGGCGGAGGCTGCGAAGAGCCCTCCCGGTCAGCGGTGAGAGCGCCGGCCACCCTGGGAGCCTAGAGCCCTTGCTCTTCCACACCACCGAGTTCCTGGTCTTCTTCGTCGGCGTGCGCCTGCTCTACTCGGTGCTGCCCTGGCGTTGGCAGAACCGCATGCTGCTGGTGGCCTCGTACCTCTTCTACGGGTACGCCGACTGGCGCTTCGTCTTCCTGCTGGCGGCCACCACGACGGTGGACTGGGCCCTGGGGCTGGCCATGGGACGGGTGCTCCCGCGGCACAGGAGACGGCTGGTGACCTTCAGCGTCTGCCTGAACCTGGGGGTCCTGGCCTTCTTCAAGCTGTCGGGACTGTTCTCGTTGGCCGCCCTGCAACTGTCCGAGCGTCTGGGTCTGGACCCGGGCTGGACGGTCCTGTCGATCGCCCTGCCCGCGGGGGTCAGCTTCTACACCTTCCAGTCCCTGGGCTACGTGATCGACGTCTACCGCGGGCAGATCGAGCCCTGCCGCAGCCTGCCCACCTTCGCCCTGTATGTCAGCTTCTTCCCCCAGTTGATCGCCGGACCCATCGAGAGGGCCTCACACATCCTGCCCCAGTTGACCCGCACCCGGCGGGTCACCTCCACCATGTGGGTCGAGGGCCTGCTGTTGATGCTGATCGGCCTGGTGCGCAAGTTCTGCATCTCGGACGTGGTGGCGCCGATGGTCGATCTGGCCTTCGGCGACCCCTCGGGTCAGTCCAGTCTGGTCCTGTTCCGTGGGGTCTTCCTGTTCTCGATCCAGGCCTATGGCGACTTCGCGGGCTACTCGGACATGGCCCGGGGCCTGGGCAAGATGTTGGGGATCGAGTTGATGGTGAACTTCCGGCACCCCTACGCCTCGACCAGTCTGCGCGAGTTCTGGCGGCGCTGGCACATCTCGCTGTCGACCTGGCTGCGGGACTACCTCTACGTCCCCCTGGGCGGCAGCCGCCACGGCGAGCGGGCCACGCGGCGCAACGTCTTGCTGACGATGCTGATCAGCGGCCTGTGGCACGGAGCCACCTGGAACTTCATCTGCTTCGGCGGCCTGCACGGCGTCGGCCTGGTGCTGGCCCGGCTCTGGTCGACCAGCCCGGCGGCCCGGTTCTGTGGACGACTGGCGCGCTGGAGCCTGGGGCGTCGTGCGCTTTCCCTTTCCGGCTGGTTCCTCAGTATGTCGGTCGTCTTCGGATTGTTGACTTTCTTCCGGGCCCGCGACCTGGGCGTCGTGGAACAGATCGTCTGGGGGATCCTGCAGTTGCGGGGACCCTTCGAGGTCGGATTGCTGGCCATGCCGGCTCTGGTCCTGGCCCTGTTGCTGCTGATCGACGTGCCCCAGTATCTGGCTGACGACCAGGTGGTCTTCCTGCGCTGGCACTGGGCCCTGCAGGGCGCCTTCTACGCCCTCATGCTGCTGGCCTTGCTGCTGCTGCGCGTGCCCGAGAGGGTGCCCTTCCTCTACTTCCAGTTCTGAAGACGCGGGAATCCGCTCCGGGGACGAGACCGGGTGGCGACGTCGACCTCACCCGGCGTCTCCGGTGCCTGAATCCGCCTCGATCCGGTTCGGGTGTGGCCTGCGGTCGCTCAATCTCCAGACTTCGACGGGCTCCCCCCCCGGGGTCGCGCACAGCCGGCGCACCGAGCACGCCGTGCAGGCCTGGGGCCGGTCGCAGACCTTCTCGACGTAGCCCCGGGAGGCCAGCAGGCCCAGGACCCCCTCCACGGCGGAGGGAGTGGTGCCCAGTTCACGGGCCAGATCCCCTCGGGTCCGGGGGATTTCCAGGAGTTGCAGAAGACGCTCGATCACAACGGCAACCTCGAGGCCAGGAAGGCGACGCCATAGGCGACGGCCAGTTGATACAGGGCGCTGGCCACGGCCCAGCGGCGGCCGAACTCCAGGCGCAGGGCCATCAGGGTGCCGACGCAGGGCGTGTAGAGCAGGACGAAGACCAGGTAGGCCAGAGCGCCCGAGCGGCTCAGCGAACCGGTCAGGGCGGCCTCCAGCCCGGCTGGGGCTGCGGGGGGAGGGGGCGTGAAATGGGGCAGGCCGAAAAGGGCCGGCACCGCCTGCAGGGTGCCCAGGAGCGCGGTGCCCAGACCTGCGGCCAACTGGCGCAGTCCCTCCAGCCAGCCCAGGGCGGCCACCGGCTCGGCCTGCAGGTAGCTCAGCCCCAGGGTCCCGATGACCACCTCCTTGGCCACGAAGCCGGGAAGCAGGGCTCCGGCCAGGCGCCAGTCGTGGATCCCCAGCGGGCCCAGGATCCAGGCCAGGACCGACGAGAGTCGGGCGTAGAGGCTCTGGGAAAGGTCCCCTGGGGGTATGTTCAGCAGGACCCAGACCGCCAGGACGGCCACCAGGATGGCTCCGGCCACCCCTTCCAGGAAGCTCCTCGTCCGGGCCCAGGACTGGCGCCAGACCACCTTCCACGGAGGAATCCGGTAGGAAGGCAACTCCATCACCGAGCCGGTCTGGCTGCGGGGGGTGAACCGGCCCAGCAGCATGGAGGTCGCCAATCCGACCAGCAGGCCCAGGAGGTACAGGCCGAAGACCACCAGGGCCGAGTGCCTGGGAAAGAAGGCCGCGGCAAAGAGCGTGAAGGCCGCCAGGCGTGCGCTGCAGGCGGCGAAGGGCACCGCCAGCGCTACCCGCAGACGGTCCCAGAAGGATTCCATGGTCCGGGTGGCCGAGATGGCCGGAACGTTGCATCCGAAGCCCAGGATCATGGGGATGAAGGCTCGGCCGGGCAGGCCCAGGGCCTGCATCAGCCGGTCCACCAGGAAGGCCGACCGGGCCAGGAAGCCGCTGGCCTCCAGGAAGCTCAGCGCCAGGAACAGGAAGAGGATCACCGGGGTGAAGGCCAGCACCGTGCCGACGCCTCCCACCAGGCCGTCGGACAGCAGGGAGACCAGCAGGGCGGGAAGGGGCAGCGCCGCCAGCCATCCCGAGAGCACGCCCTGGACCTGCTCGAGAAAGCCGATCCAGGGCTCGGAGAGCTGGAAGGTGAAGCGGAAGACCGCCAGCATCCCCACCAGGAAGAGGGGGATCCCCAGCCAGGGGTGCAGGAACCAGCGGTCCAGGGCCTCGGTCAGGCGGTGGGCGCCGGCCCGCGTGGATTGCACCGCGGAGGCGATTTCCCGGGCGGCCTGGTAGCGGGTTCCCGTCACCTGCAGGAAGGGGTCGACGCCCTGGGCATCCAGTTCCGCCCGCAGACGCTCGGCCTCGTGGCGCAGCGACTCCGGCAGTTCGATCTCCTCGCCGGTCAGGGCCGCCAGTGCCATCCAGCGGCGGGCCGGGTGGTCGATCCGAGCCTCCAGCAGGGCTGCGGCCGCCTCGACGGGCGGAGGGTAGGCCAGGCGCAGGGGTGAGGGGGTGGTGTGCAGGGAGGCCCGGACCAGATCCTGCACCCCCTCCTCCCGGACGGCCACGGTCGAGACCACGGGGATCCCCAGGCGCTCGGCCAGGACTTCCGGCTGCAGCGCCAGGCCCCGGGACCGGGCCTCGTCCAGCAGGTTGAGGGCCACCACCGTGGGGTAGCCCAGTTCGATCAGTTCCAGGGTCAGGTAGAGGTTGCGTTCCAGGTTGCTGGCGTCCACCACGTTCAGGACGGCGTGGGGAGGGTGGACCAGCAGCTCGTCGCGGGTCAGCCTCTCCTCGGCGGTGCTGGCGGCCAGGCTGTAGGCGCCCGGCAGGTCCACCAGACAGGCTCGCCCCTCCGGCAGGTTCAGGCAGGTCTCGATCCTCTCGACGGTGGTCCCCGGCCAGTTCCCGATCTGCAGGTTGGCGCCGGACAAGGCGTTCACCAGCGTGGTCTTGCCGGTGTTGGGGTTTCCGGCGGTCACCAACCGCAGGTCGGAGGGGGGGGCTTGGACGGCGTCGGTCATGCGTCTCGTCTTCCTCGGGCGGTTCTGGGGGACCCGGTCGCTTGCAGCGGCCAGGGCGGGGGCCTTCGAGCGTCCGCCCTGGTGACAGGTTACCGGGGCTGGAGGAAGGTGTTCTTGATCTATATCATTCGGCTTGCCTAACTCTAGCGATCGGGATGTCCGATGGCAACCCCCCCGGAGGAATCGGTCCGCGGGACCTGTGCGACAGGACCCGTCGGGCGGGTGGGGGAGCCGGGCAGGTTGACGGGGAGGGCTCCTGGAAGGAGGATAGGGGGGCGGTCATCCTCGGGTTCTCGGGTGCAATCAACGTGTCAGGTAGCGTCGCTGTCGGAATCCTGATCCCCTTCCTGGGGACGGTGCTGGGCTCGGCCCTGGTGCTGTTCCTGCGCCGCGAGTTCAACGCCAACCTGCAGAAGCTGCTGCTGGGCTTCGCCTCGGGCGTCATGATGGCGGCCTCGGTCTGGTCGCTGTTGATCCCGGCGATCGACATGGCCGAGAAGAACGGCGACATCGGCTGGGTGCCGGCGGCCGTCGGCTTCATGCTGGGCATCGCCTTCCTGCTTCTGCTGGACACCCTGATCCCGCACCTTCACCTGGAGTCCGACCATCCCGAGGGTCTGCCCTCGCACGCCCATCGCAACACCATGCTGCTGTTGGCGGTGACGATCCATAACATCCCCGAGGGCATGGCCGTCGGGGTCGTCATGGCGGGCTTCCTGGCGGGGGCTGAGGGCATCTCGCTGTCCGCGGCCATGGCTCTCTCCATGGGCATCGCCCTGCAGAACCTCCCCGAGGGGGCCATCGTCTCGGTTCCCCTGAAGATGGCGGGCATCACCCGGAGAAAGGCCTTCCTGCTGGGTTCGCTTTCGGGATTGGTCGAGCCGGTCGCGGCCGTGATCACCATCATGCTGGCTGGCCTGCTGGGGCCGGGCATCCCCTACGTGCTGGCCTTCGCCGCCGGGGCCATGATCTACGTGGTCGTCGAGGAACTGATCCCTGAACTGCAGGCGGGTGACCACTCCAACATCGGGGTCATCGGGGTGTCCCTGGGCTTCGTGCTGATGATGATCATGGACGTGGCCCTGGGATAGCCGGCCGGCGGTCGGGGGTGCCCCCGTGGCAGGGCCGACGGTGGCCGCCACGGAGGCCGATGGGGCTGGTCGGTCGCCCGTTCAGCCCCCCAACCCGTAGCGCTTCCTCTGGAAGGGGTAGGTCGGCAGCTCCACCCGGCGCCCCCGCCAGGGCCGCAGGGCTTCCTCCCAGGCCACGGTCTCCCCTTGCAGGAAGCGCCGGGCCAGGGCCTCCAGGCGGGCCCGAGGGCCGTCCTGCTCCGGGTCGCCGGCGGGCTGCCGGGCTCCGCTGTCGGGCCCTGGCGCCTCCTCGTCGGGGCAGGCCTGGGCCCCCGCCGCGAAGTCCGCCAGGCGCCGGGTCAGTTCCTGGGCCTCGGTACCCACCAGGGCCAGGCGGTGGGCGAAGTGGGTCCGGCCCGTGGCCAGGGTCCAGGCCACGTCGGTCAGGCCCACCTCGGGGTGCTCCCGGAGGTGGTGGGCCAGGCGTCCGGCCGCCTGACGCAGGGCCTGGGGCTCCCGAGCCGAGAGCACCAGCAGGCGGGCGCTCGGGGGGGTGCACTCCGGAGCCGCCTCGGCCGGGGCCTCGCTGACGATCACGTGGGCGTTGGTACCGCTGTTGCCGAAGGCGCTGACCCCGGCCACCCGGGGCCGGGCGCTGACAGGCCAGGGCGCGGCGCGTCGGGCCACCCGCAGGGGGCCGTGCTCCCAGTCAACGTGCGGGGTCGGGGTGGCGCAGTGCAGGCTGGGCGGGATCACCTGGTGCCTCAGGGCCAGGATCGCCTTGATCAGGCCCGCCACTCCGGAGGCCGCCATGGTGTGGCCCAGGTTGCTCTTCACCGAGCCCAACCAGACCTGCCGGTCGGCCGCCCGGCCCTCGCCCAGCACGGCCGCCAGGGCCTGCGCCTCCACGGCGTCGCCCAGGGCCGCGCCCATCCCGAAGGCTTCGACCAGGTCCACCTCGGCCGGAGCCACCCCGGCCCGGGCCAGGGCCCGGCGCACCACGGCCTCCAGGGCCGGTCCGAACAGGCCGTTGCTGCGTCCGTCCTGGTTGACCGCCGAGCCGCGCAGGACGGCCAGGATCGGGTCTCCGTCGCGCCGGGCCTCGTCCAGCCGCTTCAGGACCAGCATCCCGCAGCCTTCGGCCCAGACCAGTCCGTCGGCCAGGGCGTCGAAGGGCTTGCAGCGGCCGTCGCAGGCCAGCATGCGGGACTGACTGGCGGCCACGCTGACGGCCGGGGTCAGCATCAGGGTGACGCCGCCCGCCAGCGCCAGGTCGGACTCGCCACCGGCCAGGCTGGCCATGGCCAGGTGGACGGCCACCAGCGAGGACGAACAGGCCGTGTCCACGGTCATGCTGGGGCCCTGCAGGTCCAGGTGATAGGAGATCCGGCCCGAGGCCATGGCGCCCGAGCTGCCGCTGACCGACCAGGCGTCCAGGTCAGCGGCGTCGCGCAGATGCAGCCGGCCGTATTCCTCCTCGGTCAGGCCTATGAAGACCCCGGTCGGACTGCCCGCCAGGCGGTCGGGTGGGATCCCGGCCCGTTCCAGGGCCTCCCAGGAGGTCTCCAACAGCAGGCGCTGCTGCGGATCCATGCGCTCGGCCTGGTAGGGCGGGATGCCGAAGAAGGCTGCGTCGAAGAGGTCGATGCCCGTCAGGAAACCGCCCCAGCGGGAGGTCGTCCGGCCGGGGGTGCCGGGGACCGGATCGTAGTACGCCTCCACGTCCCAGCGTTCGGGTGGCACCTCGGTGATGGCGTCCGCCCCCTCGGCCAGGAGCCTCCAGAAGGAGTCGGGGTCCTGGACGCCGCCGGGGTAGCGGCAACCCAGACCGATCACGGCGATGGGCTCGGCCTGGCCGCTCGGCCTCGCTGGTCTCGGGGGGCGGGCGGACGTCTCCTCGGACTCCTCGGGTCGACGGGGCGCGGCCGGGGGAGCCTCGGGAGACCCGGCCGTCCGCGGCTCGCGGCCCTGGAGGCGCTGGGCCAGGAAGGCGGCCATCGCCTGGACGGTGGGGTGGTCGAAGGCCAGGGTCACGGGCAGATTCAGTCGGGTGGCCTGGGCCAGGGCGTTGCGCAGTTCCAGGGCCATCAGCGAGTCCAGGCCGGACTCCCGCAGGGGTCGGTCCAGGGGCACCTCCCGGGCCTCCAGGCCCAGGGCCCGGGCGGTGGACAGGTGCACCAGGACCTGCAGGCCCTCCGGGGAGGCCTCGGCCAGGGCGCCTTCCACCTTCGCGGCCGCCTGCCGGACGGCGACCACCTCCGGGGGGAGCAGATCCCGGAACAGCGGGGCCACCGGGCCCCGAGCTTGTTGCAACAGCATCCTCCAGTCCACCGACACGACGGTGGCCTGTCCCCCGTCGCCCAGCAGACCTTCCAGGATGTCCAGGCCCTCCTCGGTCGGCAGGAGCCCCAGGCCCTCCTCGGCCAGGCGCTGGAGGAAGGTGGGGTTCAGCGCCGCCCCCATGCCCGTCTGCCAGGGCCCCCAGTCCAGGGCCAGGGCCGGCAGTCCGTGGGCCCGGCGCCAGGCGGCCAGGGCGTCCAGTCCGGCGTTGGCGGCGGCGTAGTTGCCCTGGCCGGCGCTGCCCAGCAGGCCCGCCACCGAACTGAACAGCACGAAGAAGTCCAGCGGCATCGCTCGCGTCGCCCGGTGCAGGTGCCAGGCGCCCCAGGTCTTGGGGGCCAGGACCCCTTCCAGCCGTTGGGGGGTCAGGTCGTCCAGGATCCCGTCGTCCAGGACCCCGGCCGCGTGGACGACCCCACGCAGCGGGGGCATCGTCGCCTCGAGGGTGGCGAAGAGCGTCTCCACCTGGTCGGCGCGGGCCACGTCGGCCGGCAGGACCAGGATGTTGGCCCCGGTCTGGCGGAGGTCCTCCAGCACCCTCCCCGCTTCGACGCCGGGCTCGTGGCGGCCGGCCAGCACCAGGTGGCGGGCGCCTCGGGCCACGAAGCGGCGGGCCACCTCCAGGCCCAGGGCTCCCAGGCCGCCGGTCACCAGATAGGTGGAGTCACCGTGCAGTGTCAGGTGGGCCGGAGCCCGGTTCCAGCGTTCCAGGCGGGCCCCGAGGCGGTGGCCCGAGCGCCAGGCGACCTGGGTCTCCTCGTCCGGCCCGGCCAGTTCGACCGGCAGCGGGGCCAGGCTGGCCCCCGGTTCCAGGTCCACCAGGCGGCAGTCCAGTTCCGGGTGCTCCAACATGATCACGCGGCCCAGGCCCCAGACCAGGGCCTGCTCCAGATCCGGGGCCTCGCCCGGCAGCGCGCAGGCCCCGCGCGTGACCAGGCGCAGCACGGGTGGGCGGTCGGGCCAGGGGTACCGCACCAGGGCCTGGGTCAGGTGCAGGGCCGCGGCGCAGGTCCGGGCCGACGGGGCGTGGTCGGTCGCGCGGGAGTGGGGGCAGTAAAGGACGACGCCGTGCAATGCTTGTGCCTGCAGGATCCTGTCGGGAGCCTGCCAGGGGTCGCCCTGCAGCACGTGGGCGCCTGCGGCGGCCAGGAGTCGCGTCGGTTCCTCGGTGTCCGATCCCAGGACCGCCCACGTCCCATGCAGGCTTTCCGGATCGGGTTCGGGCAGGGGCTTCCAGGTGAGTTCGAAGACCCGGTCGCGGGCGCACACCGCCATCTCGACCGGGGTCCCGGGGGACGGCGGGGGCCCTCCATGCCAGAAGGAACGGCGCTGGAAGGGGTAGGTGGGCAGGTCGACCCGCGGACCCGGGAACGGAGCGTGAAAGGCCTCCCAGTCGACCCGGGCGCCCTGCCCGTAGAGTCGGGCCACCTCCTCGAGATGGGCTCGTTCGGGGCCGGGAAGCGCCAGGCGCAGGGTGAGGTCCGCCGTCGGGCCGGCCGGCGGCGGTGCGACTTCGGCCCAGGTGAAGCCCAGGCGCAGGCCCTCCCGGCCATCCTGGGTTTCCGCGTCGGAGGCCGGGGGGCGCCCGGCCAGATCCTGCAGGCTCTGGACCATCTCCTGGCGGGTGCCGGCCAGCACAGCCAGGCGCCGACGGAAGTGGTTCCGGCCCAGGGCGGCGGTGCGGCAGAAGGCGGCCAGGGGGACCTCGGGGTGGTCCGACAGATGACGCGCGTACAGCAAGGCCAGGTCGCGCAGGGCCTGACCGTCCCGCGCCGAGAGGGGAAGCAGGTGCAGGGTTCGCGGGTCCTCGGGGAACTCGGGCTGGGGGGCTTCCTCGAGGACCACGTGGGCGTTGGTCCCCGAGATCCCGAAGGCGCTGACTCCGGCCACGCGAGGGAGGTCCTCTTCCCAGGGCTCCAGGCGGGTGGGAACATGCAGGTGCAGGCCCGGCCAGTCCACGTGCGGGGTGGGATGGTGCAGGTGCAGGTTCGGGGGGACGGCCCGATGGCGCAGGGCCAGGACGGCCTTGATGAACCCGGCCACCCCCGCGGCTCCTTCCGGGTGGCCCAGGTTGGTCTTCACGGCCCCGACCCTCAGGGGGCGGGCGGCTGTTCTCTGGCGTCCGATCACCGAGCCCAGGGCGTTCAGTTCGATGGGGTCGCCCAGGGGCGTGCCGGTGCCGTGGGTCTCCACGAACCCGACCCCAGCGGGAGGGATCCCGGCTCGGGTCAGGGCCCGGCGGATCACGGCTTCCTGGGCCGGGCCGCTGGGCGCCGTCAGCCCGTTGCTGCGCCCGTCCTGGTTCGTGGCGCTGCCCCGCAACAGGGCCAGGACCCGGTCCCCGTCGCGCCGGGCCGCGGCCAGGGGCTTGAGCACCACCACGCCGCAACCGTCGCTGCGCACGAAGCCGTCGGCCGCCGCGTCGAAGGTCTTGCAGCGCCCATCGGGGGCCATGGCGTGGGTCTGGGAGTGCAGGACGCTGCCCGCGGGGGACAGGACCAGGTTGACCCCGGCGGCCAGGGCCAGGTCGCATTCCCCGGCGCGCAGGCTCTGGGCGGCCAGGTGGATGGCCACCAGCGAGGAGGAGCAGGCGGTGTCCAGCACCAGGCTGGGGCCCTCGAGGCCCAGCAGGTAGGACAGGCGGCCGGCCGCCACGCTGGCCTGCAGGCCCGTGCCCGCCCAGGCGTCCAGGTCCTCCAAGTGCCCCACCAGGGCCTCGTAGTCGTGCGAGCACAGGCCTACGAAGACGCCGGTGGCCGAGCCCTCCAGGCGGGAAGGGGGAATTCCGGCGTGCTCCAGGGCCTCCCAGGCGGTTTCCAGCAGCAGGCGCTGTTGGGGGTCCATGGCCCGGGCCTCGCGCGGCGAGATGCCGAAGAAGGCGGCGTCGAAGAGGTCCGGACCGGGCAGGAAGCCTCCACAGCGGCTGGCCATGCGGCCCGGGGTGCCGGGCTCGGCGGACCAGAACGCGTCGGCGTCCCAACGCTCGGGGGGCACCGTGGAGATGGCGTCTACCCCGGTGGCCATCAGGTTCCAGAAGGCCTCCGGGCCGTGCCCTCCTCCGGGGAAGCGGCATCCCAGGCCGATCACGGCGATCGGCTCGGGCCGGGTCGGGTCCTGGGTTGGGGGGCAGGCCGAGGGCTGGGGGGCCAGGCCCGCGGGCCCTGGAGGGCTTGGGGGGTCGGCTCCGGGTGCGAGCGCGCCGGGGCTGGAGGCACTCGGGTCGGTCCGGGGGCCGGGGGGCGCCAGGCGGCCGGCCAGGTGTCGGGCCACTCGGGCCGGGGTGGGATGGTCGAAGACCAGCGTGACCGGCAGGGGCAGGTCCAGGTCCCTTTCCAGGCCGTTGCGCAGTTCGACGGCCATCAGCGAGTCCAGGCCCTGGTCCTGGAAGGAGGCCTCGGGGGAAACCGCTTGTGCCGAGCGCAACCCCAGGCAGGTGGCGGTTCTCCGACAGACTTCGCCCAGCAGCGCCTGGCTCAGGGCCGCGGGGTCCAGGCCCACCAGGTCGGCTCGGGTCCGGCCGCGGCGGGTCGCGGGGCGGCTGCCCGCCAGGCCGGCCAGCAGCGAGCTTCCCTCCCCTTGGGGGTAGTAGTCCAGCCAGCGCGCCAGATCCAGGGGCAGGACCAGGCTGGTCGGATGACCGGCGACCATCAGGCGGCCCAGGATCCTTGCGCCCTGGTCGGCCCGGAGCGTCCCCATTCCCGTCCGGCGCAGGCGTTCGGGGTCGTCACCCAGGGACATGCCGCCGTCCTCGAAGGCCGTCCAGTTGACGCAGGTCACCGGTCGGCCGGCCGCCTGTCGGGACCAGGCCAGGCCGTCCAGGAAGGCGTTGGCGGCCGCGTAGGTGGACTGGCCGGGTGAGGCCAGCAGGCTGGCCACCGAGGAGTACAGCACGAAGCAGTCCAGCGGGTCCTGCCGCGTCAACTCGTGCAGGTTCCAGGCCCCGGCCACCTTGGGGCGCAGCACCTGCTCCAGGCGGCGGGAGTCCTGGTCAGCCACCAGGCCCACGTCGGCGATCCCGGCGGCGTGGAAGACACCCCGCAGTTCGCCGCGGGTCCTCAGTCGCTCCAGCAGCGCGGCCAGGGCCGGGCGGTCGGCCACGTCCAGGGTCTCCACCTGGACCTCGGCCCCCGCTGCGCGCAGATCCTCGACGGCTCGCCTCGGCCTGGGGTCGCTGGCTCCGCGGCGGGAGGCCAGCACCAGGTGGCGGGCACCCCTGGCCACCAGCCAGCGGGCCAGGGCCAGGCCCAGGCCTCCCAGTCCGCCGGTGACCAGGTAGAGGGCCGACGGCCCGAAGGTGGGCTCGTCCAGCCCCGGGGGGTGGGGGTCCCGGACCAGGCGGGCGGCCAGGCGGCGTGACCCCCGCAGGGCCAGTTCGTCCTCGCCTCCCACCGACAGGAGGGTGTCCACCAGCAGGGGGACCTCGTCTGGCGAGGCGACGCGGGGCAGATCCACCCGCGTGCAGCCCATCTCGGGATGCTCGACGCGCACCGCCCGGGCAGCCCCCCACAGGGGGCTCAGGGAGGGCTCGACCGCCTCGCCCTCGACCGACTGGGCGCCCCGGGTGACCAACCACAGACGCTGCGCCGTACGCCCGCGGACCAGGTCCAGGAAGGCCTGGCAATGGGCCTGGACGGTCTGCGGCAGGTCCTGGTCGGGTCGGCACGCGGATGTCCGCAGGAAGAGCAGGTTCTCGGCAGGGTCCGAGATCCGGGCGCCGCGGGTCTGGAGTTCGGCCTCCAGTCGGGAACCCAGGTCCGTCCCGTCAGCGAGCACCTGCCAGCTTCCCGCAGGCTCCGGCGGGCCCGACGGCACCGACTCCCATCGTTGCACCAGGAACATCGCGGCATCGGCGGGAGCGGGCTCCTGGAACCAGTGACGTTCCTTCTCCCAGGGATAGGTTGGAGCGCTCACCCGTCTCAGACCGTAAGGGGCGTCGCAGGCCCTCCAGTCGACAGGGTATCCGTTTACGTGCAGGTGCATCAGGCTGGTCAGCAGGGTCCGCCACTCCGGTTCACCCGGGCGCACCGAGGGCAGCCAGCGGTGGGGACTGCCCAGCAGGGTGACGGCGCCCATGCCCAGCAGGACCGGCTGGGGCCCGATCTCCAGGAAGGCTTCGAGGCCCTGGTCGGCCAGGGCCACGAGGCCGTCGGCAAAGCGGACGGTCTGGTGCATGTGCCGGACCCACCAGCCGGGATCGCAGATCTCCCGGTCCACCCGGGCTCCGCTCAACGACGAGTAGAGGGGCAGGCGGGGCGGCGAGCAGGGGACCCCGGCCACCACGCGGGCGAACTCTTCAAGCAGCGGCTCGAGGGCCTCGGAGTGGAAGGCCCCCGAGACGGGCAGCCGGGTAACCTGCACCCGGCGCGACTGGAAGTCCTGGCACAGGGCCTCGACCGCCCGGAGGGGCCCGGAGACCACGATGTTCAGGGGTGAGTTGATGGCCGCCACGGTCACTCCGCGGGCTTCCGGATTGGAGCGCAGGGCCTCGCGGACCCGGGTCTCGGACGCCCAGATCCCGGCCATGGCTCCCGCAGGCAACCGCTGCATCAGGCGGCCCCGGGCGGCCACCAGGTCCAGGCCCTGTTCCCAGGTCATGACGCCGGCGACGCAGGCCGCCACGTATTCGCCCACGCTGTGGCCCAGCACGGCTGCAGGCTGCAGGCCCCAGTGGCGCCACAGTTCCCACAGTGCCCATTCGAAGGCGAAGAGGGCCGGCTGGGTGTAGAGGGTCTGGTCCAGGTCCTGGCTGGAGGGGTCGCTCAGGACCTCCAACAGGGGGCGGGGCAGGTGCGGGTCCACCCGTGCGGCGCAGCGCTCCAGGGCGGCTCGGAAGACGGGTTGCGTCTGCAGGAGTTCCTGGCCCATCCGGGCATACTGGGAACCCTGCCCCGAGAAGAGCAGCGCCACGCGCGGAGGTTCTCCGGCGGAGCCTGCGACCAGGCCGGGCGGGGTCTGGCCGTTGGCCGCCCAGGCCTCCAGGGTGTCGGCCGCCGGCCCGGCCTCGGCGCAGACCAGGCCCAGGCGCCAGGTCTGGTGGGTGCGCCCGCAGGCCGCCGTGTGGCAGAGGTCGGCCAGGTCGAGGCCGCGGCGCAGGGCCTGCGCGAACTGGAGGGCCTGACGCCTCAGGGCCTGGGGGGTCCGGGCGGACAGCGGCAGCCCATGCAGGGGACGGACCGGGGCGTCGGGAGCCCGGTCCGGTTCGCCGGGGGCCTCCTGGATCACCACGTGGACGTTCGTTCCCGAGATGCCGAACGCGCTGACCCCTGCCCGGCGGGGTCCCGGGCCGATGGGCCAGGGCATCCGCCGGTCGACCACCCGCAACGGGCTCTCGTCCCAGGGAACCAGGGGGTTCGGGGTCCGGAAGTGCAGGTTGGCCGGAAGCTCGCCGTGCTCCAGGGCCAGGACGGTCTTGATCAGGCCCGCCACGCCCGCGGCGCTTTCGGCGTGACCGATCTGGCTCTTGACGGCGCCGACCAGCAGCGGGCGAGAGGGTTCACGCCCCGGGCCCAGGGCGGCGGCCAGGGCCCGCAGTTCCATGGGGTCACTGAGCGGGGTGCCCACGCCGTGAGCCTCCACGTAGTCGATCCGGGCCGGTTCCAGGGCGGCCCGGGTCAGGGCCTGGCGGATCACCGCCTCCTGGGAAGGCCCGTGCGGTGCGGTCAGCCCGTTGCTGCGCCCGTCCTGGTTGGCGGCGCTGCCGACCAGGACGGCCAGGATCCGGTCGCCATCCCGGCGAGCCGCGGCCAGTGGCTTGAGGACGACCAGGCCGCAGCCATCGCTGCGCACGTAGCCGTCGGCGGCGGCGTCGAAGACGCGGCTGCGACCCGTGGGGGAGAGGGCGCCCATCCGGGACATGACCTGCGAGGTCTCGGGGGCCAGGACCAGGTTGACGCCGCCCGCCAGGGCCAGGGTGCACTCGCCGCTGCGCAGGCTGCTGGCTGCCAGGTGGACGGCCAGCAGGGATGAGGAGCAGGCCGTGTCCAGGGCCAGGGCCGGGCCTTTCAGGCCCAACTGGTAGGCCAGGCGGCCGGCGGCCACGCTGGGGGCCACCCCGGTGCTGGCCCAGGGATCCATCTGGCCGGCGTCGCGCAGCATGGTGAAGTAGTCCAGGGTGGAGAGACCCACGAAGACCCCGGTCGCGGACCCCTCCAGGTCCGAAGGCGGCAGGCCCGCGTCCTCCAGGGCCTCCCAGGCGGTCTGCAGAAGCAGGCGTTGTTGGGGGTCCATGACCCGGGCTTCGCGAGGCGGGATGCCGAAGAAGGTGGCGTCGAAGCGGTCGACGTCGGCCAGGAATCCGCCCCAGCGGGTCACCATGCGGCCCGGAGCCTGGGGGTCGGGGTCGTAGAGGGCTGCCGCGTCCCAGCGGTCCGGGGGGACCTCGGTGATGGCGTCCCGCCCGGAGACGAGCAGGTCCCAGAAGGCCTCCGGGCCGTCCGCCCCCCCGGGATAGTGGCAGCCCAAGCCGATCACGGCGATGGGTTCGTCGGCGGTGGCTCCGGGTGCCGTGGAGGGCCGTGGCGGCAGGGGTAGGGGCCCGGGCCCGCCGGCGTCTGCGGCGGCGAGGGGCGGGCCGGCGTCGATACCGGGGCTGCCGATCTTCAGCTCCCTCGCCAGGAAGACGGCCTGCTCGGCCAGGGTCGGGTGGTCGAAGGCCAGGGTGGCCGGCAGGGTTCGGCCCAAGGCCAGGCCCAGGGCCTTGCGGAATTCGATCGCCATCAGCGAGTCCAGGCCGTAGTCCCGCAGCGGGCGGCGCGGGTCCAGGTCGGCAGCCGGCAGGCCCAGGACCCGGGAAGCGTGCAGGCGCACCAGATTCCGCAGTTCGTCCTGCGTCCCGGGCGTGGGGTCCGCTACGCTTGCGGGAGCGGCCTTGACGTCGGGACAGAAGTCGGCCAGGAGGGGACGCAACTCGGGGCTGACCCAAGGCCGCAGGGCAGCCCAGTCCACCGGCAGGGCCAGGACCTGGCCGGATCGCCCCAGCAGCGCCTCCAGCAGGTCCAGGCCGACCTCGGGTGAGAGGACGCCCAGGCCCTGCTCGACCAGGCGTTGGCGGTGGCCGGGGCGCAGGCTGGTGCCCATGCCCACCGTCCAGGGCCCCCAGTCCAGGGTCAGGGCGGGCAGGCCCTGACCGCAGCGCCAGTGGGCCAGGGCGTCCAGCCAGGCGTTGGCCGCCGAGTAGTTGGCTTGACCGGCGCTGCCCAGGGTGGATGCGACCGAGCCGAACATCACGAAGACTTCCAGGGCGTCCGCCAGGGTCGTCCGGTGCAGGTTCCAGGCCCCCTCCAGTTTCGGGGCCAGGACGGCGGGGAAGCGCTCCCAGCGCTGCTCGGTCAGCACGCCGTCGTCCAGGGTCCCCGCGCAGTGCACCACCCCGCGCAGGGGTCCCAGGTCCCGGCGGATCTCCTCCAACACGCGCTCCAGGTCGGGACCGCGGGTCACGTCGACCGCCCACAGGCGAACCTGGGCCCCGGCCTCGCTCAGGGCGCGCAGCCAGTCCGGTCCCTCCGGGTCGGGGAGATGGCGCGACAGCAGGGCCAGGCGGCGGACGCCCCGGGTCACCAGGCGTTCGGCCACCCGGCGCCCCAGGGCTCCGCTCCCCCCGGTCACCAGCCAGGCGCCCTCGGGGGCGATGGGGACGGACGGGGCGGTCGCGTCCAGGTGCTCCAGGCGGGCGGCCAGGCGGCGCTGCCGGCGCCAGGCCACCTGGTTCTCGGCGTCTCCACCGGCCAGCTCGGCCCGCAGGTTCTCGAGGTGGACCGGGTCCTGGGGCGGTCGCCCCGGGTCCAGGTCCACCAGGCGGGTGTCGAACTCGGGGTGCTCCAGCATGACCACGCGGGCCAGTCCCCAGGTGGGAGCCTGGGTGGGCACGGCGGTCGGGCCCTCGGCGGGGCACGCGCCGCGGGTGACCACCACCAGGCGCGGGTGGGAATCGGTGTAAGGCGAGGCCACCAGCGCCTGCACGGCGCGGAGCAGGCCGCCCAGGGGGCGCTCCTGGCCCGCCGAGCACGGTTCGGTCGAGGCCTCCAGGCCCCACAGGCAGGCCACCCCGGCCAGATCGGGCGGAAGGCTGTCGGGCAACTCCTCGGGAGACTCCAGGACCCGACTCCCGGGCAGGCTGCGGCCCAGGCCTCGGGCCAGGGGGCCATCACCCAGGACCCACCACGGGCCCTTCAGGGGAACCGTCGTGGGGGCCGGAACCTCTCGGAAGGTCAGGCGGTACAGGTGGGTTGCGGCCGGATCGGCGGCCGGCTGCCGGCTCTTCCATGCGCCGGGCAGGGGGAAGCG
>CAZQPM010000031.1:0-19123 GCA_964595195.1 uncultured Burkholderiales bacterium | reverse complement strand
CCGCGAGAGCGCCGGGTGCTCGTAGCCGAAGGCCCCGGCCATGCCGCAGCACCCCGAGTCGACCTCCTGGACCTCCAGACCCGGGATTCCCGCCAGGAGACGCCGCAGGGGAGCCATGCCGACCAGGGACTTCTGGTGGCAGTGCCCGTGCAGCAGCACCCGCGAGGGGCCGGGGCGCAGCGGCAGGGCGCGCCCGGCCAGGAACTCCTCGAAGGTGAAGGACCCCTGCGCCAGGGCCCGAGAGCGCTCCCCCGGATACAGCCAGGGATACTCCTCGCGCAGGGTCAGGATGCAGGAGGGCTCCAGGCCCACGATCGGGATGCCGGCCTCGACGTAGGGGCTCAGCAACTCCAGGTTCCGACGGGCGGCCCGGCGCACCGGTTCGATCAGGCCCTTGGAGATGGCGGCCCGCCCGCAGCAGACCTTCCGGGCCGGCTCCACGGTGAATCCGGCGGCCTCCAGCAGGCGGACGGCTGCCCGGGCCACCTGCGGCTCGTTGTAGTTGGCCCAGGTATCCACGAAGAGGGCCACCACGGGGCCCCGGGCCTGCCGGGGACGGCGACGCCACCAGGTGTCAAAGGTGGGGCGGGCATAGGGAGGCAGACGGCGCTGGGGGGCCACCCCGATCATCCGGGCCAGCGGGGGCCACAGGGGGCTGGCCAGGAACCAGTTGGAGAAGGGTGCCGTGGCGCTGCCGATCCGGGCCAGGACTTCGGCGTTGGCGAAAAGGCGGGTGCGCAGCGGCACCGGATGGTCCTTGTAGTACTGGACCATCACCTCGAACTTGATCTTGGCCAGGTCCACGTTCGAGGGGCACTCGGACTTGCATCCCTTGCACTGCACGCACAGATCCAGCACCTCGAGCATGCGCTTGGAGGTCAGGGCGCCCGCAGGCAGAGCGCCGGACAAGGCGGCCCGCAGGGCGTTGGCCCGCCCCCGGGTGGAGTGCTCCTCGTCCCGGGTCGCCTGGAAGGAGGGGCACATGGTCCCGGCCTGGGTCTTGCGGCAGACCCCGGCGCCGTTGCACTGCTCGACGGCCAGGTCGAAGCCCCCCTCGGCGCTCCAGTCCAGCGCCGTCTCGGGAGCCTCCGCCCGATAGCCGGGCCCGAAACGCAGGTTCCCCGTCAGCGGCGGAGCGTCCACGATATTCCCGGGATTCAGCAGGTTCTCGGGGTCGAAGGCCTTCTTGATGGCCCGGAAGGCCCCGAAGATTTCCTCTCCGAAGAGGCGCGGCAGCCAGGCGCTGTGGGCCCGGCCGTCGCCGTGCTCGCCCGAGAGGGCGCCTCCCAGGGACATCACCAGGTCGGTGACCGCCTCGGAAATCGAGGCCATGCGGCGCACATCCTCGGCGCACTTGAGATCCAGCAGGGGCCGCAGGTGCAGGCAACCCACGCTGGCGTGGGCGTAGCAGGCGGCCCGGGTACCGTGATCCTCCATGATCCGGTCGAAGCGGCGCACGAACTCCAACAGGCGCTCGGGCGCCACGGCGGTATCCTCGACGAAGGCGATGGGCTTGCGCCGCCCGGGGATGCCCAGAAGCAGGGGCAGGCCGGCCTTGCGCACCCTCCACACGTCGTTCCGGGCCTCGGCGTCCAGGATGGCCCGCCAGGCGTAGCCCATGCCCCGCGCCTGCAGGTGCCGCCGGGCCTCTTCCAGGCGCCCGGGGATCTCGACCGCGGGACCGGCGAACTCGGCGATCAGCACCGCCTCCGGATGGCCCTCCACAAAGGACAGGTGACGGGCCATCTCCCGTTGGGCCCCGGCCAGGTCCAGCAGGTTGCGATCCATCAGCTCCAGGGCTGCCGGCTGCAGTTCCAGCAGGGCCAGGTTGGCCTCCAGGGCCTGGTCCCGGCTGCCGAACATGGTGACCAGCAGGCCGACCGCCTCGGGGCGCGGCACCAGGTTCAGGGTCGCCCGGGTGGTCAGGCCCAGGGTTCCCTCCGAGCCCACCAGCAGGCGGGCCAGGCTGAAGCCCTGGGGGGCCCGGGCCTGGGGAGCCACCGCCCCGGTCCACTCGGGAACGGCCTCGCCGACGGCCCGCAGCCCGCGCAGCATCTCGTCGAGGTTGTAGCCCGAGACGCGCCGCAGGATCCGGGGGAAGCGCTCGACGATCCGGGGGCCCAGCTCGCGGACCAGACCGATCACGGTCCGGTAGAGGTCGGGCTCGGCCCCCCGTCCCTCCAGCAGGGCCTGGATCCCGGCCGGCCCCTTCTCGTCGAAGCGCCTCAGGGTGCCATCGGCCAGCAGGGTCTCCAGGGCCAGCACGTGGTCCACCGTCTTGCCGTAGACCAGGGAACGGGCCCCGGAGGAGTTGTTCCCGAGCATGCCGCCCACGGTGGCCCGGTCGGTGGTGGCCACGTCCGGGCCGAACATCAGGCCGTGCGGGGCCAGAGCCGCGTTGAGGTCATCCAGGACCACTCCGGGCTCGACCTGGGCCGTGCGGGCTTCCGGGTCGACGGCCAGGATCCGGTTCAGGAACCGCGAGAAGTCCACCTGGATCCCCTCGCCCACCGTCTGCCCCTCCAGGCTGGTCCCAGCCCCTCGGGCCACGACCGCCAGCCGGCGTTCGCGGGCCACGGCCAGGACGGCGGCCAGGTCCTCGGCGACCCGAGGGACCACCACCAGGGCCGGCGGAACCTGGTAGACGCTGGCGTCCGTGGCATACAGCATCCGGGAGGTGGCGTCGTGGCGGACCTCTCCCCGGATCCGGCAGGCCAGGTCGCGGGCCAGGTCGGCCCTCTGGCTGGTGGACATCGGCGGCTGGGACATGGTCCTTCAGTTCCCGTACTTCTTGCGATACAGTTGCCCCAGGATGTCCTCGTTCTGCTTTTCGGCCTGGGCCTGCAGACTCTTCTTCTCCTCCCGCAGCTTGACCAGTTGCTCCTGCAGGGCCGCCACGCGCACCCAGCGGCGTCCCCGTTCGGTCTCCAGGCACCGGGCCAGGATCGATTCCATCAGGGGGTGGGCATCCGGGCGCAACCGCCGCAGGGGAGGAATCTGGAAGCGGAACTTCTCCAGGGGGGTGCGGGTCAGGGCCCAGTACATCGTAGCCCCCAGTGAGTAGATGTCGCCACGCAGGTCCGAGTCGAACTTGGAGTACTTCTCGGGCGGCGAGAAGCCCGGGCTGACCATGGCGAAGGTCCGCGGGTTCTGGCTGGGCGCCAGGTAGCGGGCGATGCCGAAGTCGACCACCTTGACCCTGCCCTCGTAGGTGATCATCACGTTCGAGGGCTTCAGATCCCCCAGCACCACCGGGAACGGTGAACGGGCGTGCAGGTAGGCCAGGATCTCGCAGATCTGCAGGCCCCACTCGATGACTTCGTCCTCGCTGGCCGGGCCCTTGACGTGGATGATCTCGTGGAGGCTCTTGCCGGCAATCCACTCCATGGCCAGGTAGTAGCGCGTTCCCGAGGCGAAGAACTCGACCATCCGGGGCAACCCCGGGTGGTCGAGCTGCATCAGGAAGGCGGCCTCCTGGAGGAACTGGGTGTTCATATCCCGGTATTCCTCCTCCGAGAAGCCCTCGGTGGAGATCTCCTTGATGGCCACCAGGTTCCCCCGCCACTGGGAGTCCCGGGCCAGGTACACCGAAGCGAAGCTGCCCCGACCCAGGGTGCTGAGGATCCGATAGCGTTGGTTCAGGGTCTCGCCTCCCTGAAGGCTCGGGTCGCTCACGAGAAGCCCTCCTCGAGGAGGGCGCGGTGACGTTGGCGAGGAGACGACATGGGTGGACCTCCGGACCGGGCAGCGGGGAAATCGGTGTCTGACGCTATACTGCACGGGGCCGTGGGCCACCTGCCGACCGCGGCCGGAGGATCCGGGTTCGCGGCGAAGAAGCCCCCGACGCCCGGTCCGTTCCGGGCCGTCCAGTCTCGAGGAGGTAGCACCGTGAACCCCAGACCGCTCGTCCCCCGCTGGTTCGCCGTCATGCTGGCGGCTTCCCTGGCCATCATCCTGCTGGGCCTCTTCCAGCCCCGGGCCACCGAGGTTTCCGCCCCCGAACAGACGGCGGCCGTTACGGCGGCGGCCCCCCTGGCCGAGTGCATGTGGCTGGATCGCATGCCCGAGGACCCCTATGAGCCCTTCCAGATCTACTACTTCACCGAGGAGGGTGGTCGCATCGGCCTGAACGCCAAGGCCGACTCGGCCTTCCGGGTCCTGCTGGAGGTCTTCGAGTTCATGGACCTGTCCGACCAGGGTCGGATCCAGTTCCACTTCCCCCACGACCGCCGCAAGCCCGCCAGCAACTACTCCATCGAGAAGCTGAAGAAGCCGACCCCCTACTTCGACACCCAGTTGACGCTGGAGAAGGATCCCCAGAACGGCGGCAAGACCAAGGTCTACTTCAGCGGTCCGGAGTTCCGCCCCAAGAGCGACGGAGCCGGACTGCCCGAGCCCATGCGCCGGGTCCTGCTGCAGGTGCGCGCCGCCGCCCGGTGAGGCTGGGCCTCCTGGCAGACAGCCACGACCACCTGGAACACCTCCGCCGCGCGGTGGAGGCGTTCCAGGCCCGGGGAGTCACCGCCCTCGTGCACGCGGGGGACTTCGTGGCTCCCTTCGCCATTCCACCCCTGGGCCGGGCGGGGGTCCCAGTCTACGGGGTCTTCGGCAACAACGACGGGGAGCGCCTGGGACTGGCGGCCGGGTTCGCCGGGATCGGGGGCCGGGTGGCCGAGCGCCCCCTGGAACTGGAACTCCAAGGGCACCGGATCCTGGTCCTGCACGAGCCCTTCGGTCTGGAGGCCCTGGCCGCCGCGGGCGCCTGGTCCCTGGTGGTCTACGGACACACCCACCGCGTCGACCTGCGGCCGGGCCCGACCCTGGTCATCAATCCCGGTGAGACCTGCGGCTGGGTGACGGGCCGAGCGACGGCCGCCGTGGTCGACCTGGAGACCGGCCAGGCGGAAATCCTGGACCTGACCTGAGGAGCCCGCCCATGGATCACCTGTGCCCGGACCTCTACTGCCGCAGCCTGTGCGAGGTAGACTTCTCGAAGCTGGCCCGGCTGGGCCGCGTCCACGTCTGCCTGGATCTGGACAACACCCTGGCGCTTCGGGAGTCCATGGAACCGGCCCCGGGGGTGCCCGAGGCCCTGGCGCAGGCCCGGATCCAGGGACACGTCCGGGCCTTCTGCCTGGTCTCCAACATCATCTTCGGCCGCCACCGGCGCCAGCGCCTGGAGCACTTCTCCAGGATCCTGGACATCCCGCTCTTCTACGGAGCCACCCTGTGGAACCGCAAGCCCTCGCCGCGCCCCTTCCGGGAGGCCATGCGCCTGATGGGCTCGACCCCCGAGACCACGGCGATCGTGGGCGACCAGATCTTCACGGACGTGGCTGGTGGCAAGAAGCTGGGCCTCTACGCCGTCCTGGTCCAACCCCTGGGCCCCGACCACTGGACCACCCTGTGGTCGGCCCGGCGTCGGCGTGAGGTGGAAATCCTCAAGCGCTGCGGGCTGACCCCGGAACCCACCCGGCGCCCGGTCTGAAAGCCCCGGCCGACCTGGACCCCCTCGATGGCGCTCCCGGTATGGATGGGGACGCCCTGCCTCAGACGGCGGGCTCGCGCTTCCTGCGAGGAGGCGGTGGGATGAAGTGGATCGGACAGCCGGCCGCCTGGTGGGCCGCCTCCATGAGGGCCTCGGACAGGGTGGGATGGGGGTGGATCGAGTGCAGCATGTCGGGAAGCCGGGCTGCGCAGTTCAGGGCGACCACAGCCTCGGAGACGAGATCCGTGGCTCCCGGGCCCACCAGGTGCACCCCCAGGATTTCACCGAAGCGCGCGTCGGCGACCAGCTTGACGAACCCTTCGGTCTGACCCAGGATGGCCGCCTTGCCCAGGGCTGCGAAGGGGAAGCGGCCCACCTTCACCTCGTGCCCGGCGGCCACGGCGGCGGCCTCGCTCAGGCCGACGCTGGCGACCTCCGGATGGCAGTAGGTGGCCGAGGGGACGAAACGGTAGTCCAACGGGTGGGGATCCAACCCGGCCAGGTGCTCGACGGCCAGGGCCCCCTCCGCGGAGGCCAGGTGGGCCAACTGCGGGGTGGGCACCAGGTCGCCGATCGCGTAGACCCCCGGCGCGGTCGTGCGCATGAACTGGTCGACGGGGATCCGTCCCCGCTCGATCTGGATCCCCACGGATTCCAGACCCAGGTCCTCCGTCACCGCCCGGCGCCCCACGGCCACCAGCAGGACCTCGGCCTCCAGGCCCTCGGGCAGGCCCTGGCCCTGGACCTGAACCGACCCGGGGCCGACCTGGACCCTCTCGATGGCGCTGCCGGTGTGGATGGCGATGCCCTGCTTGCGGAAGAGACGCTCGATCTCGGCCGAGACCTCCTCGTCCTCCAGGGGCAGGGCCCGAGGCAGCCTCTCGACCACCGTCACCTGCGAGCCGTAGCGCGCGTAGATCGAGGCGAATTCCATGCCGACCGCGCCGGCCCCGACCACCACCAGACGGGGGGGGACCTGGCCGTACTCCAGCATGTGGTCGGAGGTCAGGACCCGGACTCCATCCACGGGGAAGACGGGCGGCACCGCCACCGTCGAGCCCGTGGCCAGGATCACGTGACGCGCCGCGTACTCCCGATCGCCCACGCCCACCCGCCCGGGCCCGGCCAGACGGCCGTGACCGGTCACCACGGTCACCCGACTCTTCTTCATCAGCCCGTCGATGCCCATGGCCAGGCGGCGCACCAGACCCCGGCGCCGCTGATGGACCCTCTCCAGGTCCAGGCGGACCGGGCTGTCGCAGACGATCCCGAAATCCTCGGCCTGGCGCGCCTGCTCCAGACGGTTGGCACTCTCCAGCAGGGCCTTGGTGGGGATGCAACCGCGATGCAGGCAGGTCCCACCCAGGTGGGGCTCCTTCTCGACCAACAGGGTCGACAACCCCAGTCGGGCTGCCCGCAGCGCGGCAACGTAACCGCCTGGACCTCCCCCAAGAATCACTACGTCATGAGTTTGAGTCGTGTCAGGCATGCTCGGAATCCTCCACGGGATGGAGTGGGCCTTTGGCGGCCGGAAGTCAACTCCTCCCCCGCGGCGGGGCCGCCTGGCCCTCCCGGAGCCGCCGGCGGGCCTGCTCGAGGAGGCCAGGGGGCAGGTCCTGCATCAGGGCCACCCGGTCGCCGGTGTGCCAGACGTGCCAGGACCCGGGCAGCCGTCCCCGGGCCTCCCCGAAGGCCCGAGCGAAGCGCCCGGCCTCCCCCGGCCCGTCCCACACCGTCAACCAGACCAGGAAGACTTCCCTGCCCCGGCGATACAGGCGCAGACGGTCGCCCCCCCAGCCCCGGGCCGCCATCTCGGCTCCGGGGGCGCCATGCTGTTCGAGTAGGACGCTCAGCATGAACTCACCCCCCGTGTCCTCGCCCACCTCGGACCACCCCTGCCACCGCCTGGGAAAGGGGATGGACACCGTCCGAGGCGGGTCGCGCCGGGCCAGGTACTTCTCGGG
This sequence comes from uncultured Burkholderiales bacterium, assembly GCA_964595195.1. Taxonomy (GTDB): domain Bacteria; phylum Vulcanimicrobiota; class Xenobia; order Xenobiales; family Xenobiaceae; genus CAZQPM01. The sequence continues at coordinate 11,671 of CAZQPM010000031.1, read as the reverse complement.
GTGCAGGACCTGCTCGGTGGAGGCCGGAGGGTCGCGGTACAGGCGATTGACCGCCTCCCACCCACCCTGCACGTAGGCCCGGTTCACCAGGTCCATGCCCGCAAAGTAGGGCAGGACCAAGGCCCGTCGGAAGTACAGGGGGGCGCTGCTGAAGCGGCCCATCCCGGGCATGGCCAGGGTCCAGTCGGACATCCAGCCGATCGGCCCCACCTCCCCGGGGCTGCCCCCCTGGCTGACCACGGTGTGCTGGAGCATCACCAGGGTCGCGTCCCCCTCCACCAGGGCCGCAAGACCCATCTCGCGGTCGCTGTTCCGGGGTTCCTGCAGGGCCTCCTGCAGGGTCCGCAGGTCGAAATGCTGGTCCTGCAGGGCGTGGTCCAGTTCGTGCAGGGTCACGAGGTCAGCCTCGTCCGGGCCCCCGGAGGACAGGGCCCGGGAGAACCAGTTCTTCTGGCGCTGCAGGACGTAGAACCAACCGGTCCGGGGATCATAGGCCCCCTGGACCTGCTCGGCCATCAGGTCCAGCAGGAACCCGCGCAGGGCGAAACCCTGGGGGACCAGGCCCAGACGCCCCAGCAGCAGGGCATCGAAGTCGGAGCGATCCAGGGGGTAATCGCGTTCCAGGGAGCCCGCGATCATGCGGCGCATCTGCTCGGGGGTGTGCGCGGTCCAGGGCACCGCGTGCTTGAAACGCAGTCCGCGCAACTGCTGCAAGGGGCGCGTCACGTGCAGCAGGGGGACCTCCAGGGCTCCCTCCAGCGCCAGGCGACCGGCCAGCACTCCCCACAGAGCCGGCCGGACCAGGGGCACCCGGGTCCACAGGCGGCGAAAAGGCCCATCCCACCAGGCCCCGAGGTCGAAGGTCGGGACCTGGCCGACTTCGGCCCGGACGGACGGGACGGCGCCCCGGGGCGAAGGGCAGGGTTCGGGTTCACGGGGAGCCCGGGCCAGGAGTCCCAGGACCACGACCAGGCTGAGCGCCAGCCGACCCCGGCCGCTCCTAGTCCAGGGGAGCATCGGGATTGCGCGGCGGGCGCACGACGGGCGCGCCACATTCGGGGCACCGCAGGACCCCCAGATTCTCGGGGCAGTCCTCCGACCAGTGGGGCAGGGCGGACTCGCCCTCCAGGTAGTGCATGCAGTGTTCGTTCGTGCAGAAGACCACGAAGGGATTCCCGGCCAGGTCATGATGGCGGGTCAGGTACTGACCGGTCGGAATCCCGGGACTGCGACGTTCGTAGGTGCGCAGCACCGCCTGCGGACGACGGGGCCGGCTCATGCCCGACCTCCACCGACCAGGGCCTCGACCTCTTCGGGCTCGTCGGGAAGCCCCGGGGTCAACAGTTCAGGGCCCGAGGCCGTGACCAGGTACTCGCGCTCGATCCGCACGCCGCGGACCTCGCGGAAGTCCTCGACCCGCCCGAAGTCCACGCAGTCGGCCAGTCCCTGCCGTCGCCCGGGGTCTTCCAGCAGCTCGGGGATCCAGTAGAACCCGGGCTCGATGGTGACGGCGAAGCCCTCCTCCAGATCGCGGTCCAGGCGCAGCCAGCGCAACCCGAAGCGGTCGCTGCGCGTCCGGCCCGCAGCGTAGCCGGCCAGGTCTCCCAGATCCTCCATGTCGTGCACGTCCAGGCCCACCAGGTGCCCGATCCCGTGGGGGAAGAACAGGGCATGGGCATCCCGCTCGACCAGGTCGCCCGGGTCGCCCTTCAGCAGGCCCAGGTCCACCAGCCCCTCGGCCATCGCCCGGCAGGCTTCCAAGTGGACGTCGCGATATCGGGTGCCCGGGACCAGCCGGGCCGCGGCCCGGCGATGGGCCTCGAGCACCACTCGGTAGACGTCGCGCTGGCGGGCCGTGTAGCTCCCCGAGACCGGCCAGGTGTTCGTGACGTCGCCGGCCCAGCCGGACCCCGTCTCGGCGCCGAAATCCGCCAGCAAGAGGTCCCCGGCGCGCAGGGGACCGCCGACCTGGGGCTGGTGCAGGCGCTCGCCGGCCACGCTGACGATGGGCTGGAAGGACGGGACCGCCCCCTGGCGGGCGCAGACGGCCAGCATGGCGGCCAGGACGTCGCGTTCGTCGCCTCCGACCCGGGTGGCGGCCAGTCCATGTAGATGGGCCTGGACCGTGATCTCTCCGGCCCGCCGCAGTTCCTGATGGGCGGCCGCATCCTGGCGCAGGCGCAACTCGATGACGGCCCGGGCCAGGTGGCCGTCCACCGAGGGACCGTGGGGGTCCGGCCGGCGACCCAGGAGGGCCTGCTGCTCGGTGCGGCTGGCGGGGTCCTGGCAGGGCATGGTGGCCACCCGATCGCGGCCCAGGCCCTCCACGAACGACGCCAGTTCCCCGCGCGGGTGCACCAGGACCCGCGCCTCCTCGGCCACCTGCTCCCAGGCAGGCCCGGGGCCCGACCACACGGCGTCGTCGGCCGTGACCGGCTCCAGGAAGAGGTGGGCCCGGCCCTGGTCCAGGACGGCGGCGGCGCCCGCCGGCATGACCCCGCAGAAGTACAGGAAGTGGCTGTCCGGACGGAAGGGGAAGGGATTGCCCGGATAGTTCCGGGGCCGGTCGGTGCCGTTCAGCAGCAGGACGGGAACCTCGGGAAGCCTCTCGGCCAGCCGGACGCGCCGTTGGACCAATGGGTGCATGGGGGTGTCTCCTGGAATCGCGACGGGTATGGGCCCTGGCTTCGAGACGAAGGCATCCGGGTCCCCCCGCGGGGAGTTCACCCCAGGGTAACATCGCCGTCCCGGACCTGCCGGTATGTTGGAGTCTGGAATTCCATCCCCGGGAGCATCCGAACTTGAGCCACCCCGACCCGAACACCCTGCCCGCCCAGGACCCCAAGGCCCGTACCGAGGACCCTGAACTGCGCTGGGTCCGCGAGGTCTACCAGGGAGCCGACCTGCCGCAGTTGACCCTGCGCACGGTGATCATGGGCTCGCTGATCGGGGGCCTGATGTCCCTGTCCAACCTCTACGTGGGCCTGAAGACCGGTTGGGGCCTGGGCGTGGCCATCACGGCCAGCATCCTGTGCTACGCCATCTGGACCACCCTGCACACCCTGATGCCCCGGCTCTTCCCCACCCAGATGACGCTGCTGGAGAATAACTGCACCAAGGCCACGGCCTCCTCGGCAGGGTACTCGACCGGCGGCACGATGGTCTCGGCCATCTCGGCCTACCTGATCATCACCGGCCAGCACATGAGCTGGGGGGTCCTCAGCATCTGGACCTTCTTCCTGGCCGCCCTGGGCGTGTTCATGGCCATCCCCATGAAGCGCCAGATGATCAACGTCGAGCAGTTGACCTTCCCCAGCGGCGTGGCCGCCGCCGAGACCCTGCGCAGCCTGCACTCCCACGGCGGCGAGGCGGTCGCCAAGGCCCGGTCCCTGGGGCTGGCCGGACTCTTCGGCGGCCTGGTCGCCACGCTGCGGGACTGGCTGGCCTGGATCCCCGGCCACCTGCCCTTCTGGGGCAGCCTGGCCGGCCGCCCGCTGAGCAGTTGGACCGTCCAGTTCGACCTGAGCGGCGTCATGGTGGCGGCGGGGGCCCTGGTGGGCTGGCGGGTGACCTGGTCGATGGTCCTGGGGGGCCTGATCTGCTACGGGGTCCTGGCCCCCTGGATGGTCTCCCTGGGGGCCATCACTCCCCCCAACCCGGGCTCCCTGGACATCGGCTACCGCGCCATCGTCGGTTGGAGCACCTGGACCGGCGCAGCCATCATGGTGGCCTCGGGCCTGACCATGTTCGCCATGGAATGGCGCTCGATTCTGCGCGCCTTCAGCGGCATCTCGGCGATCTTCGGGGCGAAGAGGAGCCAGGAGGACCCCATGGAGGCCATCGAGGTCCCCTCGTCCTGGTTCCTGATCGGCTCCTCCCTGGCCGGCCTGGGCTGCATCCTGATCCTGCACTTCGTCTTCCACACGGCCTGGTGGATGGGCGCGGTGGCGGTGGTGTGCACGTTCTTCCTGGCCCTGGTGGCCTGCCGGGCCACGGGTGAGTCGGACATCACCCCGGTCGGAGCCATGGGCAAGATCACCCAGTTGGCCTTCGGCTTCCTGGCCCCCTCGAACATGGTCACGAACCTGATGACCGCAGGCGTGACGGCGGGCGCGGCCGGCTCCTCGGCCGACCTTTTGACCGACCTGAAGGCCGGCTACCTGCTGGGCGCCAACCCGCGCAAGCAGTTCCTGGCCCAGTTCATCGGCATCTTCGCCGGCACGCTGATCGTGGTCCCGGCCTTCTACCTGCTGGTCCCCACCGCGGATGTCCTGGGCGGCGACATGTGGCCGGCCCCTTCGGCCCAGGTCTGGGCCAAGGTGGCCCAACTGCTCAAGGACGGCTTCAGCGCCCTTCACCCCACGGCCCAGGCCGGCATGGCGATCGGCTGCCTGATCGGCATCGCCCTGCCGCTCCTGGAGAAGGCCCTGCCCCGGCAGCGCAGCCTGATCCCCTCGGCCACCGGCCTGGGTCTGGCCTTCGTCATCCCTTTCTACAACTCGCTCTCCATGTTCCTGGGAGCCGCGATCGTCGCGATCCTGGAGAAGAAGTCTCCCAAACTGGCCGAGGACTACGTGGTGCCCGTCAGCTCCGGCGTGATCGCCGGCGAGTCCCTGGTCGGTGTGGGCATCGCCCTGGTCACGGCCGTCCCGGGCCTTCTCAAGACCTTCGGAATCCTGTAGGAGGCCCGCCCGCAGTGAGCACCCCTGTCATCCTCCTGACCGGAGCATCCCGTGGGATCGGGGCCTGGACGGCCCGAGTGCTGGCCGCCCGCGGTGTCCGCCTGGCCCTGGCCGCCCGCTCGGGCCAGGCCCTGCAGACCCTGGCAGACGATCTTCCCGGCGAGGTCCTGGTCCAGGCCCTGGATGTGGCCGATCCAACCGCCGCGGCAGCCTTCGTGGACCGGACCCTGGAGCGCTTCGGCCGCCTGGACGCCCTGGTCAACAACGCCGCCGTCCTGGGACCCACCGGTCCCACGGCCGGGGTCGACCTGGTCGCCTGGAAGCAGGCCATGGAGATCAACGTGCTGGGTCCCCTGGCCCTGATCCAACGGGCGCTGCCGGCCCTGCGCGCCAGCCACGGGCGCCTGGTCCAGGTCAGCAGCGGGGCCGCGACGCAACCCCTCCCCCACTTCGGGGCCTACTGCGCCACCAAGGCCGCCCTGACCCAGTTGACCCGGGTCCTGGCCCTGGAGGAACCGACCGTGGCCTGCCTGGGCTTCTCGCCCGGCGTGGTGGACACGGGGATGCAGGAGCAGATCCGCACCGAGGCCGCGCCCCGGATGCCCGAACCCTGGGGCCGCTACTTCCTGGACCTGCCCCGCCGCGGCGCCCTGCAGCGCCCCGAGACGACCGGGGCGACCCTGGCCTGGCTGGCCATGGAGGCCCCTCGGGAGTGGAGCGGCCAGGTGGTGGACGGCGATGACCAACGCCTGCAGCACGAGGCCCTGTCCTGGGCCCGAGGCTGAAAGGCCGACGTCACAGGGCCGTCAGGAGAGCCATCCGGTGCTCGCGGGCCGCGCTCTGGTAGCGCGCGCTGGCCTCATACAGTTGCTGGCGGGCCTCGGCGAAGAGGTGATCCAGATCCTGTTCCAGGGCCTCGTCCTCTCCGGGACGGCTCTCGGCCGTCAACTGCTCGCCGGGAGAGGTCAGCATCTCCAGACGGAGGCGACAGTGGCCCCGGGGGCGCGCCAGGGTGACGCGACAACCGCACAGGTCATGGCACTCCCGGGCCAGGTCGTCCGCCTGCTGGCGGATCCGCATCTCCAGCCTGACGCTGCGGGCCTGATCACGGTAGACGATCTCAACAGCCGGTTCCACGAAAGCGCACCCCTCCTGTCCGGGACCACCCGACCCCCCCGGGAAGATTGAAACAGATTCAAGAACAAGGGCCCCGAACCCTGCGGCCCGGAGCCCGATTCCGTGGACGGGGAGCGCCCGCCCCTAGGAGTTGGCGATGAGCATCAGGATCTGGCCCAACACGATGATCCCGTTGCCCAGCACCCCCAGGCCGACGGCGACCCACATCCAGGTCTTCGCTGTGTTGGCACACTGCAGGGCCTCGTCGACCAGGCCCGCGGAGGCCTTGGTATTCGCCTGGATCGCGTAGACCAGGCTGACGACACCCACGGGCAGGCAGCAACACAGCATGGACAGGATGGCGGGCACCAGGTGGTTGGGTACCGTCGTGGCGGCGGTCCTGGACGCGTGGGCGACCGGAGTCGGGGCGACCGAGGTCGGAGCCCCCGAGGCCGCCGCCCCGCCACCCAGGGAGGGGGGCCAACCGGTGTTGGCCGGCTCGGGGGCCGGAATGCGGGCGACTGGAGTCGGATCGGATGAAGGCGCCGACCACGCCGCAGGAGGGGGGGCCGCCTCGGGCGTCCACGTCCCGGGTGTCGGGCTGGGTGCGGGTGCCGACCACGCCGGGGGCGTCGCGTCCGCAGACCCTCCCAGGGCCCCGGCGGCCCCGGAGTCGACCGCAGGCCAGGCCGATTCGGCCGGCGCCGGAGCCTCGGGGGTCCAGGAGGTGGAAGGCATCTCCAGGGAGGCGGGCCACCCCGGAGCCGCCTCCGCGGCCGGGGTCTCCTCGACGGGCTGCGCCGGGGGTGGAGGCGCAGAGGCCGCCCCTCCCTGCAACGTGCCCCCGCAGGAGTGACAGAAGGTCGCATCGCTGGCGACCTCGGCCCCGCAGTTGATGCAGAAAGCCATCGCTCGGTCTTCCTTTCCCGCCTTGCCGGCTGGATGCTGCAGCCCCTCCCGGAGGCCCAGATCGGGGCCCGGTTCGACCACCCTGTCAGATTCGCCCCGATTCCCGAGGGACCCTTTCAAGGAAAGCCGCGAGTCGGCCGGGTTCCGTGAATCCCTTCCAAGTCGACCCTCCGCGTCCCGCCTGGCGCCGGCAGGTCCCGGGGTCGAACTGCTGGAATCAGTCCTCTACGGATTCCCGACCATGCCCGAGCGTGGGGGGGTCAGGTTCACGGCAGGAGAAGAGACTTGTACCAAGAGATCGATCTTGATGGTGTCTTCGTGGAGGCCGGCCACGGCTTCGGCCCTCCCGGATTCGAGTTGGAACCCTCTCCGCTCAGCCCCCTGGCCTGCGGCGGCAGCGGCGACGAGTGGCGCAGCCCCTTGGGCTACAGGGTTCCGCTTCAGGAGATGGACCCCGCCGGCCTTTCCCACTAGCCCGACCAGCCCGACATGCGGCAGCCCCGGTCGGCTTCGGTCCGACCGGGGCTGCTGGCTTTCCGTCGTGTCTGCTAACGCCGTCCCGGGTTCTTCTTCAGCCAGGCCTCGAAGCCGAAGTCGTCCAGGGCCTGTAGTTCGGTCCCCTTGGGAATGGCCCGACCATAGAACCAACTGCCGTACATGGGGTTGGGCAGCATGAACCAGTTGGCCCCCCAGCGCCCCGCGTAGGTGTCCACCTCGGCCTGCCGGGCCATCCGCGTGGTCTTGCCGGCCGCCGTCTGGTTGTGCACGTAGACCGGGAAGTCATACAGGTTGTCGCCGAACCAGGCCACCACGTGGAAACGGGTCTGAACCTCGCGGCGGCGGTACTCCTTGTCGCTGGCGTTGGCCGTGATGCGCAGGGCCTCGGGGCTCTGGGGATCCAGGCCCATGGCCTGGACCAGATCCTGGCAGGCCCGGTCCTGGTTGGCATCGTCCTGCATGTAGAGGCGCTCGGAAAGGTCGGGGGCATCCAACCCCAGGCCCCGCAGCACGGCCAGCGTACCGGCCCGCCCGGACTCCGAACGGTTCGTGATGAAGACCGGGCTGATTCCCAGTTGGCCGGCCTGGCGGATCATCTCCAGCCCCCCGGGCAGGGCTCGCCAGGCCTCCGGGGTCTGTCCCTGGAACTCCATCCAGTTGCCCCAGGTCTTGGAGTTGAAGGTCTGCTTGTGCAGGACGGCCCAGGCCTCGAAGCCCCCATTGTCCAGAAGCGTCTCGTCCAGATCCATGACCAGGGCCAGGGGCCGACGCTCCCAGGTCACGGTGCCGTCCGCGTGGCGCACCAGCGTCTCCAGCCAGCGACGCCCGTCCTGGCAACGGTAGTTCCCGTTCTGCACGTGGGTCCGCAGGGACTCCGTGGCGTTGTGGAAGGTCTGCAGGCACATCGCGCGGTACTCGGCGGCGGTCTGCTGCCACAGGATGGCCAGAAGGTCGGGGGGAAGGGCAGCCGGAGCCTCGGCCCGCACCGGCTGGACCAGCAGCAGAAGGGCCAGCAGAAGGGCTTGGAGCGGCAGGCGCAGCGATCTCATGGGAGGTCCTCCTCAGCAGGGAATCGGCCGGCCTCTTCGCAGGGCCGTCGCGGCTTCCTCCGTCGGGGCTCGCGCCTGGTAGACTTCAGACCAGACCGTGCTTCAGGGCGGCCACGGCCGCCTGGGTGCGGTCGTTGACCCCCAGCTTCCGGAAGATGTTGTTGATGTGGTTGCCCACGGTGTACTTGCTGATCGCCAGGCGGTCGGCGATCTCCTTGTTGGACAGCCCGTCGACGACCCGCCGCAGGATCTCCAACTCCCTGGGCGACAACCCGGCCGGGGGGGCTGCCGGAGCCTCCGTCGGGCGCCCCTCCTCCCGAAGCGCCGGACGCCCACCGGAGAACTCGGCCAGCAGGCGGCGGGCCAGGAAGGGTTCGAGGATCCCTCCCTCGTTATCGATCTGGTCGATGGCCTGCAGCAGGTCCTGAGAGTCGATGTCCTTCAAGAGGTAGCCGCACGCCCCGGCCCTCACGGCCTCGAAGATCGACTCGAGTTCATCGGACATGGTCAGGATCACCACGCGGAGTTCAGGAGACTGTTGCTTCAGGGCCCGGCAGGTCTCGACCCCGCCCATCCCGGGCAGGTTCAAATCCAGAAGCACCAGGTCGGGCCGGGCGGCGCCGAGCTGGGCCAGGGCCTCCTCGCCGCTGGCTGCCTCCGCCACGACCTGCAGGTGCTCGCGCCGCTTCAGCAGGAGGGTCAGGCCCTGGCGAAACAGGGCGTGGTCATCGACCACCATGATGCGCACCGTTGCGGTCACGAGAGATCCCCTCCTTCGGGATCCTGGGTGATGGACAGGCGCAGCCGGGTGCCCTGCCCGGGAGAGGCCAGGATCTCCAGGGTCGTTCCCAGGACCCGCGCCCGATCCTGCATGTCCCGGAGTCCGTAACTTCTGCGCAGGGCGTCGGATTGGACGGCCGAGGGGTCGAAACCGACGCCGTCGTCGCGGACCTCGACCTCCAACAGGCCATCCCGGGCGGACAGACTGACCACCACCTCGCTGGCTCCGGAATGCTTCAGGGCGTTGGTGACCGCCTCCTGGACCACGCGGAACAACAGGACCTCGCGCTCGGTCGCCAGGCGGACGGGGCCCTGGACCAGCAGCCGGGCCTGGAATCCCGAGCGCACCTGCAGGTCGGCCAGGTAGGCCCGCAGGGCCTCCACGAAGGGCAGCCTCTCCAGGACCGTCGGGCGCAACTCCCACATCGTCTGGCGCAGCTCCCGGACGGCCTGGGACAGGGCCTCCTGCAGGTCTCGGACCAGGGCGACGCGGTCCGCACCACCCTCGTTCGGCAGCGATAGCAGATCCAGGCGGATCCTCAGGGCCGCCAGGCTCTGGGCCACGTGGTCGTGCAGATGCTGGGCCAGTTGCCTGCGGGTCTCCTGGACCGCCAGGGCGCGAGCCCGCGAAACCAGCAGGTGCTCGGCCTGCAGGCGCTCGGTCACGTCGCGCAGCACGACCACCCAGCCGCGCAGGTCGCCACCCGCCGCCCGGATCGGGGCGGGGACGGCCTCCAGGCAGAGCGGGTCCAGGTCGATCCGGACGGGAGTCGGCCCCTCCGACGGGCTCGGGTCCGAGCCCGTCGGGGGGTCCCAGGGGGGCGGGGAAGCCTGCAGGCGCCGGGAATCCAGCAGGGAAACCAGTTCCCCGACGCCGGAGGCGGCCGAGGGCTGGCCGAGGACCTCCGAGAGGTGCCGCCCCAACCCAGGGGGGTCGCCCGAACCCAGGTAGCTCCGGAACCTGCCGCCCACCCCGCGGATCCTCAGACCCGGGTCCAGGATCAGGACCGAGTCGGGCAGGCAGGCCACGACCGCCTCGTAGCGGGAAAGCGCCACCTCCAGGGCCCGCCGGTGGGCCTCCAGGCGGGCCCGAGCCCGGTGGGCCACCACCGCCACCCCCCCGACCACGGTGAAACTGGCGGCGCGTACCAGCCAGTTCTCGGGCAGGCCGGCCGGCCCGTCGGCACCGACGCCGCCCAGGTCGACCACGAGGCTGCTGAGGAAGACCAGGGGCACGAAGGCCAGGCCCGCCAGGCCCAGATCCAGGCAGGCCAGGACCAGGATGGCCAGGTAGAAGAAGCCCAACTCCTGGTGCGGCTCGGTCAGGCGACCCAGCCAGACGACGGCCGCAAGCCCCAGGACCAGGACCAGGACGTAGAGCATCCGGGTCCTGCGCGCCAGATCGGGGCGGCCGGGCCGGTCGTCCTCCAGTCCGATTTCCAGGTCGGCGGCGCTGAACATCAAGGCTTCCCTTCGCCGCCACCGCCCCCCCGGGCCTGCCTCCGCCCGGCGCGGGTGCAGGGCGGCCGGCTCGAGGCGCGAAGGCTCCCCTCCAGGCAGGGGAAGGAGAGGGAGAAGCGAGGCGCGATGAGTCCCTTGACCAGCAAGCGTGCGGCGCCCTCGAGCTGGCCGCGGCGCCACGGCGCGGAAGTGGTCCGGGGAGCCCTCATGGGCCTGGTGGCAGGCATCGTGGTGTGCATCCTGGCCTGGGAGCCGTGTCCGGCCCCCCGCAGCGGCGACACCGAACAGCAGATCCGGGAACGCTGGGGCCCTCCGGACGAGGTCTTCGAGCGGCGCGGGGTCCAGGCTCCCGAGGGCCTGCTGACCCTGAAGCGCCTGGTCTATCGCGGCGGCCTTTTCAACACCACCCGGGTGGTGATCTACCTGGACTCCGAAGGGCGCGTCATCGACGTGGCCCACGCCAGCCCCTGACCGGGAAGGAGGCCCCGGGATGCAGTGGAACTGGCCGAATCGGGGTAGGCTTCCAGGGCAGCCTCTGGCTGTCCCTGGATGGGAGGGCGACGGGCCGCCCTCGAACCACCCCACACCACCGGACCGCGGTGGTGTCAGCCTGAAACGAAGGATGGGAACCCAATGACCCCTGAGAACGTCTTCTCTGCACCCACGAACCACACCCGGCTCCTGGCCTGGGTCGACGAGATCAAGCGCCTGTGCCAACCCGACCGCGTCCACTGGTGTGACGGCAGCCAGGAGGAATACGACCGCCTGTGCGAGGAGATGGTCCAGGCCGGAACCTTCGTGCGCCTGAACGCCGAGAAGCGCCCGGGTTGCTTCCTGAGCCGTTCGGATCCCGACGACGTGGCCCGGGTCGAGGACCGCACCTTCGTGTGCGCGCGGACCCGGCAGGACGCCGGCCCCAACAACAACTGGGTGGACCCCGACGAGATGAAGGCCACGCTGACCGGGCTCTTCGACGGGTGCATGCGGGGGCGGACCATGTACGTGATCCCCTTCAGCATGGGTCCCCTGGGCTCCCCCATCGCCCAGATCGGCATCGAGATCACCGACAGCCCCTACGTGGTCACCAACATGCGGATCATGACCCGCATGGGGCAGGCGGTCCTGGACGTGCTGGGGGACGAGGGCAGCTTCGTGCCCTGCCTGCACTCGGTGGGC
>CAZQPM010000030.1:0-19367 GCA_964595195.1 uncultured Burkholderiales bacterium | reverse complement strand
CCCCTCCTCAGGAGCCCGTCGAACCGTGGCATGAGGACCTGGCCGGACTGGAGTCGGAGATGGCCCGGCGATTGGAGGCGGGCCAGACCTTCGCCCGCGACGAGGAACTCTTCACGCGCCTGTGCACGGTCGGCCGCCAGATTCCGAATGGTTATCCCGTGCGCCTGTGGTTGGCCCTGTTCTCGCCGGAACTGCAGGCCAGGATCCCGGACGCCAGACTGAAGTGCAATCCATCGGACCGGGCCGCCCTGGACTACCTGACGCATACCCTCGAGCCCGCCTGGTCGCTGAAGATCGCGACGGTGACCCGGGTGGAAGGCCGGACCCCCCGAGGCCGGGCCCTGTGCCCGAAGCCACTGCTGCCCTCCCTGGCTCGGGCTGAACATCCACAGGATGCCAAGCCCTGGGAAGGGGTCCGGCATCTGATGTGGGGAGGACACGACGAAGTGCGCGGCCGGGCCATCGCCCGGGCCCCCATCGAATTGGCGACAAGGCACCTGGGTGACCTGAAGGGCAGGGATCTGGCGGACATCGGTTCCGGGAGCGGGCCGACACTCCCCGCCTTTCGTCAGGCCATCGGCCCCGACGCCTGCCTCTTTGCGGTCGAGGTCGACCCGATGTCCCTGCACCTGATGCAGCACCTTCACGGGGACCTGGGCATCAGGCCCGTGCTGGGAAGGAGCCGGGACATCTGCCTTCCTGACGAATCCGTGGACTGGATGGTCATGACCGGCGTCCACATGGGGGCAGGGCTGACCAGCCCTGCCTACGAGGAAGTGACCCTGCCCTGGCTGGAGTCCATGAACCGCGCCCTGCGACCCGGCGGAGTCCTGATCATCGACGAGGACCACCAGGATCTCCTGCAGGATGGAGCCATCCCGAAGACCGAGAGAGCGGGGTTCAGGCTGCTGGAACTGCGCCAGGGCGCGGAATTCCAGCGCGCACCGGGCGAATGGATCGCCCTGTTCCGGGCCACCAGGCCGCGGGCTCGCGATTGATTCATTCAAGGCATGGACTCCAGGCCGTCGGTCGGTATACTCCCAGTTGAATGACGGCCCGGTACCCTTCTGGCCAGAGGTTCGAATGCCTCATGTGCGGCCGGTGCTGCCGCGACATGTGGGGCATCGGCGTTGACGACGCCTGCCGGCAGCGCCTGGATGGCTCGGACCTGGTCCAGCGCCTGAGCCCCGAGGGGCCGGTCCTGGTGCGCGGAGGCGCAGGCTGGCGTGCGGCCGTGCGCCAGGGGCGGTGCGTCTTCCTGGACCCGCAGGGCCTGTGTTCCATCCAGGCCAGGTTCGGCGACGGAGCCAAGCCCCTCGGCTGCACGCGGTTCCCCTTCCTGCTGGTGGAGACTCCCGAAGGCCCGGTCGTAGGGGCCTCCTTCTGCTGTCCGGCGGTCCAGGCCAACCGGGGCCGGTTGCTGGAGGACTGGGACCCCTGGCTGCAGGAGAATCTCCGCGAGGAAGGGGCCCCGGTGGTCGGCCAGCAGCCATTGGAAGCGGGCTTCGGGCAGACGCTGCCCTGGGCCGACTACCTCGTGTTGGAGGGGCAGCTTCTCGGGGACGTGCGCTCGGCCGACCCGGCGGCGGCCCTGTTCCGCCGGCTGCAGGTCTTCTGCCGCCGGTTGCAGGGCTCGCCCGGCGACCGCGAGGGATTCGACACGGGCCTCCTGGTGCTGCGCCCCTACCTGATGGCGACGCTGGTCGGCACGATCGAGGCCGCCACGCCGCCCGCAGCGCCTGCGCTCTCCCAAGCCCTCCTCTTTGCAGACCGGGTCACCCTGCACCGGTTCGGATGGGAGGGCGACCCCGGCCGTCTGCTCGCGCACCTGGACGAACCGGGACCCGCCGCCCTGGAACAGGAGATCGCCCGGTATCTGGAGGCCCTGATCCTCCGCAAGTGGCCGGCCCTGGATCGGCCCCTGGTCAGCAACCTGCTGCTGCTCAGCCTGGTCCCCTGGCTGGCCCGCTGCTATGCCTGGGCGGCAGCCGACCTGCGGGGTGCCGCCGAGCCCACCCTCGAAGACGCCCATCGGGCCCTGGCCTGGCTGGAACTGCGCCTGGTGACCCACGCCTCGGGCCTGGAACCCCTCCTGGCCGGACTGACCACCAGCCTTGTGCGCCAGGTCCAAGCCCGCGTTCAACCCGCCGCCGACCGACGCAGGGTTCGCGCCTGGCCCGTCCGCCGCGTGGCTGCAGCCGGGTTCGCCGTGCTCCTGGGCCTGGCTGCCCTCTTCGTGCCGGCGGCGCGCCCGGCCTCGGCCAGCGTGGCCCTGGTCGTCGAGGAACCCTCGGGCCACGGGGACGATCCCGCCCTGCGGCGGGTCCTGCACGCCCACCAGGGGGCGGCCACCATCCTCCTGGAACTGGACGACCTGCGCAACCCCCGCCTGGTCGAGGATCTGGCCCGGGACGGCGACCAGGTCGGAGTGGTCGTCCACCGCGAGACCCCCGAGGAACAGGTCGAGCTGCTGCGCTCGACCCTCAATCGGGACGGGCACATCGAGCTGCGGGTGGTTCACGCCGACGCCGATACCGCTTCCAACGGATGGGCCCGACGCGGATTCCAGATCCTGGAGCAGCGTCCGGTCCGTCTGCGCGACGCGGCCGAGGCGGCCCGCCTGGCGGAATCGCTGGCGAACGGCAGCGTCGTGGTCGTCGAGGGAGGAAGGACCGCGGAGCTCCTGGTCTGCCAACTGGCCGACCGGGGCATCCGGGTGACGCCGCTGGGACGCCAGCCGGATCGGGACCTGTCGATCCGGCCCTGAGAGGAAACGCGGCCGGGTAGAGAAGGGGGCACCATGCCCAGACCCCGCCAACCCGACCACTCCTCCCGAGGCCCCGCCCGAGACCAGGGAACCGACCCCGCGGACCGGCCCCTGGAGTTCCTGGTCCACCAGACCATGCGCCTGGACGCGGCCCTGCTGGAGTGGCTTGATCAAGACTTCTCCCGCTCGCGGGTCCGTTCCCTGGTCATGAAGGGCGCGGTCCGGGTGGATGGCCGCCCCGTCTTCCGGCCGACCTGGATCCTGGTCGCCGGCTCCCGGGTCCAGGTGCAGATTCCCTCCGAGGCGCCCCAAGGGGTCGCGGAATTCGGCCCCGAGCGCATCGTCTTCGAGGACGACGATCTGCTGGTGGTGGACAAACCGGTGGGTCTGGCCATGCACGCCAACCTGGATCCCGACCGGCCCCATCTGGTCGGCCTGGTGGAGGCCTTCCTGACCCGCCGGGATGGCCAGAAGGGCTACCTGGGTCTGCACCAACGCCTGGACCTGGACACCTCGGGAGTGCTCCTCTTCTCGCGCAGCCAGCGGGCCAACCCGAGCCTGGCCCGCCAGTTCGAGGCCGGCCGGGTGGGCAAGACCTACCTGGCCCTGACGGCCCGCCCGACCCGAAAGCCCCCGGAAACCTGGCTGGAGACCCGTCCCCTGGGCGAGCCCACGCGCAAGGGCGGCCCGATGCGGGTGCTGCCGCCGGGCCCGGAGGGAACCGCCGCCCGGACGGAGTTCACCGTCGCCTCCGAATCCTCCAGTGGCCTGCTGATCCAGGCCCGCCCCCAGACCGGACGCAAGCATCAGATCCGGGCCCACCTGGCCGTGGCCGGCCTGCCGATCCTGGGCGACATCCTCTACGGTGGCCGACGCCGCCTGGGCGGGCTGGAGATCCGGCGCCCGATGCTGCACGCCTGGTGCCTGCACCTGGTCCACCCGATGACCGGCGCACCCTTGGATCTCCGGGCCGCCCCGCCGGCCGACTTCGACCGCCTCCGACGCCTCCTGGCCCTGGTCCTGCCCCCAGGGGAACCCGCCCCCGAGACCGGGCGGGAGTGACCGCTCGCCAGCGCCAGGGGACCGTGAACTGGAGGATCCGGAGCGACACCGACCTCCCGAAGCCGCGCGACGGCAGCCGGACCCGCGAAGGCCTCTCGATCACGGCAGGCCTGATGATCAGGTTCAGCCAGAGCGTGTATCCCAGACTGGGACTGAAAAGGTCGGGGCTGCACAGGTCGATCGCCGGGAGGAATGCTCCCGAATCGGATTCCGGCCTCCTTGCTGACCATCACCCCCAGACCTGACGGCCACGAGAGGATACGGAACGGCCCACAACTTTCACATTTCCGCAACACGGACGAGGCTCTCCTCGGGCATCATGGGATCCGGAGCAACGGAGCTCCGCACCCAAGCCGGGAGGCATCCAGATGAGCACACCGATCAGCGGCTCGAACAGCCACTACTTCACGCCCAGCCAGCTCAGCAAGATCAACGCGGCCATGCGCGGCGAGCAGGAGAACCCCTTCCTGGCCACTCCCAACCAGGAAGGCCCGCGCGACGTCATCATCATGCGGGCTCCGGGTGAGGGCGACCTGACGCAGAGCGTCGACCCGCGCCAGATGCACAAGCAGTTGGCCGAGAAGGGCGTCGAGGTCAAGGAGCCTCTCGACAAGGTCGGTGTCACCGCCAAGGTCGACGAGAAGACGGCCTCGCAACTGGAGAAGGAAGGCTACCTGGTCTTCGACGACCGTCCCCGCGACCTGTGGCCGGGGATTCCCAAGGTCCAGGCCAACCTGCAGTCCGGCGACTGGTCCATGCCCAAGGTGGACCCGGTCGCCCTGACCAAGGCCGACGCCCTGCACGAGCAAGGCTTCACCGGCAAGGGCCAGGTCGTGGCCGTGGTGGATTCGGGCTTCGACCACCCCCAGTTCAACCTGTTGGCCTGGAAGGACGTGGTGGACGGGTCGCCCAAGCCGGTCGACCCCTCGGGGCACGGCACCCATGTCGCCGGAGACGTCCTGGCCACCGCGCCAGACGCCAGGATCGTGGCCGTTCGGGTTATGAACGCCGAGGGCCAGGGTCGCCCCTCGGACATCATCAAGGGTCTGCAGTGGGCCATCGAGAACCGTGAGAAGTACGGCATCGAGGTCATCAACATGTCCCTGGGCGCCGGACCCGACGGAATGCCGGACCGGGCCCACCCCATCAACCGGGCTGTGGAGATCGCCACCAAGGCCGGCATCACCGTGGTCGCCGCCGGAGGCAACAGCGGACCCGACGCCCGGACCCTGGGTTCTCCGGCGGACTCCGAGGCGGCCCTGACCGTGGGGGCGGCCTTGGACCGCCAGACGGTCAGCGACTTCTCCTCCCGGGGCCCCACCGACGATGGCCTGACCAAGCCCGACATCCTGGCCCCCGGCGAGTTCATCGTCTCCTGGAGCGTCCCGGGTTCGGAGATGGAACAGACCGGCCAGGTCGTCCAGACGCTGCGCAACATGGACGGCGACCAGCTCAAGCAACTGCTGACGTCCAAGCCCCAGTTGATCAAGGGCCTGGGCCTGCCGCGCGACATCCTGCGGCACGGCCCCGACGAGATCGAGCAGATCGTCAAGTCCGGCCTGCCCCCGGTGTTCATCCCCAAGGAGGGCCTGGTGGCCGCCCCCGGCACGTCCTTCTCGGCTCCGCTGGTCGCCGGGATCGTGGCCGGACTGGAACAGGCCAGGGATCTCGACCCCATGACCCTCAAGGACGTCCTGCGCAGCACCGCCGACCCTCTGAAGGGCTACGACGGGAACTCCCAGGGCCAAGGCTTCGTGGATGCCGCCGAGGCCCTGGACCAGGTGCGCAAGCGCTCCTGATACGACCGACCTGACCCGAGACCCGAGGCCCGGATTGCAGCCGCAGCCGGGCCTCGGCGCGTACCCGGAAGGGTTCCCTCAGAAGAGGCGGAGTTCCTCGACGCGCGGTGCCGCCACCAGTTCGACGGCCCCACGACCGACCCGGACGAAGCCCAGGGCCTGCTCCAACCAGGCGAACCAGCGCCGCAGGGTACCAGCCCGCCGGGTGGCCGTGCTGCCCCCCAGGCCCGACTCCCGGCGCACCAGGTCCTCCAGGGAGGCCCGCTCCAGGCGGCGCCCCGGGGACAACAGCATCTCCACCAGGGCCCGCTGCATGATCGGCAGGCCCAGGACCAGACGGGCCAGCAGTTCGTGTCGGGGCTCGACTTCCAGGCCCAGGTAGTCGCGGCCCAGGTCCGTCACCAGGTAGCTCCCCTCATGACCCCCCACCAGGCCCAGGATCTGGCAGGCCTCGGCGTAGTAACCGGCCTGGCGGACCGTGAAGCCCAGGGCGTCGGCGATGGTGGACGGGGAATCGAGACCCTGGTCCACCAGGAAGGGCAGGTGGGCCACCTTCTCCAGGTCATCGGCCTGGGGTACCCGCAGGGTCCCCGGACCCGGCCCTCCAGTCCACGCTCCCGTGGTCGGGGGCAGGGGCAGACGAGCGGCCCGGGCGCGCAGACGATAGGCCTCGGCCCGCACCAGAACGGGGGCCCGGTAGGACTCCGGCGGATCGAAACGGTACTCGCGCAGGCGAATCACGCCCTCCTTGGGCGCGTAGGTGAAGAAGATCGGACGGACGGCCTTGGGGGTCAATTCGCTCCAGAAGCGATAGGGATAGTAGAGCTGGCGCAGATGGAAGTCGGCCGGCTCGCCGATCTTGGCCTCCAGGAGGATCACCTCGCGAGGCCCCTCATAGCCGGCATCCACCTCGACCTGCACGCCCTCCACCTCCAGGGTCAGGCCGGCCACCTGGACATTGAAGCGCGGGGCCCGCTTGCGCCCCCGGATCGTCGGGAACAACGAGGCCACGCCCGTGAAGTGGGAGAGCAGCCCGGAGTGATAGGCCAGGTCCAGGAACTGGGACTCGGAGAGCCCCTGTTCCAGGGTCCGCAGGGTGAACTCGGCCCGCGAGGGGAAATCCCGGGGCGCCGGGCAGGGCTCCAGGGTATGGTACCCCTCGCCCCTCAGGACCGCGTATTCCCCGTTGCGGGTCGGCAGCAGGAACAGACCCCGGCGCCTCAGCGCGGGCGGCAACTGGTCGCGGTGGTCGAACTTGGCCATCAGCCGCGGTTCCAGACCGGTGCGCTCCTTGATCTCGGAGGCCCGCAGGTGGAAGCAGGCCGCCGGGGGCCGCTCGGCCAGCAGCAGTTCCCAAGCCTGGTCCAGCTTCACCCGAAACTGGCCACCAGGAGCTCGGTGATGGCCCGCCGGCAATCGGCCTTGGAGTTGATGCAGCGGTTGGCCCGGACGCGGTGGATGCGAAAGCCCTGATACAGGCTCTTGACCAGCGGCGTGTTGGAGTTGGACAGCATGACCTTGACGCCTCGGCCAGCCAACTCCGAGAAGACTCGGGCCAGACGGACCTGCTCCTCCTCACCGAAGCTCCAACGCGTGTAGGCCGTGAAGCTGGAGGTGGTGTTCAGGGGCTGGTAGGGAGGGTCGAAGTAGACGAAATCGTCCTCTCGGGCATGTTCCAGGACCGACTCGAAGCCTTCGACACCCAGTTCCACCCCCTGCAGGGCCTGAGCCGCTGCCCGCAGGCGGGGTTCGACCAGGATCGAGGGGTTCTGGTAGCGCCCGAAGGGAACGTTGAAGAGCCCTGAGGAGTTCACCCGGTACAGCCCGTTGTAGCAGGTCTTGTTCAGGTAGATGGTGCGCGCCGCCCGGTCCGTGGGATCCATGGACCCGGGGTCCTGGGAGCGGACCTGGTAGAAGTACTCCTCGGAGTGCCGCAGGCGGTGCAGGTCCAGGCGCTGGACCAGGCCCTCCAGGTCGGTCTGCAGGACGCGATAGACGCCGATCAGGTCCTCGTTGACGTCCGAGAGGCGCACGCGTCGCTGGTCCGCCCGGGGCAGCATGTGGAAGAAGACCGCAGCGCTGCCGACGAAGGGCTCGAAGTAGGCACCGTAGCGGCGGGGAAGCCAGCGGTCGTATTGAGCCAGGAGCTGACCTTTGCCCCCGGCCCACTTCAGCACGGGTCCGGGAACGGCGGCCACCTTCGAGGCCCAGCGAGAGGTCCTGGGCACGGGAAGACCCGACGTTCGCGCCGGTGCCTGGGGTTCCTGCCGGAATTCCCAGGGAATGGGGCCCGGAAACCGAAGAGGAAGGCTCCGTGCGCACCCGTTTGCGCAGCGGGCACGCTCGGGAGGAGGCCGACCTTGCTGTTCGTTCCGGATTGGTGTGAGGACTACCTGGAGTATCGGCAGGAGAAGGGCCTGGGCGAGGTCGACCCGGACCTGACCCGGCGCCTGGCTGGACTGTTGGTGGAGTATCGCCGGCGGATGGACCACGGCGAACTGCGCGAGGCCTCGGCAATGGTGCAGTGGCTGGTGCCTCCCACCAGTTTCATCCTGCGGGATCCCCGGGACGATTCCCGCTACGAGTGCATCCAGACCGCCGACGGTCAGCAGGTGCGGGTGGTCTCGGGCTACGGCCCTGAAGAGGTGGAGTTGGAACCCCGTGAGATGCCGGAGGTCTCCGACGCGATCCTGGCCCTGGTCTTTGCAGACCGCCCCCCCCAGGATGCGGAGGCTGAGTCCCCAGGTCTTCCGGATTCGCCGTCTGGCGAAGCGTCCCCCGACCGGCCCGACTCCGAGCCGACGGCTCCCACCGGACGCAACTTCCAGGAGCCCACGGCAGGATGAAGCCGAGGCTTGTGGCGTGGGCCGTCCTGCTGGCCGTGCTGGCGATGTGGGGCTGCGGGCCCCGGCCCCAGGCCAGCACCCCCAGCCCCGGGAGTTCCCCCCCGGGGAAGCGCCTTCTGTGCCTGGCCCCGAACCTGACCGAGACGGTCTACGCCCTGGGCCGCGGTGAGCAGGTCGTCGGCGTGACCGAGAACGACCACTACCCTCCCCAGGTGGACGCGCTGCCGCGGGTGGGCGACATCCAGCCCGACTACGAACGCATCCTGGCCCTGAAGCCGGACCTGGTGCTGGTGGACCACAACCTGAACAGCCCCGAGATCCCGACGCGCCTGCAGGGCCTGGGGTTGTCGGTGGTGGCCGTGAAGACCCGGACCCTGCAGGACCTGCAGGAGAACCTGCCCATCCTGGGCCAGGCCCTGGACGCCCGGGAGCAGGCCGCGGCCGCCCTGGTGGCCCTGCAGGCGGGCCTGCAGGAGGTCGGCGACAAGGCCGGCGAACTTCCCGCCCGCCCGCGGGTCTTCGTCGAAATCTGGAACGATCCGCTGATGACCGCCGGGAACACCAGTCTGGTGCACGAGATGGTCGAGCGGGCCGGGGGGAGGAACCTCTACGGGGACCTCTCGACGACCTACCCCACCATCTCCTTGGAGGACCTGGTCCACAGGAACCCCGACATCGTGGTCCTGACCACCCTGGTCCCCGCCGACCTGACCCGGCGCGCCGGCTGGGATCGCCTCAAGGCGGTCCAGAAGGGACGGGTCTACCAGATGGATCCCGACCTCCTGGTGCGCCCCACCCTGCGCAGCGTGGAGGGTCTGCGCCAGATGGTCGCCCTCTTCGAGGCCTGGAAGCCGTGAGGCGCACCTCCCTGGCGATGCGTCTGGTGCTGGCCTGCCTGGGTGGAACCGGCATGCTGGCGGTGGCCGGCCTGGTCGGGATGCTGGTGGGTTCGGTGCCCCTGACCCCGCAGGAGGTCTGGTGGGCCCTGACCGACCCCTCCCGGTTGGATGGGGCCACCGCCACGATCCTCCTGGAGTTGCGCCTGCCCCGGGTCCTGCTGGGCATGCTGGTCGGCGCCTCCCTGGCCCTGGCGGGAAGTGGCTTCCAGGGCATCCTGCGCAACCCCCTGGCCGACCCCTACATCGTGGGGACCTCGGCCGGAGCGGCCCTGGGGGCCACCCTGGCCATCGTGCTGCACCTGCCCTCTCCCCTGCCCTGGCTCTCGCCGGTTCCCGTCCTGGCCTTCCTGGGCGCCCTGGGCGCCATGGCCCTGGTCTACCGCCTGGCCCGCCTGGGGAACACCCTTCCCGTCGAGACCTTCCTGCTGGCGGGCGTGGTGGTCGGCTCCTTCGCCGGAGCCATGGTCAGCTTCCTGATGACCATGGCCCGCGAGGACCTGGCCCGGGTGGTCTTCTGGCTGATGGGCTCGCTGTCCCAGGCCGACGCCTCGCGGGTGGCGCTGGTCGCGCCCTACCTCCTGGTCGGCGGTCTGGCCCTGTACCTGATGTCGCCGGCCCTGAACGTTTCCAGCATGGGAGACGAGGCCGCGTGCAGCCTGGGCGTGGACGTCGAGGCCCTGAAGATCCGCACGATCCTGGCCGGTTCGCTGGTGACGGCAGCGGCCGTCTCGGCTTCCGGGCTGATCGGCTTCCTGGGCCTGCTGATCCCGCATCTGGCCCGCATGCTGGTGGGCCCGGACCACCGGGTCCTGATGCCCGCCTCGGCCCTGGGAGGGGCGGCCTTCCTGGTCCTGGCGGACACCGCGGCCCGCACCGTGGGGGCCCCGCAGGAGATCCCGGTGGGTGTCATCACGGCCATGGTGGGCGCCCCCTTCTTCTTCTGGCTGCTGCACCGGCGGAAGGGTCTGTCTTGAAGGCCTCTGCGCGCCCCCAGCGCCTGCAGGCCCGGGGGCTGACCTTCGCCTACCGCCCCGGCCTGGATCCCGTCCTGGACGGCCTGGACCTGGCCCTGGAACCGGGCACCTTCGTGGGGCTCCTGGGCCCCAACGGCTCGGGCAAGTCCACCCTGTTGACGCTGCTGGCCGGCGTGCTGCACCCCACGGCCGGAGGCGTGCGACTGGGCGACGAGGACCTGGATCGCATCCCCCGCCGACGCCTGGCCCCCTCCCTGGCCTTCGTGCCCCAGGACACCCGCGTCTGGCTGCCCTTCACCTGCCGCGAGGTCGTCGCCATGGGGCGCTACGCCCATCGCTCGGGCCTGGGCCTGTCGGACGCGGGGCACGACCAGGTGGTGCAGCGCTGCATGGCCGACACGGGCGTGGAGGACCTGGCCGAGCGCCGCATCACCGAAGTCTCGGGGGGCGAGGCCCAGCGGGTGCGGATCGCCCAGGCCCTGGCCCAGGAGGCCCGCATCCTGATCCTGGACGAACCGACGTCCCACCTGGACATCAGCTTCCAGGTCGAGGTCATGGACCTTCTGGGGCGCTTGAATCGCGACCGCGGAATGACGATCCTGGCCGCCCTGCACGACCTGAACCTGGCCTCGCTCTACTGCGACCGCCTGGTCACGCTGCGCCGCGGCCGGGTGGTCCGGGACGGCCCCCCGGGCGAGGTCCTGAACCCCGCCCTGCTGTGGGAGGTCTTCGGCGTGCGGGTGGAGGTCCAGCAGGGCCCCAGCGGTCGACCGCGCCTCTTCCTGCTACCGGGGCGCTCCTGAGCCGAGGAATGGCCTGCGCCGGCCGGCCAGCCTGCCCGACCCGTCACGCGCACCCCAGCCCACGCCGCGCGCAGCCCGGACCGACCCTCAGACCAGATCCAGCAGGTGCCCCATCCGATCGCGCTTGGTGCGAAGGTAGGCGGCGTTGCCAGGGGTTGCAGGGACCTCCAGGGAGGCCCGCTCGACCTGCAGACCGCAGGACTCCAGGGCCCGGACCTTGGCGGGGTTGTTGGTCAGCAGGCGCACCCGCAGGACGCCCAGGTCCCTGAGGATGGCGGCGGCCAGGCAGTAATCTCGCGGGTCGACATCCAACCCCAGTTCCAGGTTGGCCTCCACGGTGTCCCGGCCCAGTTCCTGCAGGCGGTAGGCCCGCGTCTTGTTGAGGAGCCCGATGCCGCGGCCCTCCTGACGGAGGTACAGCAGCACGCCGCGGCCGCTGGCCTGGACCCTCTGAAGGGCCAGTTCCAGTTGGCGGCCACAGTCGCAGCGCTGCGACCCGAAGACGTCCCCGGTCAGGCACTCGGAATGCATCCGCACCAGCACTGCGGCAGGGCCCTCCAGGGAACCGGCGACCAGGGCCACCTGCTCGGAGGCGTCGTGCTCGCCCGTGTAGACCAGCATCCGGAACTCACCCGCGCGCGTGGGCAGGCGGGCCTCGGCACCCCGGCAGACCCGGAGCAGGCTCCCGGGTCGGTGGTCCTGAGGACCGGTGCCGCTGCTCGCGGTCGGCGCTTCGAATCCGGCCGCCAGGCAGGGATGGGACGTGGGTTCCTTCACTGCACCAGAGCGCTCCAATCCCACAGGAAACCCTCGCACATCAGGTCGGGCCCCACGGGTTGCCAGGCCAGGTGCCGGACCTGCCAGCCCTCCTCCAGCCTGCCGACTCCAGGCCCCTCCACGGGGGTGGGTGCCTGCTGACCGCCGACCATCAAGGGCGCCACGAAACCCAGCACGCGGTGCACGACTCCCTCGGCCAGGGCGGAAGCGTGGACCTGCCCCCCTCCCTCGATCAGCACGCTGTCCAGCCCCCTTGCGCCCAGAATCGGCAGGAGATCGCGCAGGCTCACCCGATCCCTACCGGGAAGGCGCAGGATCTCCGCGCCGGCCTGCTGAAGGCGCCGGGCCCGCCCGGGGTCGGCATCCTGGCGGCAGGCCAGCAGCGCCTGGCCGCCCCGCAGCAAGCGGGCCGCCGGTGGCGTGCGCAGTGCGCCGTCCAGCACCACGGGCACGGGATTGCGCCCGCCGGACCTGCGACAATCCAGGCCGGGATCGTCGGCCAGCACCGTGCCCACGCCGACCAGGAGGGCCCGGTGGGCCGCCCGCTCGAGGTGGGCCCTGTCCCGACTGGCCGGGCTGGAGATCCAACGCGCATGCCCGCTGGAGGTGGCGATCTTGCCATCCAGGGTCATGGCGAACTTCATCGTCACGAAGGGGCCGCCCTGGCTGACCCGGTGCAGGAACTGGAAGTTCTGGCGAGCACAGCGTTCCTGGAAGGAGCGGGGGGCCCGGTCGACCTGCACGCCCGCCTCGGCCAGTTGCCGCATCCCGCTGCCGGCCACCTGCGGGAAGGGGTCCCGGAGCCCCACCACGACCCGGGCGATCCCGGCCTGCAGAAGGGCGGGAACGCACGGCGGCGTCCGCCCGAAGTGGGTGCAGGGTTCCAGGGTCACGTAGGCCGTGGCGCCACGAGCGGCGGGGCCCGCAGCGTGCAGGGCCACGACCTCGGCGTGGGGACCGCCGGCCACCTCGTGCCAGCCGAAACCCACGACCTCGCCGCTGGCCACCACCAGACAGCCGACCATCGGGTTGGGAGCGCAGGTCAGGCGGCCCCGGGAGGCCAGTTCCAGGGCCAGCTCCATGAAGGGCCGGTCGGCCTCAGTCCACGACACGGCCCAACTTCAGCCACCCGGAACGGTCCGCGGGCTTCATGGAACGGGAAGGACCGTCGCTGCGCTCGCTCCAGGCCAGGACTTCAAGCTCCAGGGGACCCGCGGCGAACTCCGGGGGTATGCGCCACAGGACGTCCTTGGTGCCCGCGCGGGTGGCGCGGCGCTCGGGCGGCAACTCGAACTCGGCCCCCTGCCGGTCGCGGAAGACCAGGCTGAGCCAGTTCACGGTCCCCTCGTCGTCCTCGTCGATCCCCCCAGAGACCAGCACCCGCACGCGGATCAGTCCGCTGCGTGACAGGGTCGCCGAGCGCTGCACCTTCACCGCCTCGGGTTGCCACCACAACAGGGTCCGGGCCCGATCCTGGGGGCCCGAGGCGTAGTACCAGGCGCGCAGGTCGATGATCCGCGGCGCGGGGAGGGCCGGGGCGGCCGACAGGGACGCGGCGCTCAGCAGCAGCATGAGGAGCAGCAGGGGCCAGGAGCGGAGCATGGTCGCCCCATTATACTCGCTGGCCCGCCACTTGTCGCGGTAGGGCACCGCGCGGGGTGCTGTGTCCTGGGGCCAGGAGGACCCACCCATACCGTGGGCCCCGCCCACCCATGACGTGGGGCCCCACCCACCCACAGGCCGGTCTGGAAGGCCCCCGCCCCGGGAAGGCGAAGGGCCCGCCTCGTGTCGGCCACGGTCGGGGAACTCCAAGCCATCCTGGAGCGCGCCCTCCGTGGGGAGGTCCTGACGGTGGACGAGGGAGAACGCCTGCTGCAGGGGCCCCCCCAGGAGTTGCCCGCCGTGCTTCGGGCCGCCGGCCGCCTGCGTGACGCCGGGCACGGGCGCACCGTGACCTGGTCGCGCAAGATCTTCCTGCCGTTGACGAACCTGTGTCGGAACCGCTGCACCTACTGCGGATTCCGGCGCGCACCCGGAGAGCCCGGGGCCCGCACGATGACGCTGGACGAGGTTCGGGCTCTGTGCCACCGCGGACGCCGGGCCGGTTGCCACGAGGCCCTGGTCTGCCTGGGTGACCGCCCCGAGGCGGCCTGGCCGGCCCACCGCCAGACGCTGCAACGCCTGGGGGCAGGCAGCACGGCCGAATACGCCGCCCGGGCCTGCCGGGTGGCCCTGGAGCAGGGCCTCCTGCCCCACACGAACGCGGGCGCCCTGACGCGGCCCGAGCTGGCCCTGCTGAAACGCTGCAACGTCAGCATGGGCCTGATGCTGGAGAGTTCCAGCCCACGCCTGACCGGGGAGGGCATGCCGCACGCCGCCTCGCCCGACAAGGCTCCGGACGTGCGCGTTCGGGTCCTGCGCGACGCCGCCGAGCTGAAGATCCCCTTCACCAGCGGGATCCTGATCGGGATCGGCGAGACCCCCCGCGAACGGGTCGAAGCCCTGGTGCTGCTGCGCGACCTGCAACTGCGCCACGGTCCACTCCAGGAGATCCTGGTGCAGAACTTCCGGCAGCAACCGCACCTGCCCATGCGCGGGGCCCCCGAGCCCGGCCCCGAGGAGGTGGCCCGCACGGTGGCCGTGGCCCGTCTGCTGCTGGGCCCCGAGGCCAACCTGCAGGCTCCCCCCAACCTCAACCCCGACGGTCATCGCCTGCTGCTGCGGGCGGGAATCAACGATTGGGGCGGCATGTCGCCCCTGACCCGAGACGACGTCAACCCCCAGGCCCCCTGGCCCCACACCGAGACCCTGGCCCGGACGTGCCTCGAGGAGGGCTTCCTCCTTCGCGAACGCCTGCCCATCTACCCGGAGTTCGTGGAGCGTCCGGGATACCTGGACGGGGGGCTGCTGGACCGGGTGCGCCAGGGATACCGAGAACTTGGAGGCACACCGTGAGCCCGACAGCCTCTCGCCCCGAAGTCCTGCGAGCCCTGGATCGGGCCCTGGAAGGCCAGGCCACGAACCTGGAGGAGGCCACCCTGCTGGCCTCGGCGCGAGGACCGGACCTGGCGGCCCTGGTGCGCGCGGCCGACGAGTTGCGACGCCGACAGGTGGGCCAGCGCGTGACCTGGGTGGCCAACCGCAACATCAACTTCACGAACCTGTGCACCCGCCGCTGTGGCTTCTGCGCCTTCTCGCGCGGCCCCGGAGCCCCGGACGCCTTCCGGCTTTCCACCGAGGAGGTGGTGCGCCGGGCGGGTGAGGCCCGGGCCCTGGGAGCCACCGAGGTCTGCCTGCAAGCCGGGCTGGCCCCCGACCTGGACGCCGAAACCTACCTGAGCCTGGTCCGGGCCCTGAAGAAGAGCTACCCCGACCTGCACGTGCACGCCTTCTCGCCCGAGGAGATCCTCTACGGCGCCCGGCGCTCGCACCGCACCATCGGGGACCTCTTGCGGGCCCTGAAGGACGAGGGTCTGGGCAGCCTGCCCGGCACCTCGGCCGAGATCCTGGACCAGGACCTGCGCGACCGCCTTTCGCCCGGGCGCATCCGGGTGGACCAGTGGGTGGAGGTCATCCGCACGGCCCACCGCGTGGGGCTGCCCACCACCGCCACGATGATGTACGGCTTCCTGGAGGAGCCGCGGCACGTGGCCGCCCATCTGCTTCGACTGAGAAACCTGCAGGAGGAGACGGGGGGATTCACCGAGTTCGTGCCGCTCAGCTTCGTGCACCCCCTGACCCCGGCCTGGCTCGGCGGGCGCGTGGCGGGTCTGCGCCCGGGAGCCACGGGGGCCGAGGTCGTCGTGGTCCACGCCCTGGCCCGGGTGGTCCTGGGGCGGACCTTCCGCAACCTCCAGGCCTCCTGGGTCAAGGAGGGGCCCCGCCTGGCGCAGGTCCTGCTGGACGCCGGGGCCAACGACCTGGGGGGAACCCTGTGGGACGAGAGCATCTCGACCGCAGCCGGCTCGAGGCACGGCCAGTTCCTGCCTCCGGGCGAACTCATCCGCCTGATCCGCGATGCGGGCCGGATCCCGGCCCGCCGGGACACGGTGTACCGCATCCAGGCGGAAGGGCCCGAAGACTCGGGCCTGGACCGCTTCCCAGGCAAGCCGCGGCCCGGCCCGACCGGTTGACCGGGCGGCAGGGGGGGCACCGCGTGGACGGCGAAGGTCTGCAGACCAAACCCGACGGACTGAATGGAGCAGGAGGCCATGCTCGAACTCAAGACGATCCTCGTACCGACGGACTTCTCGGATCTCTCCCTGCAGGCGCTTCCCGTCGCCTGGGAACTGGCCCGCGAGTACCAGTCGGAGATCGTTCTGGCCCACGCCTGCCCCTACGACTGCGACCTGGACGTCGCCCGCAAGAAGCTGGAGGAACTGGGCCGCCGGCTGACTCCCCTGCCCTACCGGACGGAGGTGGCCGCAGGCTCGCCGGTGGGCTTCCTGTACGACCTGGCCTCGGGCCTGGATCGGGCCCTGATGGTCGTGACCACCCACGCCTGGCGGGGCCCGGACCGGCAGGTCCTGGGCAGCGTCACCGAACGGGTCATCTCCCGCATCCCCTGCGCCATCCTGACCGTCAAGGCCGAACGCAGCATGGTTCGCGAGCTGACGGACACCGCCCAGGAGATCCCCGACCTGGGGACGGTCCGGGGACCCGAGCTGCGCCAGCGCGGCAAGAGCGCGGACGACTTCTTCTTCGAGAAGCAGGACCGCCAACTGGTCTCCCAGGCGCTGGCCGCCGCCCGCCAGAGGGAGGCGGCCCTGCACGGGCGTCAGACCCACGCGGTCCACCTGCGCTCGATCCTGGTGCCGGTGGACTTCTCCCGGCGCGCCGAGGAGGCCGTCCTGGTCGGGAGCGCCCTGGCCCGGCGCTATGGCGCGGAGGTCCTGCTGCTGCACGTCCTGGAGGACCTGCCCGGAGGCCAGGGCTGGCCCGAGCGCGAGGCCCAGCGCCTGGATGCGGCCCGCGAACGGCTGGAGACCCTGCGCCAGCGGCTGGTGCACGTGCCCTGTGAGTGCCACATCGAGGCCGGCCCCTCGGCCCTGACCATCGTAAACCAGGCCCACCGCCACGACGTGGACCTGGTCGTCATGGGCAGCCGGGGGCGCCGCACCGTGGTCGGCATCCCCCTGGGCAGCACGGCCCGGGTGGTGGTGCGCCGGGCCGGGTGCCCGGTGCTGATCCTCAAGGGGCCCAAGGCCACCGAGTTGTTGAAGTCCGAAGCCACCGAGGCCGAACCCGTCAAAGACTGAGGCTCAGGGCCCGGGCGCTGCCGGAGTCGGCGCCAGGTGCACGCCCACCAGCGCCTTCCAGGCCTCACCCACCACCAGGATGCTGGAAGCCAGCACCGTCAGCAGGCCCACCTCCGTCCAGGTCAGGGGGACCAGGTGGAAGAGGCCGCCCAGGGGCTTGAAGAAGAGCAGCAACATCGTCAGGCCCCAGGAGACAAGGCAAGCCCCGGGGACGTACAGGTCGCGCCAGGCCTCGCGGCTGAACAGCGGCCCGGGCAGCGGCTGGAAGTTCATGGCGTTGAAGAGACGCGCGGTGACCACGACGTAGAAGGCCGCGGTGCGGGCCCGCTGGGGATCCGACCAGGACTTCAGGGCCAGATCCCACGAGCCGGGCAGCGTCACCAGCCCTCCGACGTAGGCCGCGTCCAGGACCACCAGCAGCAACACCGCCACCCAGACCCCGGTGACGCCCAGGAAGCGCCAAAGGTCCCGGGACAGGATGGGACTGCCGGGCTGGCGGGGCGGCTCTTCCAGGACCCCCGGCCGGGAACCGCTCAGCGAGAAGGCCACCGCGGGGGCGCCGTCGGTGACCAGGTTCATCCACAGGATCTGGCCCGCCGTCAGCGGCAGGAGGATTCCTCCGCGGTCCATCAGGTCGTAGACCCCGGCGAAGATGGTACCGGCGAACATCGCCAGCACCACCCCCAGGTTCCCGCTGAACAGGAAGGCGATGAACTTCTGGACGTTGGTGAAGACGCCCCGCCCCCCCTCGACGGCCTTGACGATGGTGGCGAAGTCGTCGTCCAGGAGGACCATCTCGCTGGCTTCCACGGCCACGGCGGTGCCCGAGCCCATGGCCATGCCCACGTGCACCTTCTTCAGGGCAGGGGCGTCGTTGACCCCGTCTCCGGTCATGGCCACGACCTGGCCCCCAGCCAGCAGGCGCTCGACGATGCGCAACTTGGCCTGGGGCGAGACCCGGGCGTAGACGTGGCAGGACTCCAGGGCCCGATCCAGGGCCGCGTCGTCGAGGCGCGCCACCTCCGGCCCCGTCAGGACCGGCGGGGCCGCCTCGGAGGCCTCCACCAGGCCCACCGAGCGGGCGATGGACAGGGCGGTACGGGGGTGGTCGCCGGTCAGCATCAGCACCCGGATGCCGGCGGTGCGGCACTGCCGCATGGCCTCGGGCACGGCCTTGCGCGCGGGGTCCCGCATGGCGACCATCCCCAGGAAGACCAGGTCCTCCTCGAGGTCCTCGGCGGCCCCCTCCTGGGATACGCTGCGACAGGCCAGGGCCAGCGTGCGCAGGCCCTCGTCGCCGAAGCCGGCCTCGACGGCCAGCAGCGCCTCGCGCAGATCCGGCTCCAGGGGAGACTCGCGGCCCTCGCTCCAGATCCGCGTGCAGCGGCGCAGGACCTCCTCGGGACTGCCCTTGAGATGGAGCGTGAGTCCCTCGGGCCCCTGGCGCAGCGAGGACATGCGGGCGCGCTCGGAGCTGAAGGGCGCCGCGGTCACCTCGGCCTGCTCCTGGCGCAGACCCCGCCAGTCCATGCCGGCCTTCTCGGCCAGGACCAGGAGGGCTGCCTCGGTGGGGTCGCCCAGGGCCCGGCGGGCGCCGCCGGGCTGGTCCTGGAGATCCGCGGTGCTGGCCAGACAGCCGGCTGCCAGCATGGCCTTCCAGCCACCCTCCAGGGCCGGAGCGTCCGCCACCTCGCCGTTGCCCTCGTAACCTCGACCGCTGACCCTGCGCTCCTGTCCGTCGAACCACACCCGACGTACGGTCATCTGGTTGTGGGTCAGCGTACCCGTCTTGTCGGTGACGATGGCCGTCACCGAGCCCAGGGTCTCGACGGCCGCCATGCGCCGCACCACGGCGTTGCGTCGGGCCAGGCGCCGGGCACCGACCGACAGCGAGATGGTCAGCACGGCTGGCAGACCCTCGGGAACCGCCGCCACGGCCAGGGCGACCGCGAACATCAGGACGCGCACAAGGACGCCGAGGGACATACGCCCCTCGACCGCCAACAGCGTCAAGGCGATCAGGACGCTCAGGACCAGAACGCCCAGGCCGATCTGTCGGCCCAGGTGGTCCAGGCGCTGCTGCAGGGGGGTCGGTGGAGGCTCGGTGGCGGCCAGGCTGCTGGCGATCCCCCCCAACTCGGTCGCGCTACCGGTCGCCACCACCAGGCCGCGACCCACCCCC
>CAZQPM010000029.1:0-20255 GCA_964595195.1 uncultured Burkholderiales bacterium | reverse complement strand
TGAAGAGCAGGACCTTCGAGTCCTGGTTCAGCCCGACCGCAGCCTTGAAATCGGCGAACCGGGGCTCCATGAGCGCCTCGAAGAGGCAACCCGCACCCGCGGCACCGCTCTCACCCGAGATCACCGCTGGGTCGCCCTTCAGGGGTACGGCCAGCACGCGCATGGCCCGGGCCGCGGCATAGTCGGGCAGGGAAACGAAGAATGAGGCGTGGTTGCGCAGGATCTCCCAACTGAGGGTGTTGGCCTCGCCGCAGGCCAGCCCGGCCATGATGGTGACCAGGTCGCCGCCCACCTTCTGGGTACTGCCGTCGCCCTTGCGGGCGCTGCGGTACAGGCAGTCGGCCGCCTCCGCCTCGACCACGACGACCACTGGAGGGTCGTTGGGATACAGGTTGGCGAAGAAGCCTGTGACCGCGCCGGCGAGGCTGCCGACCCCGGCCTGGATGAAGATGTGGGTGGGCCGTTCGGCACCATTGGCCTTCAGTTGGTAGTCGGCCTCCGAGGCCATGGTGGCGTAGCCCTGCATGATCCAGCCCGGGATCTGCTCGTAGCCCGCCCAGGCCGTGTCCTGGATCACGACGCTGTTCGGCGTCTTGCTGCTCTCGGTGGAGGCCAGGCGCACCGCGTCGTCATAGTTCAGTTCCGTGATCTCGGCCCGGGCCCCCTGCTTGCGGATGTTCTCCAACCGCGTTTCGCTTGAGCCCTTGGGCATGTAGACCACGCTCTTCTGGCCGATCTGGTTGGCCGCCCAGGCCACGCCCCGGCCGTGGTTGCCGTCGGTCGCCGTGAAGAAGGTGTAGTCGCCCAGTTCCTTCTTGATCTCCGGACTGGTCAACTGCTTGAAGCCCAGTTCGGATACGTCGCGCCCGGTCTCTTCGGCGATGAATCGGGCCATGGCATACGAGCCGCCCAGCACCTTGAAGGCGTTCAGCCCGAAGCGGTAGCTCTCGTCCTTCACGTAGATGTTCTTCACCCCAAGCAGTCCGGCCAGGTTGGGCAGGGCCACCAGTGGTGTGGGTTCATACTGCGGGAAGCTGCGATGGAAGGCGCGGGCCTTCTCGATCTGCGCCGGGGTCATCAGGGCCATCTGCTCCGAGGCGTCGCTGGGTGGCATCCGGTTGGCGACCCACTTCATGGCGGGCTTCATGGCTGGTACTCCTTCTTTGCTTCGGGCGGTGCCCGGGTGGCCGTGCGACGGCACCATGGTGCTATTCGTCCCCCGGGCGGGGGCCGACCAAACCAGGCTGGAGGGGGGCCGGCGCATCCGGTCCAGCAGGCCCCGGGGCCCGGGGCCCGGGGCGGAGCTTTCGCGATTCCGGGAAGCCCCGCCTGCCGGCGGGCGAGGTATTCCGACTTCTCTTGTCAAGATCTCTGCGGTCGGCTACGATTTCCCCGGAATCCGGGAGCATCCCGGCCGCAGTCACCTCGCGAAGGGTTCTTGACAAAAAGAGTCAAGATTGGCATGATGCCTGGGCGGACCTGCTGGTGGTTCGCCAGACCCACCTCGAGAGGTCCCCGCCCGGGATGATGAAGTTGTCCACTCGAAGCACCGATGGTCTTCGCGCCGCGCTTTGTCTGGCTGTCCACCACGGCGGGGCCCCGCTGACCGTGGCCGCCCTGGCCGACCAGAACCAGATACCCCGGCGCTACCTGGAACAGATTCTCAACCGTTTGCGCCACGCCGATCTGGTCAGCGCCAACCGCGGCCCCCGCGGGGGCTACAGCCTGACCCGGGAACCCGAGCAGATCACCGTGGGTGACGTGGTCCGGGCCGTCGAGGGGGAGCTGGAGCCGGTGCTGTGCACATTCCCCGAGATCAAGGGACAGGGTTGCCGCGAGGACTCGGGTTGCGCCAGCCACAGCTTCTGCCAGGAGATGGAGAGCAACCTTGCCCGCATCCTGGACGGGACCACCCTGGCTGACCTGCGGGCCGAGTCCACGCGCTGCCGGCAGGACTCGGAATGCGCCTGCCAGGGCATGGAGATGTTTCTCGGAGCTGACGCCACGGGCTCCACCAATCGAAACCGCAAGCGAGGAAAGACCGATGTCGGAAGCTCTTCCTGACCTTCTCCAGATCCAGAACCTGCACGTCGCCGTCGAGGGCAAGCAGATCCTGCGTGGACTGAACCTGACCGTCCGGGCGGGTGAGGTTCACGCCATCATGGGCCCCAACGGGTCGGGGAAGTCCACCCTGTCCAACGCCCTGATGGGGCACCCCAAGTATGAGGTGACCGCCGGCAGCATCCACTACAAGGGCGCCGACATCCTGGCCTGGCCGACCGACGAGCGGGCTCGCCAGGGGATCTTCCTGGCCTTTCAGTACCCCACGGCGATCCCCGGCGTCAGCCTGGGCAACTTCCTGATGGCGGCCGTCCGCAATCGCCGCGGGGCCGAGAACGTCAAGGCTCTGGAGTTCCGCAAGGAACTGATGGCCAGCATGAAGGACCTGGGCATCCGCCCGGAATTCGCAGGCCGCTACGTCAACGAGGGCTTCTCGGGCGGCGAGAAGAAGCGCGTGGAGATTCTGCAGATGGCCATGCTCAAGCCCGGCCTGGCCATCCTGGACGAAACCGACTCCGGCCTGGACATCGACGCCCTGCGGATGGTCGCCGAGGGCGTCAACCGGCAGTTGACCCCTGAGATGGGCGTCCTGGTGATCACCCACTACCAGCGCCTGCTGGACTACATCAAACCCCACTTCATCCACGTCCTGGTGGCCGGACGCATCGTCCAGAGCGGTGGCCCGGAACTGGCCTTGGAGTTGGAGGCCCGAGGCTACGACGAGCTGGTGCGCACCTACGGGATCGACGCCGAGCCCGCGGTGGCCGGCGCCTGACGGTCGAGAGGAGGCCCCCCCCCATGGCAGACGTCAGCAGCGAAGCCGCGATCGTCCAGGACATCCGCAGCGACTACCAGTACGGTTTCTCCGACGCCGAGGACTACGTCTTCAAGTCCGGCAAGGGCCTGACCAGGGATTTGATCGTCGAGATCTCCCGTATGAAAGGCGAGCCGGAGTGGATGCTGGACATCCGCTTGAAGGCCTTCGAGGTCTACCGGTCCAAGCCGATGCCGACCTGGGGAGCCGACCTCTCAGGTATCGACTTCGAGGACATCCACTACTACGTGCGGCCCTCCGACAAGGCCGAGACCGATTGGGAAGACGTCCCCGACTACATCAAGAAGACCTTCGACAAGCTGGGCATCCCCGAGGCCGAGCGCAAGTTCCTGGCCGGAGTCAGCGCCCAGTACGAGTCCGAGGTGGTCTATCACTCGATCCGCGAGGACCTCGAGCAGCAGGGCGTCGTCTTCCTGGACATGGACGGGGCCCTGCGCGAGTACCCGGAGATCGTCCGCCAGTACTTCGGCACCGTCATCCCCATGACCGACAACAAGTTCGCCGCGCTGAACACGGCGGTGTGGAGCGGCGGTTCCTTCATCTACGTGCCCGAGGGCGTCAAGGTGGAGATTCCGTTGCAGGCCTACTTCCGGATCAACGCCCAATCGATGGGCCAGTTCGAGCGCACCCTGATCATCACGGCCCCGGGCTCGTTCGTGCATTACATCGAGGGCTGCACGGCCCCCGTCTACTCCAAGGACTCGCTGCACGCCGCGGTGGTGGAACTGGTGGCCCTGGAGGGTTCCAAGATCCGTTACACGACGATCCAGAATTGGTCGAACAACGTCTACAACCTGGTGACCAAGCGCGCCAAGGCCTTCCGGAACGCCGCCGTGGAGTGGATCGACGGGAACCTGGGGTCCAAGGTGACCATGAAATACCCCGCCATCCTGCTGATGGAGGAGGGCGCCCGCGGCGAGGTGCTGTCGATCGCCTTCGCGGGCAAGGGCCAGCACCAGGACACCGGGGCCAAGATGGTCCACGTGGCGCCCAACACCTCGTCGACGGTGCTTTCCAAGTCCATCTCCAAGAACGGGGGGCGGGCTTCCTACCGGGGTCTGGTCAAGGTGCTGCCCAAGGCCACGAACATCCGCAGCAACGTGCGCTGCGATGCCCTGCTGCTGGACCCCGAGTCGCGTTCGGACACCTATCCCACCATGGACATCGGCAACCAGGAGGTGCACATCGGACACGAGGCCACGGTTTCCAAGGTGGGGGACGAGCAGATCTTCTACCTGATGAGCCGCGGCCTCTCCGAGGACGACGCCATCACCATGATCGTGAACGGCTTCTTCGAGCCCTTCACCAAGGAGCTCCCCCTGGAATACGCGGTGGAGCTGAACCGGCTGATCAAGTTGGAGATGGAAGGTTCCGTCGGCTGAGGGCAGTCAGCACCCGCAGGGCGCGCGCATCGCTGATGGACGAGTACGGAGGAGTTCGATGACCACGAGGGCGGATGATCGACTTGTGAACCTGGAACCGGCGGCGGCCGAGGCCTTGAGTCAGCGCCTGGGCGAGCCGGCCTGGGCCCTGGAGTTGCGCCGTGACGGTCTGGCCGCGTGCGAGCGGCTGCCCTATCCCAAGAAGGCGGATGAGGCCTGGCGCCGTACGGATCCGGAGGGCTTCCGCCTTGAGGGGCGCCGGATCGTGATGGCCCGGCCGACCTTCGAGGCGGTGAGGGAGGGGTCCATCCCGGGCTTGAACCTTCTACCCCTCGAGCAGGCCCTGGTCGAGCCCCGGGCGCGCGAGACCTTGTGGGCGGCCGGACGGCTTGACCAGGACCGGTTCTCGGCCCTGAACGCGGCCTACCGCAGCGGTGGGGCCTGGGTGCAGGTTCCCCAGGGCCTGGTCACGCAGGCGCCGTCGCGCATCACCCACCAGGTGGACCTTCCTGCCGAACCCTCGGCCTTCTTCCCCCACAGCGTGCTGGTGGGCGGCCGGCACAGCCAGTCCACCGTGGTCGAGTCCTTCCAATCCGGGGCCGGCGACCTCGTGGCCGACGCCACGGTGGAGATCCATCTGGAGGAAGGGGCCCGGATGCAGTACGTGGTGGTCTCCCGCTGGGGCCAGGGGACCCGCGCCCTGACCCGGCTGGAGGCCCACCTGGCCCGTGACTCGCAGTTGCGCGTGCTGTTCCTGGGGTTGGGTGGGGCCACCACCAAGGCCTTCATGGCCGGAGACCTCGAGGGGGAGGGCTCGAAGTCCGAGTTCCTCGGCCTGGTCTTCGCGGGCGGCCAGCAGCACTTCGACGTGGATACCCAGCAGAATCACCGGGTGCCCGCCAGCGCCTCGGACGTGCTCTTCAACTGCGCCCTGGACCACCGGGCCCGGACCGTGTTCACCGGCAACATCTTCGTGGCCCCGGAGGCCCAGAAGGTCGATGCCTACCAGAAGAACCGCAACCTCCTGCTGTCCGGCGGGGCCCACGCCTGGTCGCTCCCGAAACTGGAGATCCTGGCCAACGACGTGCGCTGCACGCACGGAGCCACCTTCTCCACGTATGATCAGGACCAGCAGTTCTACCTGCAGAGCCGGGGCCTGGGGGATGCCGACGCCCGACGCCTGATCATCGGCGGATTCTTCCAGGATGTGATCGAGCGCCTGGAGGGAGAGGCCCTGGTGGAATGGCTCTCGGGGCTGATGCACGAGAAGATCGAGGCGACCCTGGCGGGCCCTGCCTGAGGGCTGGCAGGACCCTCCGACCGACCTGGGAAGGTTCCCCGCAGCCCGGGCCTCCCCCGGCCGGGACCCGTAGACAAGATTGGGGTTGAGCAAGACCTTGAGCCAGCACGAGTCAGCCATACTCGCGGCGCGCCGGGACTTCCCGGTGCTGCAGCAGGTCCTCGGCGGCAAGCCGGTGACCTTCCTGGACAGCGCCTCCTCGGCCCAGAGGCCCAGGCAGGTCCTGGACGCGGTGCGCCACTTCGAGGAACACTCCTACGCCAACATCCACCGCGGCCTGTACTGGCTGTCGGAGGAATCCACCCGCCTGTATGAGGAGGCCCGCGAGACGGTGGCCTCCTTCCTGGGGGTCAGCGACGCTCCCACGGTGATCTTCACGCGAGGGACCACCGAGTCCCTGAACCTGCTGGCCTACACCTGGGGGGAGCGGAACATCGGCCCGGACGACGAGATCGTTCTGCCCGTCATGGAGCATCACTCGAACCTGGTTCCCTGGCAGCAACTGGCGTTCCGGAAGGGGGCCCGGTTGCGCTGGGTGGAGATCCGGCCCGACGGCACCCTGGACCTGGATTCGCTGGACCGCGCCCTGGAGCACCGCCCGAAGCTGCTGACCTTTACCTGGGTCTCGAACGTCTTCGGCACGATCAACCCGGTCCAGGAGATGGTGCGACGGGCCAGGGTCGTGGGGACCACGGTCATCCTGGACGGGGCCCAGGGCGTGCCCCACCTGCCCACCCGGGTCGAGGACCTGGGCGTCGACTTCCTGGCCTTCTCAGGGCACAAGATGCTGGGACCCACCGGGATCGGCGTGCTCTGGGGACGGCGGGAGTTGCTGGAGACCATGCCTCCCTTCCATTTCGGGGGCAGCATGATCTCGACGGTCCGCCGCGACCGTTCGTCGTGGGACATCCTGCCCAACCGCTTCGAGGCGGGGACGCCGAACATCTCGGGGGCCATCGGCCTGGGGGCCGCCTGCCGCTACCTGGAAGGCCTGGGCATGGAGGTGGTCCGCGACCACGACCAGGAGATCCTGGACTACGCGCTGCGGCGCCTGCAGGCTTTGGAGGGCCTGGAGGTCATGGGCCCCGAGGATTCTGCGCTGCGCTCCAGCGTCCTGTCCTTCCGCTTCCGGGGCATCCACCCGCACGACCTGGCCACCCTGCTGGCCCGCGAGGGAGTCTGCGTGCGCGCCGGCCACCACTGCTGCCAGCCTTTGATGCGCGAGATCGGGATGATGGGCACGACGCGGGCCAGTTTCTACCTGTACAACAACTTCGAGGACGTGGATCGATTGGTCGAGGCGCTGGAGAAGGCGGCCCAGGTCTTTACAGGAGTGAAGTGCACGCGATGAGCTACGGTGATGTCCTTTCCGACGATCTCTATCGGGAGATCATCCTGGATCACTATACGTGTCCCCGCCACAAGGGGCACCTGGAGCATCCCACCCACAGCATGGAGGGCGTGAACCCCTCGTGCGGGGACACCGTGGAGATCGAACTGGCGGTGGAGGACGGGCGCATCCGGGCCGTGGGTTTCCTGGGTGAGGGGTGCTCGATCTCGATGGCCTCGGCCTCCATGATGGCCGAGGCCCTGCAGGGGAAGACCCTGGAGGAGGTCCGCCGCCTGGCCGACGCCTTCAAGGCCCGCCAGTTGACCAAGGGATCCATCCCCGACCCGCCCGAGGGCGTCGAGCTCGGCGAGTTGGAGGCCCTGGATGGGGTGCGCGCCTATCCGGTGCGGATCAAGTGCGCCCTGCTGGCCTGGAACACCCTATTGGAAGCTGTCAAGGACGAGAGGTGAGACTGTGAGCCAAGCCGTCGACAAGCCCACCGAGGGCACCTTCCCCACCCGGGAGGAGGTCCTCGAGATGCTCAAGGAGGTCGTGGACCCCGAGATCGGCATGAACATCGTCGACCTGGGCCTGATCTACGACGTGCTGCCGGACCCCGAGGCCCGCAGCGTGCAGGTCAACATGACCCTGACCTCACCCGGCTGCCCCCTGGGCCCGGAGATCAAGCAGGCCGTGTGGTTGACCGTGAAGCGCATGCCGGGCGTTGAGGAGTGCCAGGTCGACCTGGTCTGGAAGCCGGCCTGGGACCCCACGGTCCACGCCAGCGAAGAGGTGCGGATGGCCCTGGGGATCTGGTAGACTGCAAGGGCGCCTCACGAGTCTGCAGCAACGGAGGGGATGCCCGTGAAACGCCTGTGGCTCAAGGGCCTGCTGCGGGGCCTGGAAGATCCTCTTCCTGGTCGCCGCGGACCCGGGGGGCTGGAAAGGAGCCGAGGGCCTGGAGTCGACCTCCCGGCCCTCGGTGTCCTGTTCCCGGGTGCGTATGCCTACTTCTTGAAGAAGTCGTCGGAGAGCCCCTGGTTGAACTTGTAGTTCTTGTAGGTGGCCGTGGCGGTGGCGTTCACCGAGACGGAGGGGAACTCGAACCGGGCCGACATCCTGTCGAATACCAGGAAGCCCTCGGCCTGACGGTACTGAACGTCCACCGCCAGAAGCCCGTTGTTCTTGTAGCGGGTGATCTGCCGGGGGACGCTGTAGTCGTTGCGGTTCACCCAGAGTTCGACCAGTTGCACGTCGCCCATCCCCTGCTTGGGAGT
Source organism: uncultured Burkholderiales bacterium (assembly GCA_964595195.1). Lineage (GTDB taxonomy): Bacteria > Vulcanimicrobiota > Xenobia > Xenobiales > Xenobiaceae > CAZQPM01. The sequence goes on along the minus strand of CAZQPM010000029.1, from coordinate 12,070 downwards.
CAAGGCGATGTGCCAGGTCGGTTGCCCGTCCAGGTCGACCTGGGCAGCCACGCGGCTGTTGAACTTCTCCAGTCGGGGCAGGTTCCATCCGAAGATGTTGGGGTACTTCTTGACGTAGGAGGGAGCCTTCTCCAGGACCAGTTTGTGCTTGTCCGGGCGCTTGTGGTAGTAGCTGCCGCTCATCCGGGGGTTGTAGGGCAGGAAGGCCACCTTGGCCCGCAGGGCGATGTCGATATCGGCCTGGTAGTCGGTCATCCCCGGGTTCAGTTGCCGGACCCGGGCGAAGATCTCCTCGACCTGGGCGTCGGCCCGGGCGGGGGCCTGGGCCCCCAGGGCCAGCAACAGGGTGCACGTGGCCATCAGTCCTACCACGAAACGCTTCATCCTGGACCTCCTTGAAAGCTTGCGGGTCGGGCGTCCCGACCTGCGACGAATCCGGTCACTTCAACCCGGTCGGGGGCCTTCGGGTTGCGCCCCGGTCACCCCGGGATCCCGGCTCGCTCCACCACCGGGTGGAAGGGGCGCCCGACTCCGTAGTATTCGAAGCCCATGGCGGCCATCCGGGCCGGATCGAAGAGGTTCCGCCCGTCCACCATCAGGGGGCGGGCCAGGCCGTTGCGAAGCCGCGGCAGATCCAGGCTGCGGAACTCCTTCCATTCGGTGCAGATCACCACGGCGTCGGCTCCCTGAGTGGCCTCGTAGGGATCCCGGCACATGGTGGTCTGAGGCACCTTCGGGCGGGCCCGCTCCATGGAGATCGGGTCGTAGGCCCGGACGCTGGCGCCTTCGGCCTGCAGTGTCGTGATCAGGTCCAGGGAGGCAGCCGACCGCAGGTCGTCGGTATCGGGCTTGAAGGAGAGGCCCAGGATCGCCACCGTGCGGTCCTTCAGGTGCTGCCCCAGGGTCTGGTGCAGCACCTCCACGGGCCATCGGCGCTGGGCGGCGTTGATCCGCTCGGTGGACTCCAGCAACTCGAAGTCGAAGCCCAGGTCGCGGGCGATGCGGATGTAGGCCTTGACATCCTTGGGCAGGCACATTCCCCCATAGCCGATGCCCGCCTCCATGGAGGCCATGCCGATGCGGTGGTCCAGGCCGATCCCCTTGGCCACCTTCTTGATGTCTGCCCCCGACAGGCTGCAGACCCGGGCCACCGAGTTGATGAACGAGATCTTCACGGCCAGGAAGGCGTTGGCCGAGTGCTTGATCAGTTCGGCCGAGTTGATGTCGGTCAGGAGCAGCGGGGCGTTCAGGGGCTCATAGAGACTGACCAGGAGCGAGGTGGCCCGATCCGTCGAGGCGCCGATGACGACCCGGTCGGGGTGCAGGAAATCCTGGATGGCCGTCCCCTCGCGCAGGAACTCGGGGTTCGAGGCGACGTCGAAGTCCACGCCCGGCCGGATGTTCTCGGAGATGGTGCGGGAGACCCACTCGCCCGTGCGGACCGGGACCGTGCTCTTCTCGACCACCAGGCGGTACTCGGTCATGTGCAGGGCGATCTCCCGGGAGACGGCCTCGACGAAGGAGAGGTCCACGCCGCCATCGGGCCTGGGAGGGGTGTTCACGCAGATGAAGATGATCTGGCCGTGCTGGACCGCCTCGGAGATTTCCGACGAGAAGCGCAGGCGCCCTTCCTGGTGGTGGGTGGCCAGCAGGGCGTCCAGTCCCGGCTCGTAGATGGGGACGCCGCCCGACTTCAGGATTCGGACCTTCTCGGGATCGTTGTCCACTCCCAGGACTTCGTGGCCCAGTTCGGCCAGACAGGCGCCGGTGACCAGGCCGACGTAGCCGCAACCAATGATGCTGATCTTCACGTGGGGAATCCTCTCCTGGAGATGAGCGCTCCCCTTCCCGATCCGCGGCCGGGTTCCTACAGGTCCGCCGCCTCGATCGCCAGGCGGACCGGCTCGAGGTCCCCCGCCGACAGCGTCAATTCGCACGCCTGCATCGGGACCTCCACCTGGAGGCGCAGGCTGCCGTCGCCTTCCGTCTCCTGGCAGGCCACTTCGCGGCCGTCCAGGCTCAGGCGCACGGGGATGCCGGCCAGGGCGTTGTGCCACCCGTCCTCGGTCAGGATGTCGACGGTCTGCAGGCGCTTCGTCGGCGGAGCGGGCGGCGCGGTGGGACCCGGAACCCCCGGTGCAGATGGTTCCTGGCCCTCGGGTGCGGGGACCGCGGAGGGTGGGGTGGTGGGCCCGGTGGTGGTGGGACTGCCGGAGTCGTCCGCAGCCTCCGCGACGGGCACCAGCGTCTGGGGACCCAGGTGGGCCACCAGACGGCCCAGGGGCCCGGCCAGGAAGCGGATCCCGGTGGAGGCCACGGCGTAGCCGCTGGCAGCCCGGATCCGGACCGGGCCGGGGCGGCGCAGCGAGGTCACCCGAGCGCGCGCCTCGCCGTTGACGGTGGAACCGGACGGTACCACCGTGGCTCCGTCGGCTTCGAACCACACCGGGGTCCCGTCGGGAACCGGGCTCCCCGAGGGGGTCTGCACCCGGGCCACGATCTCGGTCTGGGCCTGGCCGTCGGCCGGAAGCGTTGTTTCGCCGGCTTCCAGGTCCATCCGGTCGGGGTGCAGGGCGGGCCGCTCGTCGAACAGCAGCAGAGCCGTGGCCACGGGCCGCTCGGCGATCCGGCACCCCGGGCCATCCGAGACCTTGCGCCCCCGGATGGCCAGGCTCACGCTGCCGCCGCCGTCCAGGTTCATCGCCTCGCGGGCTCCCCGGCCCAGAAGGTCGCGGGCCAGTTCTTCCAGCTTCATCCCCTGGGAGTGATTGTCCCGGAAGCCAGAACCGGTGACCATGAGCATGCGCCCGTCGGGTCGGGTGGCAACGGCGGTGCGGCCGGCGACCCGGGTGATGTCGTTGCCCTTGGGGCCCAACTCCTCCTCGTGGGTGGTCAGGGTCACCCGCCCCCCCGTCAGAAGGCGGGGGCCGCCGCCGCAGGCCACCACCACGTCGTCCCAGGCGTCGCCGCTGTGGCTGGTCAGTTGGCCGCCGCGGACGGCAACCCGGTCGAAGAGGATCTGCCGGTCCCGGGTCAGACCCATGACGGTGCGCGGCGGACGGCGGGCGACGTGGGGCGAGAGGATCTTCGAGTCGCGCACCACCAGGCCCAGGGGACCTCCCGAACCCGCGAAGTATCCCGCGTTCAGGCCGGCCAGGGCCCCCGTGCGGCGGACCAGCGAGCTGACGGTCTCGCGGGCGTCCAGGCGGTCGTGGGCCAGGCCCAGATCCAGCCGCAATCGGGGATCCTTCGGGTCGAAGGACAGTTCGTTCCACAGCAGGTAGCCCCGGGGGCCACCGACCACCTCGCGCCGGGACCAGTTCACACCCGCGGTCAGGGGCAGCGTCTCCTCGGTCTCCCAGGACGTCTGGAAGTCCACGACCAGGCGGTGGGGATCCTCCAGGACCAGAGTGCGGACCCGGTCGGAAGGCAGGGGAACCTCCAGGTTGATGACCCATCGAAAGCGTCGCAGGGTGGGTTGCTCGACCTTCCAGCCGGAGACCACCGCCGATCTGGGAGCCGGGCCAGGGCGGCGCCAGGTCGGTCGGGTGTCCAGGACTTCGACGCACAGGCGGGGGGGCGAGGTCAGCGTGTAGACCTGGTAGGTCGGGACCTCCTTCAGATCCAGGACCAGGCGCACCCGCCCCTGGGAGGTGGAATGCCGCAGGGCCAGCACCTCGTTGGCCTGGACGGGTCCGAGGGGGAGCAGCAGGCTCAGGAACAGCAGGAGGGGTAGAAGTCTCTTCATCGTCTCGGGAAGTCTTGCGGCCGGCGTGATCGGGTTGGAGGTCGACGGGCCGGCAGAGTTTCGGGGGATCGGGGATTGATTGCCGGGGGCCGCGAACCGGGCAGTACCAGAGGGTCCCGTTCAGGGCGGGCGCGCGCGCCAGGAATCGTCGGAGCGACGCTCAGTTCGCGCCGACCTCCACCTCCCAGGTGTCCAGTGCGGCCATGACCTGGACCCGGCAGCCGGTCCGGTCCTCGACCTCGCGCTTGAACTCCTGGGCGTCGGCCTGGATCGGAGGGAAGGTGTTGTAGTGGATGGGGATGACCACCTCGGGCTGGATCAACTCCACCGCCTTCACGGCCTCCTGGATGTCCATGGTGAAGTGCCCGCCGATGGGCAGGAAGGCCACCCGGGGGCGGTACAGCTCGGCCAGCAGCCGCATGTCTCCGAAGACGCTGGTGTCCCCGGCGTGGTAGAAGGTCACTCCGGCCACCTCGAAGACCACGCCGCAGGGCATCCCCAGGTACTGGCCCTCGTGGGATGAGGAGTGGAAGGCCGGGACCAACCGCGCCCAACCCCAGGGCTGTCGGATGCGCCCGCCCATGTTGCAGGGGATGGCCGGGCAGCCCTTCTCGGCGAACCAGGAACCCAGTTCAAAGGTGGCGACCACCGGGGCCTGATGCTTGCGAGAGAGGCTCTGGGCATCTCCCGTGTGGTCGCTGTGGGCGTGGGTCACCAGGATCGTCGTGGGCTTCAACTCCGGCATCGGGTGGCCTTGGAGGTGGGGGTTGCCGTGCAAGAAGGGGTCCACCAGGACCGTGTGATCACCGTGCTCCACGGCCAGGGCCGAGTGCCCGAAGTAACGAACGCGCATGCTCTCTACCTCCCGAGGGGTTTGCAGTTTCGTGGTTCGCCATGCAGGGCCGGAGGCCTTGTTCCGGCCCCGGATGCCTGCCTCGGGCCAGGGGCCCCGGCTCACGGGCCGAAGCCCGCAGGTCGAGAGTCTGGAGAGCACATCAGGAGGCCACCATGCCCGTCGAACGCGCGAAACTGCAGGAAGCCATGTTGGACACGGACCCGGAGAACCAGTATTTCGTGGATGCCCGAACGGGTCGGGTGCTCAGGGTCACCCTGAAGGATCCCGCCGGACTGGCGCGCTTCAAGACGGACCTGGCCGCGGACCCCAAGCGCTTCGTCCAGGTCGCCCGTCCCACCGGCAGGGAGAGGTTCGCCGAGTTGCAGGCCTTCGTGGCCAGCGTCGCCGACCCGACGCTGCGCACCCGGTTGCAGGGGGCGCTGGCCAGCCCTTCCCCCTACCGGGAGCTGAACCTGGCCCTGGAAGGGCGCTTCAAGGAGAAGCGGCAGTGGGAGGCCTTCCGTCGTCAGCAGGTGGACAAGCGGATGGCCGACTTCCTGAAGTTGACGGGCCTGGCCTGAACCGGGCGCCGTCAGACGGCCCGCACCAGGGTCAGGATGGACACGTCGGGCCGGCACAGGAAGCGCAGGCGGTGGGTGCTGCTCAGCCCCCGGCTGACGAAGAGATGGGTGTTTCCGTGGCGGGACAGGCCCTGGTCCAGGCGGCCGGGAAGGTGGCTGACGCGGACCAGTGAACCCACCCAGGGCAGGCGCACCTGGCCCCCGTGGGTGTGGCCGCTCAGCACCAGACCCAGATTCCGGCGGCGCGCCTGGCGCACGGCATCCGGGGAGTGGGCCACCAGGACCGTCGCCGCTCCGGACGGCAGGTGGCGGCAGGCCCTGTCCAGGTCATCCTTGAACGGCCAATCGGAGTTGTCGTCCAGGCCCACCACCCACAGACTCTGGCCGCCGCGGTCCAGAGGGACGGCCTCGTTGCGCAGGACGCGAAAGCCCAACTCGTGCAGGCGACCGGCCACCGCCGAGGCCCCGAAGCGATGGTCGTGGCCCCCCAGGACGGCCAACCGGCCCAACGGGGCTTCCACCTCGGCCAGGGGCGCCAGGACCTCCTTCCAGTGCGGGCCGGCGTGATGGGAGGTGACATCCCCGGCCAGGAGCAGTGCGTCGACCCGGCTCTGGCGCAGCAGGCGCGCGGCGCGGCGGTAGAGGTCGACTCCGGCCCAGGAGCCGGCGTGCAGGTCGGCCAGCAGGCCCAGGCGCAGGCCCTCGAGGGAGGGGGGAAGGTCGGGCAGGGGGATCCGCAGCCGACGGACTTCCAGGCACAACGGTTCGATGGCGATGGCCCAGGTTCCCAGGGCCAGGGCGGCCGCGGCCGCCGTCGGGACCAGGGTGGAGATCACCTGGGGCGCAGGCGCAGAAGGGCGCTGGCCAGGGCCGCCATCCCTTCGCCCCGGCCCGGGAAGCCCAGTGTCTCGGTGGTGGTGGCCTTGACCCCCACCCGGTCGACGGGCAGTCCCAGGGCCCCGGCCAGGTTGGCCTGCATGGCCTGGAAGTGAGGGGCCAATCGGGGGCGCTCGGCCAGGATCATGGAGTCCACGCCCTCGATTCCGAAGCCTGCCTGACGAACCTTGTCGGCCACCGCGGCGGCCATCTGCAGCGAGTCGGCGTCCTTCCAGCGCGGGTCGGTGTTGGGAAAGTGCACCCCGATGTCCGGCATACCGGCCGCACCGAGCAGCGCGTCCATCACCGCGTGGGTCAGCACGTCCGCGTCCGAGTGGCCCTCCAGGCCTCGTTCCCAGGGGATGTCGACCCCTCCCAGGACCAGGCGGCGTCCGTCCACCAGGCGGTGCACGTCGAAGCCCAGGCCGGTGCGGAAGCAGGTCTCTTCGCGGATCAGGCGGCGGATGTCGGATTCAAGCATGGGCCGTGCTTCTCGAACCCTCCGCCGGCTCCTGTGGCCCCAAGCACCGAGCCGGAGGAGCCGGGCCCGTTCCGGTCGTATCCTCATGGTGCGTGCCGAACCCCTTCCTGCGCATCCTGCCCGTGGGGTTCCTGGCCTTGGCCACGGTGCTGGTCGGGGTCCTGGGGTATCGCCATTTCTCCGGTCTGTCCTGGCTGGATGCCCTCTATATGACGGTGACCACCCTGTCCACGGTAGGCTACCGGGAAGTCGGCGAACCGGACGACGACTCCAAGCTCTTCACCATCCTGCTGCTCTTCTTCGGGGCAGGGATCCTGGTCTACTCGGTGACCGCCGCGGTGGACCTGCTCCTGAATCCCGAGACCCGGCGCTGGCTGGTGCTTCGCGAGGCCAGGCGGAGGGCCCGGAACATGAAGAATCACTACATCATCTGCGGTCTGGGTCGGGTCGGCAGGGCGGTGGGCGAGGAACTGGGAGTGCGCGGGGTGCCCTTCCTCATCATCGAGAGGGATCCCGAGATCGCAGCCCAGGCGGCGGCACGGGGCTGGCTTTCCCTGCAGGGGAACGCCACGCACGACCCGGTCCTGGAGGAGGCCGGAATCCGTCGGGCCCGAGGCCTGGTCAGTTGCGTCGATAGCGACGCCGAGAACCTCTTCATCGTGATCTCGGCCCGGGCCCTGAACCCCGGCCTGAAGATCTCCAGCCGCCTGGTCGATGAGGCCAATCTCGAGAAGTTCAAGCGCGCCGGAGCCGACCACATCTACTCGCCCTATCAGATGCTGGGCCGTCGTATCGCCCGCTCGGTGACCCGGCCCCGGGTGCTCGAGCTACTGGATCTGGCCCTGGAGGACAACAACTTCGACCTGACCATCGAGGAGGGGGAGATCCCCGAGGGCTCTGCCCTGATCGGGCAGACCCTGGTGCAGTCCCAATTGCGCCAGCGCCACGGGGCGGTGGTCATGTCCTTGATTCGAGCCGACCGCTCGGTGGTCCACAATCCCTCCTCGGACACCCGTTTCCAGGCCGGCGACATCCTCATCATGGTCGGGACGCCGGCGCAACTGGACGCCGCCCGCAGCGGGAAGGACCTGGTCCGGGCCTGAGGGGTAGGGGCCCGCGGTCCCGGCCGCGAACGGGCGGGCATGCGTGCCCGTCGTTTCCGATTCCGTCGCTACCAACTCAAGAAGCAGGCCGTCCAGGTCCTGCGGGAGGGGCATCCCTGGGTCTTCCGCGGGGCCCTCTCGACCGCTGCCGAGGTCTTCCCCGACGGGCAGTGGCTGGCCCTGGTGGATGGTCAGAACCGATCCGTGGGCTATGGCGTCTACCAGGCCGAGGGGGCGGTCGGAATCCGGATCCTGCGCGCAGGCGGGGAGCCCCCCGACCTGGCCTGGTTCCGGCGTCAGGTGCACCGGGCCCTGGAGCGGCGACTGGACCTGCGCCGGAGGGTCGAGGGCTTCCGGGCCCTGAACGGCGAGAGCGACGGACTGCCGGGGGTCGTCCTGGACGTCTTCGGTCGGGTCGGCGTGCTGCAGACCTACTCCACGGGTGTCGACGCGCTGGGTCGCTATGCCGCGGCCCTGGTCGGCCAGGCCCTGGACCTGGTCGGGGTTCTGTGGAAGCCCCCCCAGCGTCGCCTGGGGGGCGGTGGCGAGAGGCGTATCCTGCGCGGTCGGGTCCCCGAGAGCGTGGCCTTTCGGGAGGAGGGCCTGACGCTGGTGGCCGACCTGGCCGGCGGGCAGAAGACGGGTCTGTTCCTGGACCTGAGAGGGTTGCGTCGCTGGATCCTGGGCCGGGACCTGAAGGGCCGGCGGGTGCTGAACCTGTTCTGCTACACCGGCACCCTGGGTCTGGCCGCCGAACAGGCCGGGGCCCGGGAGGTCTGGCAGGTGGACTCCTCGGGGGCGGCCCTGGCCCTGGCCCGGCACCACCACACCCGGGACCCGCGGCACCATCGATTCCTGGAGGAGGACGTCTTCGAATGGCTCCAGGCCCTGCCCGGCGAGGAACTCTTCGACCTGGTGGTCGTGGACCCGCCCGCGCTGACCACCCGGACCGACCAGGTGGACCGGGTCCTCGGCCGGTTGGCCCGGCTCTACTCCAGGGCGGCGGCCCACGTGACGCCCGGAGGGACCCTGGTGGCCTGTGACTGCACTTCGCGCCTTCCCCGCACCCGTTTCCAGCAGATGTTGAAGCGGGCCGTCCCCCTGCGTCACCGGCAGACCCTGCTGCCCGAGGTGGACCACACGCCTCGCTTCCCCGAGGCCGACTACCTGAAGGTGGAGATCTATCGCTGAGGGCAGGCAGGCCCCGGGGGGGGATGCCCGCGGAGCCCGGAGAAAAGGCCAGGAACCCTGCCGGCGGTCCTGCCGGGAGGGTTCCTGTGGCCTCGGGGTGGTTGGCGGCCTAGGCCAGGCGCTGCCCGCTCAGCCCGAAGATCCCTTCGCTGATGGTGGAAGGGCCGTTCAGCGAGAGTTCGGGGAAGGACGCGCCCCGGGCCTGAGGGGCGGGATCCTCGATCATGGCGATCGGCCCCAGACCGGAGACCTGGACCTGCGGGGACAGCGAGGAACCCTGTCCCACGCTGGGGGTGGAGGCCACCAGGAACCCGTCGAAGTCCTGTACTTCCCTGGGACTGGGAGCCTGCGCCCGGGTGGTCGGGGGCAGTTCCGGGTGGGGAGCGGTGGGCAGTTGGACCACGGGCGCGTGGGTGCCGGACAGGGCCGGCGGCGCGGGCAGGTCGAGACGCAGGTTCACCTGGTCTCGCGCCTCGGGGGTGGTGGCCTCCGGGGGTGCCAGGGGAGCCTGGTGGCGCACCGGAGTGCCCGGGCGCAGGGGCTGCATGGGCCCGAATCCGTGGATCTCGTTCATCTTCATTCCTCCGTGGTCGCGACCATGGGGCCGGACCCCAGTTTCCAAGTCCATCCTACCTGGAGCCGGGGGGGCAAGCCAACTGCCCGGAAGGGTCGATCGGCAGCCCGGACCAGCAGTTTACATCTGAGCAAAGTTCGCGCTTCCGTCCAGTGCGGTCCTGTGGGCCTGGTTCCCGTCCAGGGCCCCTCTCCGCCCCCAGGAAGGCCGTGGCGACGGGGCTGCTCGCGGCGCTGAAAGGAGGCTGAAAGCTTCTCTTCAGGCTGGCGGAGGGAGGAAGACGGGGCCCGGCCGGGCGCGGGCGGTCAGAAGGCCTCGGCCAGGCGGTAGATGGGCAGGAAGGCCGCCAGCAGCAGGAAGGCCACGGCGCCGCCCATCACCAGCAGGATGATGGGTTCCAGCAGGCGGGACATCACCTCCAGGCCGCGGGTCATCTCCTCGTCGAAGAAGTCGGCCAATCGTTCCAGCATTGGCGCCGGGTTGCCCGTCTCCTCGCCGCTGCGCACCAGCTCCAGGGCCAGTGGCGGGAAGAAGCCGCTGCGCCGCATCCCCGCCGACAGGGTGGACCCCTCGCGCACGGCAGCCCGTTGGAACCGGGCCGTGGCGCTGAGGATCTCGCGGTCCAGGCTGGCCACCAGCACGTCCAGGCAGACCACCAGGGGGATGGCCGATCGCAGCAGGGTGGCCAGCGATCGGAAGTAGCCGGCCAACATGCGGCGGCGCAGTTGCCCGCCGTACCAGGGGATGTGCAGCAGGAGCCACTCCAGGTGCCAGCGCCCGGGTCGGGTTCGGGCCCAGCGGTTGATCAGCCACGTCCCGAAGGCTGCCGGCCCGGCCAGGGTGGCCAGGGCCACGGGCCCGTAGCGCCGCACGGCCCGGGAGGCGTTCAGGAGCACGCGGGTCGGCCAGGGCAATTCGACCTTGACGTCCCCGAAGAGCTCTACGAACCTGGGGACCATGTAGGTGAAGCACAGGGCCACCAGCAACCCCGAGCAGGTCAAGAGGACCGTGGGGTAGACCAGGGCCTGGCGCAGGCGCAAGCCGTACAGGTACTCCTTCTCCAGGTGGCCGGCGCAGTTGGCGAGGGTCTCGGGCAGCCGGCCGCTGATCTCTCCGATTCGGACCGAGCCCACCACGAAGGGCGAGAAGAACTCGGGTCGCAGGCGCAGGGCCTGCGACAGCGAGTAGCCCGATCGGACATCATCGGCCACCCTGGCCAGGCCCTTGCGGAAACGCGGCGGACCCTCGGGGTTCAGGGCCAGGGCCTCAAGGGCCCTGGACATGGGAATGCCTGCGGTCAGCATGACGGCCAGTTGTTGCAGATACAGCACGACCAGGGCTGGCCTGACGGGCTGCATCACCAGGAAGATCCAGGGCTTGGGGCGGAGGGCCTCCAGACGCAGGACGGTCAGGTCCTGGTCGTGCATCCGCCGCACCGCCGTGGTCGGATCGCGAGCCTCGATTTCTCCCCGCAGCGTCTGGCCCTGGCGATCCCGGGCCACGAAGGTGAACTCCGGCATCAGTAGTCTCCGTCGTTCTCGAGCAGGATGTGCCGGGTGGCCTGGAGGGTCCGGGCCTGCCCCTGGCCAGCCTGCAGGGGAGGGCGACTGGAGGCGGTCACGGACAGGACCCCCGGTCCCGGGGCGCTGAACCGGACGCTGTCCCAGGGCTGCAACTCCAGGTACACCCGGCTGGCCCCCGCCTCGCGCAGGATCAGCGCCGGGGGCGAGGTCTGGACCACGAGGGTGCTGGCCACGGGGCCCCAGTCGGGGCGGCCTGACAACAGCGGCGCTTCGGCGGGCAGAGGCGAGAAGACGATCTGGTCCGACTGGACGTCGTAGACCCGGGAGGTCGCCAGCAGCGTGTCCAGGCGGTCCAGGACCTGCAGGATCCGCCGATAGGATGCGGAGTACCGGTCCTGGCGCGAACTGACCCGGGAACCCTCGATGTAGAAACCCAGGATCAGGACCATCAGGGTCGAGAACAGCACCGTGACGATCAGCAGTTCGGTCAGGGTGGTACCCGCAGGACGCCTCACCATCCGGGCCTGCGCACCGTGGCGTAGGTGTCCAGGTAGAGGCTCCTGTGGACCGGTTCGGGTTGGTTCCCCGTCTGCTCGGTCCAGGTCTGGAATCCGCGGACCCGCCACAGGCCGGCGGCCACCCCGGGCACGGGCTCCCGGTCCCGCGTGTGGCCCGCGCGGACGGCGGCCACTCCGTCCATCAGGGCCGAACGGGCGGCCTCGCGGGGGCCCTGACGGGTCTCGACCTTCCAGTTGCTGTAGATCAACCTCTGGTGCAGGGCCAGGTATCCGAAGAAGGCGATGCTCAGGAAGAGCGTGGCCAGCAGCACCTCGGCCAGGCTGAAGCCGGCAGGCTGCCTGGCGCTCTTCATGGCAGGTCCACCACCGGGGAGTAGCGGTTCAACCGAGCCGTCTCGACCTGCGGGTAGGAGGCGGCGGCCAGGCTCCGGGGGGCCAGTCGCAGGTCACCTGCCCGGATCGCCCGCCCCGCGGGGGCGGGGGCCGAGATCGAGAACTCCAGCAGTCCCCCTGGCCAGACCTGCCAGCGGGTGCCGTCGTAGTGACCCAGCACGGCGACGCTGCGGGAAGCGTGCTGCTGCAGGAATTCCGGCGTGAAGGGGGCCAGGTAGTCCACCCCGTCGTCCACCAGGTAGCGGGC
>CAZQPM010000028.1:4396-20682 GCA_964595195.1 uncultured Burkholderiales bacterium | reverse complement strand
AGGATGATGGCCAGGACGTTGATGGCCGGTCCCGAGTAGAGGAAGGCCACGGCTGGCCCCAACCCCGCGCCTCGTCTCCAGATGCCTGCGAAGAGCGGCAGGATGGTACAGGAACAGACGGCCAGGATGGTGCCGCTGACCGAGGCCACCGCGTAGGCCAGGGGGCGCGGAGCGGCCGGGCCCAGGAACTTCATGACGGACCCCTGGCTGACGAACGTCGCGACGGCCCCCGCGATGAAGAAGGCCGGCACCAGGCACAGCAACACGTGCTCCTGGGCGTAGGAGCGGGTCATGGCCAGGGCCTCGACGAGGGCACCCTGGAAGCGAGGCCAGTCCACGGGCAGGGTGAACGCCACCGCGAAGACCCCGACTCCCCAGGCCAGGCTGCGCCCCTCGGTGCGCCACAGGGAGGGTTGACCCGCCATCAGGAGTCGACCTCCACCAAGGCTGACGGCGCCGGGTCGACCGCGCCCCCGAAGGCGCGGGCCTCCTCCTCCACGTGGCGCCGCGCCACCCGGGTGGCGCAGGAGAGGAAATCCAGCACGCAGGGTGTGCGCAACCGATACAGGACCTGCAGACCCTCCCTGCGCGAGGCCAGCACCCCGGCCCGCTGCATGATCGCCAGGTGCCGCGAGACGTTGGAGCGCTCGGCTCCCAGGCCCGCGGCGATCTCGCAGACGCAGACCTCGCCGTCGCGCAGGGCTTCGACGATGGCCACCCGGACGGGGTGGGCCAGGGCCCGGAAGACCCGGGCCTGGAACTCGTGGGATCGCTGGGACCCAGAGGATTCTTTCGTGCTCATGTGAGCAAACTATCACATGAGCACCAGAGGCTCAAGCCGAAGCCTCCATCCGGGGCCCGGCCAGACCACCCTGGAGGGATCCCCCCAGGCCTCACGGAATCCCTCCAGGCGACCGGGGGGCGGCGCTTCGTCCGCGCCCTCCTGTTCCAGACAAGGAGGCCCACGTGTTGACCCTTCGAAGCCGACTGCGGCCCCTGGCGGCAGCCCTCCTGCTGACCCTCCTCCTGCTCCCGGCAACCGCCCGGGCCGAGGTCCTCAGCAACGACAGCCTGGACAAGGCCCTGGCGCCCGTTGCCTTGTATCCCGACTCGCTGCTGGGGAACGTCCTGGTGGCCTCCACCTACCCGGACCAGGTCGTGGCCGCCAACCAGTGGTTGAAGGCCCACCCTGGCACCGACCAGGCCTCGCTGGCCTCGGCCCTGGCGGGAACCACCTGGGACCCCAGCGTCAAGGCCCTGTGCAGCCTGCCCGACGTGCTGGGCATGATGGCCAACGACATGAACTGGACCCACACGCTGGGCCAGGCCTTCGTGAACCAGACCGACGACGTCTACGACTCAATCCAGCGCCTGCGCGCCCGGGCCCAGGCCACCGGAGCCCTGAAGAGCAGCGGGAACGTCGTGGTGCAGACCGACGACTCGGGCTACGTCCTGATCGGGTCCTCGAACCCCGCGGTCGTCTACGTCCCCACCTATGAGCCGGCCGTGGTCTATGGCTGGAGTCCCGGCCGGGTGGTGGCCACCACGGCCCTGGTCTGGGGCACCGTGGCGATCCTGGACGAACTCTTCTACGGCTCGTGCTGGGACTGGCACGGACACCACGTCTACGTGGGCCCGGGGTACGGCCACTGCGGCTACTACAACGGCCGCGTCAACGTGTGGGGCGGCAACACCTTCAACATCGATCGGGACATCAACATCAACATCAACAACATCCAGAACAACATCACCCACAACATCCACAACGGGAACACGAACTGGCACCCGGGAACCCGCCCGGGACCCGACCAGTGGCATGGCAGGGACGGCTATCCCCCCCGCCCGCCAGATTCGCGGCCCCCGACAGCGGACAGCAGTCGCCCCCAACCGGACGGAAAGGCCCGTCCGTCCGACCACCCGGCCTTCGACCCATCCGGCAGGCAGCGCCCGCCAACCGCCTCGTCGAACCGCCCCACCACCGAGCCCTCGACCCGGACCCGGCCCGGCGGAACTCCATCAACCCGGCCCGCCTTCGACGCCTCGCGACTGCAGGGCCAGGGGCACGGCCTGGACGTCGGCTCGGGCAGCCAGACGCGCAAGGCCAGCCAGAGGGGACTCGAATCGCGCTCTTCGCGGTCCGGTTCCCCAGGCCAGGCATCGCAACCCTCGGAGAAGCCGCAGGCGCCCAGGTCGGCCGGGTTCGGCGGACGACGGCGTTAGGATTGGGAGGATTCCAGATGAGACCGAAGGCAGTGTTCCACAGACTGGCCACCTGGCTGACCCTGATCCTCAGCCTGTCCGCGTCCCTACCGGCGCTGGCGGCGGGGCGGTCTGCCCCGACCTACCCGACGCCCCAGGCCGCCCTGGAGGCCTTCGTGGCTGCCGCCAGGACCGGGGATCCTGAGCGGATGGTCGCCGTGCTGGGCCCGGAGAGCCGCCCGATCCTCAACTCGGGGGATCCCGTGGCCGACCGGCAGGCCGTCCAGGACTTCCTGGCCGCGGTCGCCGAACGGGTCTTCTTCCAACACCGCAGCGATCAGCAGATCATCGTCAACGTCGGCTTCGACAACTGGCCGATGCCGGTTCCCCTGGTCAGGAGAGGGGGGTCCTGGGCCTTCGACGCGGCGCAGGGCGGCCAGGAGATGGTCAACCGCCGGATCGGGCGCAACGAACTGGCCGTCCTGGAGACCCTGATGGCCCTGGTGGACGCCCAGTTGGACTACTATTCCGTGGACTTCGACCAGGACGAGGTGGTCGAGTATGCGGCCCGGATCGTCTCGTCCGAGGGTCAACGGGACGGCCTCTACTGGCCCGTGGAATCGGGAGGAGAACCCAGCCCCCTGGGTCCCCTGGTCGCCCAGGCTCAACAGGAGGGCTACGCGAATCCGAGCACCCCCTACCACGGGTACTACTACCGGATCCTCACCGAACAGGGGCCTGCGGCCCGGGGGGGCGCCTACAGCTACCTGGCCAACGGGCACATGGTGGGGGGCTTCGCGGTGGTCGCCTGGCCGGCCGACTACGGCAACAGCGGGATCACCACGTTCGTGGTGAACACGAATGGCCTGGTCTGGCAGAAGGACCTGGGTTCCCAGACCGACTCGCTGTGTCGGGCCATGACGGCCTACAACCCGGACGGAACCTGGACCATGGCGAGATAGTCCCTGGGGCCGGAGACGATGCCTCCGGGTCGTCGCCGCTGGCATCCGGTTGACACCCGGCCGCCAGCGGACCTAGAATCCGGCATCGGGAAGCCCGCATTGAAGAGAAGTCTCCATCCTGCCGGAAGGCGCACCTGGACGCTGGTCCTGGTCCTGGCCCTGTTGCTGAGCCACGGGCTGGGGACCACGCATTCCCACGCCTCCCCGTCACCCGGCGAGGCCTCCCAGGCGCGGGCCCGGGCCGCCTGTTGGCACCAGGATTCCAGCCCACACCTGGATCCGGCCCCGAGCGAGTCCGGTTTCTGCCTGGTCTGCGCGCTGTTGGCGCAGAGTCCCAGTTCCTCCCCGATCCGGGAGGTCCAGGCCCTGGCCCGCACGGTCGAGATCCCTCCAGCCTGGCCGCTCCTGCCCCCGGCCCGCCCCCTGAACCTGGCCCGGCCGGGCCGTTCCCCTCCTGCCGCCTGACGGCACGTCGCCGACCGGACCCGACCCCGCGCCCGCCGCGCAGGGGTAGCCGTCCGTTCCCCACGCGCCGCGACGAGGAATCGCCCCCCTTCCGATTCACCGCAGGAGGTATCCCATGTCATGGTTTGCGCCATGCCGTCCCTGGGCGGCATGCATCCTGTTCCTAGGCTGCCTGGTCACTCCGGCCTTCGCTGAGCCCACCCGATCCGAGGACCCCCGCGACCGGGAGATCCGCGAGCTGCGCCAGCGGGTCGAACAGCAGCAGACGCAGATCGACCAGTTGCGCCAGATGTTCCAGGGCCTGGTCCGCCCCGGAGCCGTCCCCCCCGCCGCCGCCGAGGGCGACGAAGCGGCCACGACGGGACAAGACCCCAGCGATGCCTCCACGGCTCCGCACGGCGAACCCTCCGGGAGCGTTCCCGGGGCCCCTGCCGAGGAACCACCCGCCTCCGAGGACCCGGGACCCGAGCCCCCGCCCGCCGCGGCCGCCGAGACCGAGCTGAGCAGCTCGGGGACCGGCTCCCAGCCGGCCATGAATCCGAACATCTCGGTCAGCGCCCTGATGGGTGGCCAGAGGGGCGGACGCCCCGAGGACGACAAGCGGAACACCTTCTTCGTCCAGGAGGTCGAGGTGGGAATCCAGGCGCCGGTGGACCCCAAGACCCGCCTGGACGCCTTCCTGTCCTTCCCCCGCGACGAGGCCCCCGAGGTCGAGGAGGCCTACGCCACCTACACCGGTCTGCCGGCGGGACTGCAGGCCCGAGCGGGGCTGTTCCGCAACGAGATCGGTCGGATCAACCCCGTGCACTGCCATGCCTTGCCCCAGATCGACCGGCCCCTGCCCGCCGAATCGTTCTTCGGCGATTGCGGCCTGCGCTCGCCGGGGGTGGAGCTGTCGTGGCTGGCTCCGCTTCCCTGGTACGCCAAGGCCACCGTGCAGATGACCAGCCGCTACGGCCACGCCCACGAGGACGAAGAGGAGGGACACCACCACTTCTCGCTCTTCCCGGGCGACGGAAGCACCAGGCCGTTGTGGGTGGCCCGGCTGGAGAACATGGTCGACCTTTCGCAGGACACCACCCTGATGCTGGGCCTGTCGGGTGCCACCTCCACGATCCAGGACGAGCATCTGGAGAGCGCCCGGATCGCCGGAGCGGACCTGACCTTGAAGTGGAGCCCCCTGGAGGATCCGAACTGCGGCCTGGTCTGGCAGAGCGAGTACCTGACAGGACGCCAGAAGCCGATGGACCCCACCGAAGCCGTCCACGACTTCGACGGCTGGTACACCTTCCTGAACTACCGCTTCAACCGGAACTGGCGGGCCGGCCTGCGCTACGACGAGAGCGACCTGCCCGAGCACCCCGAGGAGCGCCAACGCCGCGCCACGGCCCTGCTGGAACACATCTTCAGTGAGTGGAGCACCCTGCGCCTGCAGTTCAGCCGCTACAACCCGAACTTCGACCGTTCCTACGACGAGCTCCAACTGCAGTGGAACCTGATGGTCGGCCCGCACGGGGCCCACAAGTACTAGAGGAGACGAACCCATGCCGATACGCCGAGCCCTGCTGGCCTGCCTGGTGCTATTCCTGACCTCCCTGCCCGTCCGGGCCGACGTCCTGGACGTGGTGACGACCACACCGGATCTGGCGGACGCGGTGCGCGGAGTCGGTGGTCGCCGCGTCCGCGTCCAGAGCCTGTGCGCGGGCTTCCAGGACCCCCACCACGTGGAGACGCGTCCCAGCTACCTGCGCACCCTGGCGCAGGCCGACGCCTTCATCCAGACCGGACTGGAACTGGAGATCGCCTGGGCCCCGGACCTCCTGCGCAGCTCCCGCAACTCCCGCATCATGCCCGGCGGCCCCGGGTTCTGCGACGCCAGTTCCGGCATCCGGATCCTGGAGGTACCCCGGGGCCAGGTGGATCGCACCATGGGGGACGTCCACCCCCTGGGAAACCCGCACTACACCCTGGACCCCGTGAACATGAAGGTCGTGGCGCGCAACGTCACGGCCTTCCTCAAGCGCCTGGACCCCGCCGGTTCCGCCACCTATGACGCCGGCTACCGCAACTACTGGACCACCCTGGACGCGGCGGACAGGCGCTGGAAGGCGAAGCTGGCCCCCTTCCGGCAGGCCCCGATCGTGACCTACCACAGCACCTGGCCCTACTTCACGAACCACTTCGGCCTGCAGGTGGTCGGGCACATCGAACCACAACCGGGAATCTCGCCTTCTGCCGCCCACCTGAACCGGCTGGGCGAAACCATGCGGCAGCGGGGTGTCCGCGTCATCCTCAGTGAGACCTGGTTCCCGGAGGGCGTCGCCCAGGCCGTCGCTCGTCAGACGAGCGCCCGCCTCCTGAGGCTGCCGGTGCTTCCCGGCGGAGTCCAGGGCCGGGACACCTACATCCAGACGATGGACCTCGTGGTGGACCAGATCGCGGGCGTCCTGCGATGAGCGTTCCCCTGGTCGAGTTCCGGGGAGTCCGCCTGGGCTACGGTCGGCATGCCGTGCTGCAGGATCTGGACTTCCTGCTGCAGGAGGGGGATTACCTGGGACTGGTCGGCCCCAACGGAGCCGGCAAGACCACCCTGCTGCGCGCACTGCTGGGCAACCTGTCAGCGCAGCAGGGTCGGATCCTCTACCGGGGGGGAGGGGAACGCCCCCGGTTCGGCTACGTCCCCCAGAGGGAGGGAGTCGACGAGGTCTTCCCCCTGTCGGTCGAGGACGTCGTGCTGATGGGGCGTTACCCCCGTCTGGGCCTGGGCCGCCGGCCGACTCGGGCCGACCGGGAGTTCACGGCCGGATGCCTGGAACGGGTGGGCATGGCGGACCTGCGAGATCGCCCCCTGAGCGACCTTTCGGGGGGGCAGAAGCAGAGGGTCCTGATGGCCAGGGCCCTGGCCGGGGAACCGGAGATCCTGGTCCTGGACGAGCCGACCACCGGGATGGACCTGGCCAGCGAGGAGGACACCCTGCGGCTGGTGGACGACCTGCACCGCCAGGGGATGACCGTCGTCATGGTCACCCACCTGCTCTACCTGGTGGCCAACCACGCCCGGACCGTCGGGATCCTGCACCAGGGCCTGACCGTGGGACCCGTCGAGGAGATCCTGGACGAGCAGCGCCTGAGCGAGCTCTACGGGCGGCCGGTCCGCGTCACCCGGGTGGGCCGCCGGCGCTTCGTCCACGGGGGGCTGCCCTCGGAACAGGAGGAGGCCGCGTGCTGATTCCCGACGACTTCACCAGCCTGGCCCTGGCCTCCGGCACCCTGGTGGGGCTGCTCTGCTCCTACCTGGGAATGTACGTCGTCCTGAGGCGCATCGTCTTCGTGGGCGCCTCGCTGGCCCAGGTCGCCTCGGCAGGGGTGGCCATGAGCACCTTCATGGCCTGGCCTCCGGCCGCGGGGGCCTCCCTGGCGATCCTCCTGGGGGTCGGCGTCTTCTCCCACCAACCCGCCCTCCGGCGCGTCCCCACGGAGTCCGTGGTGGGCGCGGCCTACGCCGCAGCGGGGGCCACCGGAGTCCTTTTGATGGCCTTCGCTCCCCACGGAGAGGCGGACATGCTGGACCTGCTCTTCGGCAACATCCTGGGCGTGACGCCCGGGGAGATCGCCTTCCTGGCCGGAGCCTTCGCCCTGGTGGCGCTGATCCATGGGGTCTTTGCCAAGGAGTTCATGCTGGTCAGCTTCGACCCCGAGATGGCCCAGACCCTGGGATACCGGGTGGCCACCTGGAATGGCCTGTTCTTCCTGACCCTGGGCGCCTCGATCGCGGTGGCGATCCACGCGGCCGGGGTGTTGCTGGTCTTCTCGATGCTGGTCTTCCCGCCATTGATCGGCCTGGTGGCCTCCCGGCGCTGGAGGTGGGCGTGCCTGGTCTCGGGCACCTCCGCCCTGGCCTCGGTGGGCCTGGGAGTCTGGGCCTCGCTGCGCTGGGATCTGCCCACAGGAGCGGCCATCGTGGCCGTGGCCTTCCTGTTGTACCTGGTGGCTTCCCTGCTCCGAGCCGGTCTTCGGAACTAGACCCGCCAGGAAGTCTCCCTCGAAGGGCAGAAGGCAGCCCCATGTTGTTCCGCTGGATCTATGATGAGGACCTCGCGCAGGGGAGTTTCCTTGTAGGATGCCAGGCCGCCGGCGCGGCGATCGTCGTCGACCCCCGCCGCGACGTCGAGACGTATCTGCGCCTGGCCGAGCAGCACGACATGCGGATCACCGCCGTCGCCGACACCCACATCCACGCCGACTACCAGAGCGGCAGCCGGGAACTGGCGGCCCGGACGGGTTCGCCCCTGTACCTCTCGGACGAGGGCGAAGATCCCTGGAAATACCGCTTCGACTGCGAGAGACTGCGCCACGGCAGCGAGATCCGGCTGGGCAGGGTGCGTCTGCTGGCCCTGCACACGCCCAGCCACACGCCCGAGCATCTGTCGTTCCTGGTCGTCGATGGTGCCACCACCGACAAGCCGGGGATCATGCTGTCCGGCGACTTCGTCTTCGTCGGCGACCTGGGAAGGCCCGACCTCCTGGACGAAGCGGCGGGCCTCGTCGACACCCGTTTCCTGGGTGCCCGTCAAAGCTACGAGAGCCTGCGCGACCACTTCCTGACGCAGCCGGACTACCTGCAGGTCTGGCCGACCCACGGGGCGGGCAGCGCCTGCGGCAAGGCCCTGGGGGCCGTGCCCTGCAGCACCGTCGGCTACGAGCGGCTGACCAGTTGGTGGTCTCCCCTGCTCGAGGCCCGGGACCCGGAGGGCTTCGTCGCCCGCCTCCTGGAAGGCCAACCGGACGCCCCGCTATACTTCGCCCGCATGCGCCGCACGAACACCGAGGGCCCCCCACTCCTGGGTCGGCGTCCTGCACTGAAGGCCTTCCGCGCGGCCGAGTTGCGGGGGCGCGTCAACGCCGACCTCATCCTGGTGGACACGCGCCCCGTCGAGGAGCACCGCGCCGACCACGTCCCCGGGGCTCTCTACGTCCCGGAGGGCAGGAAGTTCGCCACCATGGCCAGCTCTGCCCTGGATCCCGACAACGACGACCGGCCCCTGGTGGTGCTGGCCCGGGACCAGGCCCAGGCCCGCTGGATGCGCGACCGGCTGAGCTGGGTGGGCATCGACAACGTCGTCGGCTTCGTCTCCGACCTGGAAGGCCTGGGAGCCGGACCCCTGCCGACCGTGGCCCCCGCCGACCTTCCCGGGGTCGCCGAGGCCCTGGTCCTGGACGTGCGCAACGCCAACGAGTACCGGGCCGGCCACATCCCGGGGGCCATGCAGCTCGACTCGGGGCGCGTGGCCTTCCGCAGCGACCTGATCCCCCGCGACCGCCCCCTGGTGGTGCACTGCCAGACGGGCCGGCGGGCCTCGGTGGCCGCCGCCGTGCTGCGTGCCCGGGGCTTTGCGGACGTGCGCGAGTTGGAGGGCAGCTTCCCTGCCTGGGTGCAGGCGGGCAACCACCCGGAGGTGACCCCCAGTTGACCCTCGAGGCCGACCTCGGGATGGTTCGCAGCAGCCACACGATCGACGCCGCTCCGGCAGGCCACGGCAGTGCACCCGCGCTGTTGTGGGCCTGCTGGCCTGAAAGAAGGTTGGGATCCCCGTGAATTCAAGCAAGATGCCGGCACACGGCACCTCCTGCCCGTCCACCGAGGGCCTGGCCGGCGAGCGCGGCGGCTTCCTGGAGTTGCCGCGCTCGCGCCACGAACCGCTGCTCCGCCTGGAATGGGAACCCGAGAAGACGAAGCTGATCCGGGATCGCCTGGAGATGCTGACCTTCGACCCGGCTGGCCGGATCTTCTCGTTCTCGTCCCAGGGCAGCATCTGGCGCCGAGGCCTGGACGGTCGCGTGCTGGAGATCTCCCACACCCCGGTGGCCCGCTCCAACATGCCCGCCTGCGAGTTCCACGAGGGTCGCCTGGCCAGCCCAGAGGAAGGCGAGAGGTGGCGGCTGTGGGTCATGGGGGTCCTGGCCGAGGCCCGGGAGCGCTTCGGTCTCCACCCGGCCCTGGAGGCGGCCCTGGGCTTCGACTGGAGGAAGGACGCCGAGGCCTTCCTGGCCATCTACCGACCGGTGGGGATCCTGCCCCCCGACCAGTACCGATCCCTGGTGCTGCAACTGACCTGGGGATGCGCCTACAACAAGTGCACCTTCTGCGACTTCTTCAAGAAGGATTCCTTCCGGCTGAAGTCGCCCGATGAGTTCCGGGCCCACGTCCAGGCCGCCCTGGACTGGTTCGGGCCTTCCCTGCGCGGCCGGAAGGGCGTCTTCCTGGGCGAGGCCAACGCTGTCGGCATCGCCACGGCCGACCTCCTGGAGGCCCTGCGGGTCCTGCGGGAGGTCCTGTCGGCCGGGCCCCAGACCGAGCCGTCCCGCTTCGCCAGGGTCTGCTCCTTCCTGGACACCTTCTCGACCCATCGCACCGTCGAGGAGTGGCGGGCCCTGCGTGAGGCCGGACTGGACCGGCTGTACCTGGGCGTCGAGTCGGGCTCGACCCAGGTGCTCAAATTCCTGCGCAAGCCGGGCTCGGCCGACCTGACGGTCGACCTGGTCCGGGACCTCAAGCAGGCAGGCCTGCGGGCGGGTCCCATCGTGATGACCGGGGTCGGCGGCCAGGAGATGGCCGAGGACCACCTGCAGCAGACGGCGGATATGCTGAACCGCATGCCGCTGGGTCCTGAGGACCGCATCTACGTCTCCGAATTCCTGACCGTTCCCGGTTCGGAGTACCAGCGCCGGGCCGCTGAGGCTGGAATCCACGACCTCGGCCGCATGGGCTGCCGCGAGCAGAGCCGGGCCCTGCGCTCGATGTT
Organism: uncultured Burkholderiales bacterium; assembly: GCA_964595195.1. Taxonomy (GTDB): domain Bacteria; phylum Vulcanimicrobiota; class Xenobia; order Xenobiales; family Xenobiaceae; genus CAZQPM01. The sequence continues at coordinate 10,253 of CAZQPM010000028.1, read as the reverse complement.
GCGCTTCGCCCCGCCGCCTCACGGCCCGGCCGTGGCCCTCTACGACGTCCGCCAGTTCATCTACTGACCCGGCGGCAGGGTGGCCCGCGCGATCCGGCGCGCCGCCTGCCGCCCCAGGTCCTGCTCCTCAGCCAGGAGATCCGACGTCAGCCCGTCGGGATGGGGCTGGGACTGCTGGCCCTGGAGGAGGTGCACGGTGCTGGTCGGGAAGGCGAACTCCAGACCCATGTCGGCCGCCAGGCGCAGCGTGTCGAGAATCAGGCGATGTCGCTCGGCGAGTTCAGTTCCCCAGTCCGGGCAGGTGAAGAAGACGTAGAGCAGGATGTCGATCGAGGAGGCTCCCAGGCCGTTGACGCAGACGTGGAAGTCATCCTTGCGGGTGTAGGGATGCTGACGCACCAGCTCGCGGACGCCTTCGCAGAAGGCCTCCAACCTCTGGGGCGGGGTCGAGTAGAGGACCCCCAGGGTGGCCGTGAAGCGACGGGCCCTGCGGGCCCCCAGGTTGTCGACGTTCGAGGTCAGGAACTGGGCGTTGGGCACGGTGACGACCGAGTCATACAGCGTCCGAATCCGCGTGCTTCGAAAGCCCAGATCCTCGACGACGCCGTCCACCTCGCCGACCTTCACCATATCCCCGACCCGGAAGGGGCGGTCGAAGAGGACCGTGATCGATCCGAAGAGGTTCTTCACGGTGTCCTGACCAGCCAGGGCCACCGCGGCGCCCACGATCGAGAAGCCCGCGAAGAGGCTCCAGACGTTGAGGCCCAGGTTCTGGGCTACGAAGATGACCCCGAAGACCACGATGACCACCTTGGAGGTGCGCCGGATCAGGGGGACCAGCATGTCGTCCGCCTGGGCATCGCCCTGGACCACGAGCTTCCGGAAGGCCAGCGAGACCGGGTCCACGCCGTGGTAGGCGATCAGCACACCGGACACGGCGGCGGCGAACCTCAACAGGAGGAGCAGGACCACCAGGACCGTCTCGGGGAGGTGCATCAACGGCAGTCCCGCCATCAGGAGCAGCGAGAAGACCAACCAGGCGACGGGGCGCAGGACCCGCACCACCATCCGGTCGTCCGCCTGGACCTCGTGCCGCTTGAGCCAGGCCCTGCCCAGATGACACAGCCCCGTGCAGACCAGACGAGCCAGGACCAGGCCCGACAGGACCAGCAGGACCAGACTCAGCCACTGCCAGGCCATCAAGCCCGCCACCCTCTGGCGCAGCATGGCGGGCATGTCCTGACTCGGGGAGGAGATCCGGCCTGCCTCCATCAACCGGTCGTACATCTGGGGAACGGACGCCAGGGTCTGCCGACTGAAGAGCCACGACCCGTCCTGCTGGCGGGCCAGGACGATCTCTCCCTCCGCCCAGCGCGCGGCCACCACGGTGTCGCCGGCGGCCTCGTCGGGCAGGCCCCCGGCGACGACCCCCAGCACCTGCAGGATGGCATACAGACGGCGAGCCAGATCGGCGCCCCGCTCGTTGCGGGTCAGCGAGTTCAGGTCGGCCAGGTCCAGCGTCGAGCGGGCCAGGCGTTCCAGGTCGGGACGCAGGGGAGAGGCCTCGGGCATCGCCTCCAGGAAGGTGGCGACGGTCTGCCGGGGCGACGACAGCTCCGGGGGAACCGGTTCCGGGGTCGCCTCGCCCGCCGGTGAGGCCGCGCCATCAGGAAGCTGGGCCCGGGCCGGAGCCGCGAACACGACCAGGAGGGCCAGCAACACGAAGGTCGCCAGGTTTCGAAGGGTCATCTGGGGCCTGCTCAATCCGGTCCCGGATCCGAGGGCGCGCCACGCACCGGGAAACCTGGGAATTCTGGCGCAAGACCGGGAGGCGGAGCAGCGGGTCCTCCCCGCCCGGCCGTCCGGAGGAATCCCTTTACCCGGGCAGGACGACGATCCCTTCCCGAGGGCCTCCGCCCCGGGTCGCTCGCCGGGCGCCCTTCGGGGCCCCGGGCTGGCGCAGGGGAACCCCTCCGGGACGGGAATTCCGCTCCCGTGAGGACCTCCCCCGTCGAACCCGAGCGCCTGGCGCTCCTGAACCCCCGGCCCATCCGTGCGGAGGGCGATCGCGTCCTGTACTGGATGCAGGCCTCGCAGCGCGCCGAATTCAACCCGGCCCTGGAGCACGCCCTGTCCCGGGCCAACGACCTGGGCCTGCCCCTCCGGGTGGTCTTCGCCCTGACCCCCTACCCCGAGGCCAACCTGCGCCACTACCGCTTCATGCTGGAAGGCTTGCGCCAGACCGCCCGCGAGCTGGGACACCGGGGCCTGCGCTTCGACCTGGTGCCCGGCGACCCGGTCCGGGTGGTCCTGGAGGCCTCCCGCGGCGCGGCCCTGCTGGTCTGCGACGGCGGCGAGCTGCCCCCGCAGCGAGCCTGGCGTCAGGCGGTGGCGGAGGGCGCGGGCTGCCGGGTCGAGAGGGTGGAGGGGGACGTGGTGGTCCCCGTGGAGACGGCCTCCGACCGCCTGGAGGTGGCGGCCCGGACCCTGCGCCCCCGGATCCTGCGCCAGGTCTCCCGCTTCCTGCGCCCCCTACCGCCCCAACCGGTCGCCGTGCCCTCTCCCCCGGGTCCCGACCTTGCCGTCGAGGCCCTGCTGGATGACCTGCCGGGCCTGGACCGGACGGTTCCCGGCGTGGATCGCTTCTTCCGGGGTGGAACCCCGGCCGCCCGGCAGCGCTTCGAGGCCTTCCTGGAAGCCGGCCTGGGCCTGTACCTGGCCCACCGCAACCACCCCCAGACGGCCTTCATCTCGCAGATGAGCGTGCACCTGCACTTCGGACAGATCTCGCCGGTCTGGTTGGCCCTCCAGGCCGAGGACGCCGCCGGTTCCTCCCAGCAGGACTCGCTTTCCGCCTTCCTCGAGCAGTTGGTGGTGCGCCGGGAGCTGGCCTTCAACCACGTCCACAACAACCCGGATCACGCCTCCTTCCAGGGTCTGCCCGAATGGGCCCGGCGCACCCTTCTGGACCATCGCCCGGACCCGCGCCCGGTCACCTACACCCGAGCGCAACTGCAGCAGGCCCGGACCCACGACCCCTATTGGAACGCCGCCATGCTGGAGATGCGCGAGACGGGCTACATGCACAACTACATGCGGATGTACTGGGGCAAGAAGATCCTGGAGTGGACGGCCGACCCGCAGGAGGCCTTCGAGACCGCGCTCTTCCTGAACAACCGCTACCTCCTGGACGGGCGCGACCCGGTCTCCTACGCCAGTGTGGGCTGGATCTTCGGGCTGCACGACCGCCCCTGGCCGCAGAGGGCCATCTACGGAACCGTCCGCAGCATGACGGCGGGCGGTCTGGAGAGGAAGACGGACCCCGCCGGCTATGTCCGGCGGATCGCCAACCTGGTGCGCGCTCAGGACCCGCCGGGATGAGCCCGCAGGCCTTCGACGACCAGGCCCAGGACGTGTTCGGCCACAGCCTCGGGGGCGAATTCCTGCCCGTTCGCGAAGCGCCTCCGGAAGAAGGTCAGCACCAGGCCCACCAGGGAGATCGCCGTCAGGTCGGGGTCCACCCTGCGGAAGACGCCCTCGTCGATCCCCTCCCGCACCAGGGCCCGGATGGGAGCCTCGGCCGACTCCAGGTAGTCCCGGACCGGCAGGACCGCGTGCCCCGGCCCCACCACCTCGCGAAGCATGATGCGCAGCAGGTCCGGGTGGCCGTCCAGCCCTGCGCACAGGCCCCGGATCCAGGCGGCCAGACGCTCCAGGACGGAGGCCTGTACGAGGCAGGCCGGCTTCATCTCCCTGGCGATGGACTGACACATCCCCTCGACCAGACGCCGGTACAGTTCTTCCTTGCTGTGGAAGTAGTAGAAGATCAGCGAGCGGTTGACCCCGGCGGCGTCGGCAACCATCTGGATCGAGGTGTCGCTGAAGCCCCTGTCGGCGAAGAGGCGACGCGCGGCGTCCAGGATGCGGGCTGCAGCCGGCTCGGCGCTCACGCCCGGCTCCGGCAGGAGACGGCCCGCACCCCGGGAAGGGCTGCAGGCTCTTGGGACAGGAGGATCGAAGACCCGTGCGAGGGGATGTTGAAGTCAACGGCAGGAAGATCTCGGCCCTCTCGGTCGAGGAACGCTCCGGCGCAGAGGCGCCCGAAGTGCTCCTCGACTGCCGCAGGACGCCCGAGATCCCTGCAGACGAAGGCGCCCTTCCCCAAGGGGTGAGGCGCGTCCACCTCCCCATGACGACGAAGACCCTCTCGGAACAGGACATGGAACAGGTCCGGCGGGAGTTCGCCCGGAGCGGCGGCCCCTTCCAGGTGGTCTCCCAGACCGGCTGGCGGGCCGCCACGGTGGTCCTGGCCCATGCCGGCCGGGTGCTGGGCTGGAAGCCCGAAGAAGCCCTGGCCCGCTGCCCGGGCCTGGGGGAACGCGCCGACCTGGCCGGCTTCCTGAGCACCTATCTCACCGAGCATGCCGATCGCGGCGAGCGCCGGGACGCCGACTTCCCCGTCCATTAGGGAGCCTCCACCTCCCGGGGCGCCGGTTCCTGGACGACGCGCTTCAGCAGGCCCGCCCCACCGCGCCACCTCAGGTCAACCACCTCGGCGGCGGCGACGGCGGCCTCCTCCAGGCCTTCCAGGTCCATCGCCTCTTCCAGGCGCAGCACCTCCTCCAGGCTGGCCCGGGTCGCCGGGTGCCGGGCCACCATCAGCGTGCAGCAGTCCTCGTAGGGTCGAGCGGACAGCTCGTAGGTCCCGATCTGGCGGGCCCGGGTCATGATCTCCTCCTTGTCCGTGCCGATCAGGGGACGCAGGACCGGGATGCCAGCCGCCTGGTCGATGACCGCCAGGTTCGTCAGGGTCTGGGAGGCGACCTGACCCAGGCTTTCGCCCGTGACCAGGGCCTCGGCTCGTTCGCGACGGGCCACCCTCTGGGCGATCCGGATCATGGAACGCCGGTACAGGATCATCCGCAGCTCGGCCGGGGTCAGGGTCAGCAACTCCTCCTGCACGGGGGCGAAGGCCACCAGGTACACGCGAGAGCGATACTGGAAGCGCGTCAGGACCTCGGCCAGCAGGCGGCAGTTATCCAGGCTGGCCTGGTTCGTGTAGGGGTGGGAGTGGAAGTGACACAGGACCACCTCGGCCCCTCTCTTCATCAGGTTCCAGCAGGCCACGGGCGAATCGAAGCCCGAGGACAGGAGCCCCACCGTCCGTCCGGCGGTCCCCACCGGCAGGCCTCCAGGACCCGGGAACCTCGGACCCGAGACCAGGGCCAGGTTGTTGACGAGCTCGATCCGGACCGTCAGTTCGGGTTCGGTCAGGTCCACCTTCAGCTCCCGGCCCTCGGCGCGGGCACTGCGCCAGATGTGGGCACCCACCTCGCGCTCGACGGCCAGCGAACCCATCGGGAAGTTCTTGTCCGGGCGCCGACAGCGCACGGCGAAACTCCGGGCCGGGGATTCCTGGACCTGCTTCCAGGCCGCCGCGGCGATCTGCTCGAAGTCCTGGGGCACCTGCTCGACCAGCGAGTAGTTGGCCACACCGAAGACCCCCGCCATGCGGTGGTGCACCTCCTGGATGGCGTCGGTCGCAATATCGACCGTCACCCGTCCGAAGAGGGTGCGGACCGAGACCCGGCCCAGGTCCTGGAAGGTGCGCCGCAGGTTGCCCGCCAGGCGCTGCACGAAGACGTTGCGATTGCGCCCCTTCAGGGCGATCTCGTGGTAGTGGACGACCAGCTTCATGGTTCCTGGAACTCCTCGTCGGAGACGACCTGGATTCCCTCCCGGCGCAGCAACGCCGTGGTGACCCCGTCGGCGGCGATCCGTCCACCGTCCCGGGTCCCGGTGCTGCCGACCCCGCAGGAGGGGCTGTGCTGCTTGAATACGGCCTGCCTGGCCCCGC
>CAZQPM010000028.1:0-4361 GCA_964595195.1 uncultured Burkholderiales bacterium | reverse complement strand
GCCCCTTCGCGGAAGGCCTCGGTCACATCCAGGCCCAGGCGATTGTAGACGCGGGCCTTCCCCGCCCAGACCTCGGCCCCTCCTCCTCCCTCCAGGCCGGCCGCGGGCCGAGGGGTTCCCAGGCCTGCGAGTTCCTCGGGACACACGGCCACGGCCCTCCCCTCCTGGAAGAGGCGCACGACCGCGGGGTGGGGGCGCTGCTGACCGTCGTAACGACAGGGGAAGCCGGCCAGGCAGGCCGACACCAGGATCGGGGCCTCCCCGGTCAAGGCTGCACCGGCCGACGGGCCACCTGCACCGCCGTCCCCTGCGAAGCCACCACGTACAGGTGGTCCTTCAGCAGCGAGACGTCCAGGCCGGTCACCCCGAGGGTGGAGTTCAGATCCATCACGGTCTCGGGGTTGGTCCAACGGCCCTTCAGGGTGCGGGAGTAGACCAGGCGGTCACCACCGCGGGGAAGGCTGACGACGTGCATGTCGCCGCCCTCATCCTGGAGCGCCTCCAGGGTCAGCGAGGGCTCAGGTTCGCCCGCCGCCGGGGCGGCCGCCTCCACCCTGTGCCACTGCCGGTCGGCCCAGCGCCGGACCTGGAGGCGCGGCCCCCCGCCCGACGGATTCCGGTCCGCCTCGAAGACCAGCAGGGGCCGCTGCCCCTTCCAGTCGGTCAGGGCGAAGTTCCGACCGACCGAACCGGCGTAGGCCGTCTGAGCGTCCTGTGCCTGACCGATGATCGGCGTCAGGCGGGTGGACTTGAGGCTGGAACCGTCGCTCCAGGCCGTCACGAAGCCCCCTTCGTCGTCACCGGCGATCTCGATCCGCTCGGACCGGCTGCCGTGGGTACCCAGATTGTTGGCTCGGGGCCGGTCGCTGTTCCGGGAGGCGTCCAGGACGCCGACCCGCACCGCCCGCCCCTCGGCGATCCATCCCAGGGCGAAGGTGGGTCGCCTCCCTCCGATGCCCGCCATGGCCACGGCCGTCCCCCCGCTGCCCTCAGCCACGAAGCTATCCGCCACGGCTGCCGAGGAGAAGCTCCACCCCCCGTCCGCCGACACGGCGTAGCGGATTTCGAAGGCGTCGTCGTCCTGATCCAGGGTACGCTGGAAGATGACGCCCACGGACTGGCGGGCCCGAGCCATCGCCAGGCGACGCAGGCGGCCGATGTTGTCGCCGAAGTAGGGGGCCTTGGGACGGGTCCAGGCCGACCCGTTGAAGGTCGCGTAGGTGAATTCGGGTTCCCGGATCTTCGAGGCCTCGTTGGTCCCACCCCAGGCCATCTGCAGGCGCCCGGCCCCGCTCTCCAGGCATGGAGCCAGGACCAGTCCCCCCGCGGTGTCCGGAACGCCCAGGGCCTCCCACTCACCCTTGGAGGACGCCGGACCACCCGCCAGCCACCCCAGGGCCAGGACCAGGACCAGGACTTCAACCAGGCTCTTCGTCATATCGAGAACGCCTCCAACTCCAGACCCATTGAGGCCCCGCCATTGAGACCACCCGGGCAGCCGGACGGTTTCGCGCCTTCGGGACCGTCCAGGCAGCCGGCCGATTCCGGGCCCGCCGGGCATTTCCTGGCGCACCCTCCAGGCGCTTCTCTCCCAGGCCCCCCCGAGCCTGCCTGGCGGCAGGGAAAGGGGCAACGCCGCCGAACACCCTTCGGCCCTCTTTTGTGTGGAGGGTTCAGCAGCCTGCCCGGCGAGACCAGGTCGCCACGTCGGGTGAGCCCAGGGCCGGCTCCGCAGAGGACCCGGCAGGCGCGATGGAGGGAACATCGATGTCGAGGGAGACCCCCGGTGGCGTGGCGGCCGCGGCTGGTGCGAAGGTAATCCCTCTGCATTCCTTCCGCAAGGCCCAGACCTTCGAAAGCCACTTCGAACTGGGCCGGATGTACCGCGAGCAGGGCCGCTTGGACGACGCCATTCGCGAGTGGCAACGGGCCATGGCCATGGAACGGGACCACCTGGACGTCCGCCTGGATCTGGGCGTGGCCCTGGGTGACCGGGGCCTTCTGGACCAGGCCGTGGCCTGCTTCAAGAGCGCCATCGAGTTGGACCCGACCTGCGTCGAGGCCCGCTACTACCTGGGCATGGCCTACTCCCAGCAGAACCTGGTGGAGGAGGCCATCCAGGTGTGGGTCGGCTGTCTGCGCCTGGATCCCGAGGACCACGAACTGCGCCTTTCCCTGGCCGAGGCATACTCGGAGTTGGGCAAGTTCAAGAAGGCCCTGGGCCAGATCGAGAAGATCCTGAGCCTCAAACCCTACCACCTGGACGCCCTGAACCTGCGAGGGCTGATCTTCCTGCAGATGGGCGACGGCCAGCGGGCCCTTCGGGAGTTGCGGAACTGCGTGGACCTGGACCCCACCTTTGCCCGGTCCCACCTGAACCTGGGCGCGGTCTACCTGCAGCAGGGCTTCCTGGACATGGCCATCCTGGAGTTCCGTCGGGCCAACCGCCTCAGCCCGCGCAGCCCGGACATCCTCTACAACCTGGGCCACGCCCTGGCCCACCGGGGAGAGGTGGACGAGGCCCGCAGACACCTGGCCCTGGTCGTCGAGTTGGACCCCCAGATGGTGGACTGCCTCCTGCTGCTGGGCAACCTGGAACTCTTCAAGGGACGGGATGCCGAGGCCGCCGAACGCTTCCTGGCCGTCCTCCAGATCGATCCCCACGAACCCGAGGCCCTGGGCGCCCTGGGGGAGATCCAGCACCACGCCGGCGAACTGGAGGAGGCCCGCGTCTACCTGCAATCGGCCCTGGAGATCGATCCGGACAGCGCCCCGCTGCACTACTCCATGGCCCTGCTGCTGAAGGACATGGACAGCTCGTCCCGGGCCCTGGTGCACGCACGCCGGGCCGCTGCCCTGCAACCGGAGTCTGCGGAGTACCAACTGCTGCTGGGGGACATGCTGTCCGCCCGGGGCAAGGCCGCCGCGGCGCGGGAACGCTGGTCGAGGGCCCTGAGCCTGGACCCCTCCCTGGAGCCCGACGCCCTGGAGCGCCTGGAGGGGCGGCCCCGCCGCCAGCGATAATCTGCCCGGGCGGCAGGCAGGCGCCGGCGAGCTCGTCGCGAAGGGCCCCGCCCCGGGCGGCCTCGAGGCCCACCGGTAATTCCCGTTGCCGGGCCTGTCGGAGCAGAGTCGTCCAGGCCCGGTGACGGGCCCCGGCCAAGCGACTCCAGGCTTCGCCGGACGCCAAGAAAGGGACCCTCCATGGATCGTCTTGTCGGCCTCCTCGGACTCATCACCATCCTGGGCATCGCCTACGCGCTGTCCACCAACCGCAAGGCCATCAGCCTCCGAACCGTCGGTTGGGGCCTGGGCCTGCAGTTCGCCCTGGCCCTCTTCGTGCTCAAGACCGACGTCGGCAAGGCCGTCTTCCAGTGGCTGGGCGGCCTGGTCACCAAACTGCTGGAGTTCACCAAGGAGGGCTCGGGCTTCGTCTTCGGCTCGCTGGTCAACGGGGTGCCCGGCAAGTTCCTCGCCGAGAGCGGCCAGCCGGCCGCCGTCGACCTGGGCTTCATCTTCGCCTTCCAGGTCCTGCCCGCCATCATCTTCGTGGGTTCGCTGGCGGGCATCGCCTACTACGTCGGGCTGATGCAGTTCGTGGTCAGCCTGGTGGCCAAGGTCATGGTCAAGACCATGGGCACCTCCGGCGCCGAAAGCCTCTACGCCGTGGCCACGGTCTTCGTGGGCCAGTCCGAGGCGCCGCTCCTGATCCGCCCCTATCTGGAGAAGATGACCCGCTCGGAGCTGAACGCCATCATGACCGGGGGCATGGCCACCATCGCCGGCTCGGTGCTCTTCGCCTACGTCGGCATGCTGGGCCCGAACTGGGCGCCCCACCTCCTGGCGGCCTCCATCATGGGCGCCCCCGCCGGCCTGGTCCTGGCCAAGATCCTCTGCCCCGAGACCGAGGAGTCGGTGACCGCCGGCGAGATCAAGCTGGAGTCCGCCAAGACCGAGAGCTCGATCATCGAGGCCGCCTCCAAGGGCGCCGCCGACGGGATGCACCTGGCCTTCCTGGTCGGCACCATGCTGATCGCCTTCATCGCCCTGATCGCCACCATCAACGGCCTGTTGGGCTGGCTGGGCGGCTTCGTCGGTCAACCCCTGTCGATGCAGTTGATCCTGGGCTGGGTCTTCAGCCCCCTGGCCTGGTTGATGGGCGTGCCCTGGGCCGAGTGCGGCACCATCGGCAGCCTGATCGGCCAGAAGCTGGTGCTCAACGAGTTCGTGGCCTACTCAGAACTGACCAAGCTCCTCCCGCCCCTGTCCGGGACGACCGCCCTTCTCTCGGACAAGGCCATCGTGATCGCCACCTTCGCCCTGTGCGGCTTCGCCAACTTCTCGTCGATCGGCATCAACAT
>CAZQPM010000027.1:8912-20761 GCA_964595195.1 uncultured Burkholderiales bacterium | reverse complement strand
ACTCGGGCAGCGCGGCGCAGGGGAGGCCCGCGAACGGTTCTCCCCCGGTGTGATCCCCGCTCGCCGAGCCCATTTTCAACACCCCCGCCTGGTGGCACCCTTCAGGGGCCCGCCAGGCGGTCGAGAGGTTTCGGAAACCGCCAGGCATGACCATCATTTCCCCCGCACGCAGGACCGAGACCCTGGGACTCCTGGCCACGACGGCAGCGACGTTCCTCACCTCGTTCACCGGTTCCGCTACGAACATCGCGCTGCCCACGCTGGGCGCCCATTTCCATCTGGACGCCGTCCGACTGAGCTGGATCGCGCTGGCCTACATGCTGGCGACTGCCGCCCTGGTGCTCCCCATGGGACGTCTGGGCGACCTCTACGGACGCAAACGCCTCTTTCTCGGCGGCCTGGCCGTCTTCTCGGCCGCCTCGGCCCTGTGTGGGTTCGCGTTCAGCTTCGGCCTGCTCCTGGCCGCCCGGGTCCTGCAGGGGGTGGGGGCCTCCATGCTCTTCGCCACGAGCATGGCCATCACGACCAGCATCTTCCCCGTGTCGCGCAGGGGGGCGGCGCTGGGCATCAACACGGCCAGCGTCTACCTGGGCCTGTCCGTGGGACCCACCCTGGGCGGGTGGCTGACCCACGCCTACGGCTGGCCCAGCGTCTTCCTGGTCTGCGTCCCGGCAGGCCTGATCGTCCTGCTGGGCGCAGGGGCGCTCCTCCCCGGCGAATGGAAGGATGCCGAGGGCGAATCCTTCGATCTGCCCGGGTCGGTCGTATTGGGAGCCAGCCTGGTCGTCATGCTGTTGGGGTTGACCTGGATCACCCGGCCGGTCGGGCCCGTCCTGGTCGTCGTCGCCCTGGCCCTGTTCCTCCTCCTGGCGTGGGTCGAGGGTCGGACCACGCACCCGATCCTGAACCTGCGGCTCTTCCACGGGAACCGCGCCTTCACGTTCAGCAACATCGCAGCCCTGATCAACTACATGGCGACCTTCGGGGTCGGCTTCCTGCTCAGCCTGTACCTCCAGGACCTCCGGGGTCTGACCCCCCAGGCCGCGGGAACGATCCTGCTGACCCAGCCGATCGTCCAGGCGGTCTTCTCTCCCCTGACCGGTCGCCTCTCGGATCGGGTGGAACCGACCGTCCTGGCCAGCCTGGGCATGGGCCTGACGACGCTGGGCCTGGCAGCGCTGGCCCTGCTCAACCCCGGGACGCCCCTCGGCGACGTCGTCGGGGCCCTGATGGCGCTGGGTCTGGGCTTCGCCCTCTTCTCCTCGCCGAATACGAACGCCGTCATGCGCAGCCTGCCGCGCCGCTGGTTGGGGGTCGGTTCGGCGACGCTCTCGACGATGCGGATCGTGGGTCAGATCATGTCCCTGGGCATCGCCACGGTCCTCTTTGCCATCCGGTTGGGCGACGCCCGGATCGACCCGTCCACCCAGGCCGCCTTCATGGGGAGCATCCGCCTGAGCTTCCAGATCTTCGCCAGCCTGTGCCTGGTCGGGATCTTCTTCTCGGCATCGCGGGGACGGGTCCTGGAGGAGAAGGAGGGGGCCGCCCCGAGCTCCATCCCTCCGGGAGGTCCGCCAGGGCCGGGCGAGAACTAGCAGCCTGTGTGATTATCCGGACCGAGCATCGCCGAGGGCCCCTGGGGCCCCCGCGCTGCGCGCGGGGGTATGAGGCCCGCTAGGAGCGAAAACCGTGGTTTGCTGGCGGCAAATGAGGCTTTTCGCGACAACGCGGGGGCGGAAAAGACCCGGCGAGGCGACGGGAGTGGTGGTCACGCAGTCTGCTAGGGGCGGCATGTCGCGGCGGACCCTCGGGTGCCTGATCCTCCTCGCAGTCGTGTCGGCCCTGTTCCGGCTGTGGCCGGCGCCCGCGCAGTACCTGGAACTGGACTCGGCGGTCTACCTGCGCGCCGCCGGCGACTACCAGCGCGCCCTGCGGGAGGGCACCTGGTCCAGCCAGCCGCTGCTTGCGGAGAACTACACCGCCATCGCCTACTGGCCGCCCCTCTTCCCGATGGTGGCCGGACTGGTCGGCAATGCCTGGACGGTGGCGGGGGTGGCCGGATGGCTGACCCTCTTCCCCGCTTTCTTCCTGGCCCGGCGCCTGTGGCGGGAGGACGCCACCGCCCTGACGGCGGCCGCCCTGGTGGGCCTGCACCCCTTCCTGGCCTGGTACGCTCGGGTGCCCCGCACCGAGGGTCTGTTCCTGCTGCTGAACGCGCTGGCCCTGGCCCTGGTGCTGGCACCCCGCCGGGACGGATCGACGAGCGCGGAGGTCGGCGAGCTGGCCCAGGCCTGGCCGTGGCTTGTGGGCGGGGCCCTGGCGGGCCTGGGTTATGCCACCCGCTTCGACGAGTTGCTGCTGTTGCCGGCGATCCTGCTGGCCGTGTGGATCATGCGGGGGCGCCTGGCGGCGGGATGGACCGGCGCGGGGTTCCTGGTCGCCGCCCTGCCCTACCTCTTCTTCCTGGCCTGGCTGAACGGGGGGACGCCCGCCCTGATCAGCGCCGAGAAGTCCCTGTACGACACCCTGGAGGGCGCCTGGACGGCCTCCACCGGGCAGACCATGTACGAGTTCACCGCCCGCTTCGGGTTGCCGGGTCTGATCCGCGTGGACGGGGCCGACCCCCTGGTCGGGCAGCTCCTCAGCACCCGGGTCCCGAGCCTGGTGATTCAAGGCCTCCTGGGCATTCCTGCCAGCCTGGCCAGCGCCTCCTGGAACTGGACCCTGCTGCTGGTGCCCGTGGGCTTGTCCCTCCTGGAGTTCCGGGACCGCAGGATCCAGGCCCTGATGTGGCTCCTGGCCCCCATTCCGGTGGTGGCCGTGTTGACCTCCTGGGATCCCAACCCGCGCTATTACGCCTTCACCCTGGTGCCGCTATGCCTGATGGCGGCGCGCGGCCTGACCCTGGTGGCCACCGCCCCGGCTCCCGACCGCCTGGCCCGCTGGGCCGTCTTCGGTCTGGCCGTCCCCATGCAGCTCGCCGCCGCCTGGATCGTCCCCACCCTCGAGCACTTCGACCAGAGGGGACCGGTCGACCACGCCTTCCTGGAGTTGCTTCCCCAGGCCCGGGATCTGCAGGCCTCGGCCCTGTTCCTGGGCTTCTCGGTGGCGGGCGGTCTGGCCTGGCGCTATCGCTTCGGCTGGGCCGGCCTGGCAGGTTCGGCCCTGGCCCTGGCCGTGGTCGGCGGGCCGGTCGGGGTGGCCCTGGGTCACGCCGAGGGGCTGTATCGCCTGGTGCTGCCCCTGAGCCTGGCGGGCCTGGCCTGCCTGCCGCTGGCCGCCTTCGCGACGCTACCGGTCCGGCTCTGGGGCCCCCCGATGCGCCGCTGGCTTCTGGGGGCCCTGGGCGTAGTGGCCCTGCAGAACGGCCTGGTGCTGGCCGGCTGGGACCTGGCCCACACGCGGTTGGTCCACTGCCCGCCGGTGGCGACCTTCCTGGCTGCGCAGCCGAAGGGAACCCGCCTCCTGGCCTACCAGCAGGTGGACGCCCTGCGGTCGGGGGCCGAATGGGTGCCGCTGCAACAGTCTCGCGGTCTGGGTGGAGTGCTCGAGCGGTTGCACCCCGACTTCGTGCTGCTACCGCTCCCCGAAACGGGGAGCGCCGCGGGGGCCGTCGTCACCGTGCCGGATCTGGAGTCCTCGGGTCGGGTGGAGCTGGTCGGCGACTACCCGGCGGGTGGCGGAGTGGCCGGTTGCCCCCGGTCCTGGCGCCTGTACCGGGTGCTGCCTGAGGGAGCCCGTCCCTCCAATCCTCCACGTCGGATCCCCGACCGCGTTTCGCCCCAGGACTTTCCGCAGCGGGTGGACATGCGTTGACGCCTTTCGGGGGGAAGCGAGGGGCTCAACTCGCCCCTTCGCCATCCCAGGGGCGCAGGCCGTGGACCCGGCACAGGGGGTGCAGGGTACAGAAGCGGCATGTCTCGCGTTTCAGGGGGGTCACCGTGGCCAGGCCCTGACGGAACTGGGTCCCCAGGCTCGTCAGCACACCCCGCCAGTGGTCCAGCAGTTCCTGCCAGGATCGGGCGCAGGCGGCAAAGTCCGAGCGTTCCAGGCAGGGGACCTGGGGATGCAGGCCTGGGACGGCCGAGACTCCCTTCAACCGCATGTCCCCCGGGCGGACCTGGGCGAAGAGTACGGCTCCGGTGCGCTGGCCCGTGCCGGTGCAGTACAGAGGCAACTGGGGCTCCTCGGGGCGGTCGCCCAGCCAGTTCTTGGGGCTGGGTTGGCCCGTCTTGTAGTCCAGCACGGCCAGACTGCCGTCCTGGAGTTGGTCCAGTCGGTCCAACTGGGCGTCGAACAGAAGGCCGGCCAGTTCCATCCGCATCGAGGCTTCGAAGCCCACCACCTGGAAGGGCGAGCGTTCCTTGTCCACCTCCAGCCATTCCAGGACGAGGCGAGCCAGGCGCTCGCGTTCCAGGTCGCGGAACCTGCCGTGGACAAGGTCGGGTCTCCTGCGGGCCAGGCGGTCCAGGGCCTGGTCGGCGGCCTCCAGGACCAGGGCCCGCAACGCCTCGGGCGACCGCTCCAGCAGGGTCCGCTGCGAGCGCAGGGCCTTCCAGGTGGCCTCCAGGGCCTGATGGACCAGGGTTCCCCGCTGGCGCGCGTCCAGCCCGGGTTGGACCTTCTCCAGCGGGCGGGCTCGCAGGCGCAGTTCGGCAAAGGCCCGGAACGGGCAGGCGGCCTGCAGCTTGAACAGGCTGGTCCCTCCGCGGGCCAGGGTGCCCCGGGGTAGGGGAGGCGGCGGGCGGTCGCTGGCCTGTTCCAGTCGGCCGGCCTCGCGCAGCAGGTCGCGCCACAATCTTTGGGGAGGGACCTGAAGGGGAGGGACCTGGGCCTGCCCGTCGGGCAGGTGCCGCAACAGCGCGCTGGGGCGCCGCTCGCGGTCGGCTTCGGCGCGGGCGTAGCTGGCCACTCCGTGGGGGGCGCCCATGAGGATGCGCCGGGTCACCCGGCGGGCGAATTCCAGTTCCCGGGTGGCGCAGGCGTGGGGCATCTCCAGGCGGCGCTGCAGGTCCAGGGGCAGGTAGGGATTGGGGTGGGCCGCTGGGGGCCAGGCCTCGTCGTGGACCCCCAGCAGCCAGGTGGCGTCGAAGTCCAGGCCCGCAGCCTCCAGGAAACCCAGGACCTGGATCGGGGCCTCCGGGGTGCGAGGCTGGAAGATGGTCTCGCGGCACAGGTTGGTCAGGGCCCCCAAGGCCTGCATGAAGGTCATGGACGGGCGCACCAGGTCCAGGCCCCGCAGTTCGGCCAGCACCTCGCGGAAGCGCAGTCGGGCCTGGGCATCCTCGCTGTCGGGCGGGCGCTCGCCCGGCCAACCGGCGGCCTGGAGCAGGGCGTCGAAGCGCTCGGACCAGCCTGCCGGCGACTGGCGCCCCGGAAGCCCACGGGCGACTCGGGCCAGGCTCTCCAGGAACCGGGCCAGCAGGGGACAGGCGTGGGGGCGGGGCTGTCCGGCCGGGTCGGCGGCGCGGGCCTCGCCGACGAGCATCTCCAGGGTGGCCTCGGGCTGCATCCTGCGACGCAGGGCGGCCTCCAGCAGGCCGCGGCGACCCAGCTCGGTTTCGGCTCCTCCCAGGTGGGGAGAGCGCAGCAGGGCTCCGGCCCGGGCCAGGGGCAGCGGGCCCTGGGCCAGGTGCAGGATCTGCAGGGCGTCTCCGACCAGGCTGCGGTCGGCCAGGGCGCGTCCCAGCGAGAAGCCATAGGGCCGCGGGCGGCGGGACCTGGCGGGAAGGACGGCCTCCGGGCACAGCAGGTCGTCCATGACCCGTTCCAGGAGCGAGCGGGCCGCACCCAGATCGGGCACCACCAGGGCCACCCGGGTGCGGGGATCGCGGGTGACCAGGTTCCTTGCCCAGAGCACCGCGGCGCAGGCCTCGGACTCGGGGTCGGCAAAGCGCGTGGCCACGAAGTCGCCGGGCTGCCCCCGGGCCTCCCCGATCCCGACCTGGCAGCCGGCGCGCTCCAGGGCCTCCAGGAAGCTGCGGTGGCCGGGGGGGACCAGGTCGAAGCCCACCAGGGCGACTGCGGGGGGCAGGGCCGGTCCGGCGTCGGGGAGGAGAGCCTCCAGGGTTTCGGCCAGGCGCGCGGGGTCCAGCCATCCCGAGGCCCCGCAGCGCTGCTGGATCTTCTCGACCCAACCCGCGAAGGCTCGGGTGTCGTCGTTCAGGAGCGGGTCGGCCGGGTCCAGATCACCCCGGTACTCCCGCAGCAGGTGCCAGGCTTCGTTGGCCGCCCTGGCCGCGGCGCGCGGGTTCAGCAGGCGCAGGCCCTGGGGAGACTCCTCCAGGACCTGCTGCCAGAGGGACGCCTCCTGGGCCGGCCGCAGCAGGACCGGGTGGCGACCCTCCCAGGACAGGGTCTCGTCCCACAGAGCCTGCAGCCAGGAGCGCCAGGACTGGATCCGACGAGGCTCCCAGGCGTTCACCTCGCGAGGGTCGGCGTCGTCGCGGGCGCGCAGGTGGCGGGCCAAGCGCTCGTTGGGGGTGAGGATCAGGGTTTCCGGGGGCAGGTCGGCCAGGTCCGAGACGGGCATGGGGCTTCTTCCTTCAGGCCGAGCAGGGTTCGCGGCGGGTCGACCCGAGCCTGCCGGACCTGGAAGGAGTTCCCGCTCCGAAGGACAAGACCTCGACTCCATCGTTGTCCGTGGGAGTATCCAGCATGCCGTCCCTTTCCAAGCACATCTGTTCCCGCACCCCTTCCGCCATCCGCATGGCGGGCATCCGCTTCGCCGGCCGCCAGGACGGAACCCGAGCCCTGAACGTGGCCATCGGGAACGTCTCGTTGCCGATGCATCCGGCCATGACCCGGCGCCTGCACGGGATGGCCGCCCCGGACAGCCCCTTCCGCGACGGCGTGGTGCGCTACACGGCCACCGTGGGGATGGATCAGACCCGCCAGGCCTTCCTGAACATCCTGGGGGCCAGCGGGTGCCCGACGCAGGGATTGAACGTCCTGGTGACCGATGGTGGCAGCCAGGCCATGGAACTGGTCATCGTGGCCTGCTGCGGGCCGGCCGGCAGCCAGGAACGCCCCCTGCTGATGATCGACGCCGCCTATCCCAACTACAAGGCGTTCGCCGAACGCTTGGGGCGCTCGGTGGTCTCGTTCTCGCGAAACCTGGATGACGCCGGGCGCTTCACTCTGCCGGAGCCTTCCGAGATCCGGGACCTCTTGGCCCGGCATCGGCCCGGAGCGCTGGTGGTGATCCCCTACGACAATCCGACGGGGCAGTTCTACGACCACGAGTCGATGGTGCAACTGGCGCGCCTGTGCGTGGAGTTCGACCTGTGGATGATCTCGGATGAGGCCTATCGCGAGCTCTACTACACCGGTGGCCGTCCCACCAGCATCTGGGCCCTGACCGAGGAGGAGGTCCCCGGCATCACCGGGCGGCGGATCAGCATCGAGACGGCTTCCAAGGTCTGGAACGCCTGCGGCCTGCGGATCGGGGCCCTGGTCACCGACAACCGGGAACTGCACGTGCGCTGCGAGGCCGAGAACACGGCGAGTCTGTGCTCGAATGCCCTGGGGCAGTGGGTCTTCGCGGCCCTGGCCGGGCAGAGCCACCAGGAACTGCAGGCCTGGTTCGCCCAGCAGCGGGCCTACTACCAACCCATGATGCAGTCCTTCGCCAGCGCGGTCCGGCAGAGGATCCCGGGGATCATCGTCGGGCAACCGGCGGCAGCCCTCTACACGGTGGTCGACGTGCGCAACGTGGTCGGCCCCGACTTCAACGCCCACGAGTTCGTGATGTGGTGCGCCGAGGAGGGCTCGGTCGAGATGGAGGGCGAGCGCTGGACCCTGTTGACCGCTCCCATGCCGGAGTTCTACGGCCGGCTCTCGGGCACGGCCAACCCCGGTCGCACCCAGATGCGGGTGGCCTTCGTCGAGCCTCCGCACGTGATGGAGAAGGTCCCGGTCCTGCTGGCCGGTCTGTTGGAGACCTACCTCCAGCGTCCGGCGGTGCTGCTGGACGCCTGAGCCCCGCCGGCAGAAGCCGCTGCCGCTGGAACGGCGGCGCTGCCGGTTGGGGGCCCGGGTCGGGGCCGCCTCAGGAGTTCCACCGCGATCGTGTCGTCGAAGCGGAAGATCCGGACGGTCCGGAGCCCCTGCGGGAATGCTCCGAGCTGCACGGCACGCTCGAGCAGGGCCTGGCGGGTGGTGGGGACTCCCCGGGCGCGCGGCGGCAGTTCCTGCCCGGGGGCCTGGGGGTGGCGATAGAGCAGCAGGTAATCCGTGACCGGGCCGGTCGGCAACTCCGCGGGATCCCTGTGGCCCAACTCCCAGACGACCAGCCGGCGTCGCTTCAGCAGGGCATAGTACAGCAGGGCTCGGGGCTGCAGGAAGACGGACTCTTCCGCGGATCCGGCCACGATGGCCGTGGCGGTCGGGCCCGGTGCCTGCCATTCCAGGCTGTCCAGCAGGGCCTCGAAGGGATACGGGGCTGTCCGGGGCGGCAGCGGCAGGGGGGGGCGCCAGGGCATCTGGAAAGTGGTGGAACCTCGCCACGCCTGCAGGGTGGGCCAGTCCACCATCAGGCCTGGCAGGTGGCTTCCTGCCTGGACGGCACCCATGGCCAGCGAGGCCATCAGGACGGCCACCCCCATCCCCGGGACCCCCCGGACCACGTTCACACTGAGGGCCACCAGGGCCGGCAGGTTCGGCATCAGATAGCGGGGGTCGTGGGGGATCAGGGCGCAGAGGACCGTGTTCAGGGCGACGCTGCCCAGCAGTTGCAGGCTCATCAAACGGGTGCCGCGGCGGGCGAGTCCCAGCAGGACGCCCAGGGGCCACCAGGGGGCGGTCAGGCCGAGCCACAGGGACTGCTCGGCCAGGTTGGCGTGCAGGGTCCGGGCGAAGTCGACCTGGACTGCCATCTGGTAGACCACCTTGTGGAGCACCTGTTCCCGGCTGGCGCAGTAGTAGGGAGCCGCCAGGGCCAGGGCCAGCACCAGCGCCTCGGAGGCGTTGACCAGGGCCATCCCCGGCTCCAGGCCGCGGCGCAGGCGAGCGACCTGCAGGACCGCTGCCAGCAGGGCCAGGACCCACACGGCCAGATGGCCCGAGGACTGCAGGGGAAAGCACAGGACCGCCACGGCCCCCAGGACCACGCCCACCAGCAGCATTCCGGCGGCCCGGGACAGACCCTGTGTTCCGCGCCGGCGCAGGGCCGTGACGGTCGCGACCAGCCAGGGAACCGCCAGGAAGCCCAGGAAGGTCCACTTGGTCAAGAGACCCAACCCCAGCGCCAGGCCCCATCCGCGAGACGGTCCCAGTCGTTCGAAGGATCGGCTGGCCAGCAGCATCCAGGTCCCGAAGGCCACCAGGGCCGCCAGGGGCATGTCCAGGTAGGGCATCCGCGAGTGGTCCAGGACGACCGGGGCCGTACAGACCATGGTGGCGGCCGTCAGTCCGGCCAGCCGACCGGCCATCAGGCGTCCCAGGCCATACGCGGAAACGGCCAGCAGCAGCACGAAGGGCGCCAGTCCCAGGACGGGGGCCAGGAGCGAACGGTCCAGAAGGAACCACCCCACCTCGCCGACCTGGTAGACCAGGGGTGGGTAGTGGTTCTGGAACCCGGCCAGTCGGAGCAGGGCCCGCAGGGGGAGGGCCGCACCGCCCCGGTCCAACTGGTCGTGGAAATCCAGCGAGTAGAAGGCGTGGGTGCCGGCATCCGACATCGGGGGACCGGCGTCTCGGGCGGCCCAGGTCAGGTCGGACCCGGCCACCAGCACGGCCAGGAGCAGGACCAGGGCCAGGTCCAGCAGCCAGCCGCCCGAGGTCGGGGGGGCAGGGACGATTCGTCCTGTCCTTCTTGCGATCATGGGGTGGCGGCGCCCACCCTTCCCCTCCTCGCCGGGGTGCGAGCAGCCTGCTCCTCGGGGGAGGCGTGCCGGAAGCTCTGCACGATCCGCTGGTAGACGGGCAGGACCTCCTGGATGTCCTCCTCCGGCGTCAGCAGCACCAGCGCGAAGCACTTGGGCCGGGCGGCCACGTAGGTGGCCACGATCTGCAAGTCTCCGGGTCTTCCCTCGAAGGCGAAGCGGCGCCAGAGGACCAGACCGCGGCGCCCCCCGACCCGAATCCACCGGCTCTGCGGCGGGCTGACCGAGCCCCGGTCGTGCCCCGCGGGCAGGAGCCCGTCGAAAATCCGCCGGGCCTCGGGCTCCAGGGGGCGGTCGTAGACCCCGAATGGGCAGACGATGAAGCGGATGTCGGGGCGCCCGGGGGGAGAGGCCACCCGCGCCCGGTCGCGATTGAGTTCCCTGGGGATCGCCACGTCCCACGCCGTGGGGACCGACAGGGTATACCGGTAGCCTTCGTTGCGCAGCGTCTTCCAGGTCGGGTCGCCCAGGCTTCGCGGGCCGGCGCTGCCGCGAGCCTTCAGGTCCCACAGGTTCAGTTGTTCCGCCGCAGGCCCGACCCCGGGTCCAGACACCTCGGGCGCCTCCGTCGCGGTGCTCGCCAGGTGGCGTGGAGGGCAGGGCGAGCCTGGGGCCTGGACCCGCAGGACCAACCCCGCGAGGACCAGGGCCGAGGTCAGTCCCAGGACCAGGGCTCCGATCTTCAGCTTTCTGCCCATGGCAGGACCTCCAGAACGCCTGACTGCCCCGCGAACACGGGTCCGGGGACAGTCGGGACTGCCGCGCTCAAGACGGGGGCTTGGGGCACCGGTTCGTGGAAGTAGGGCGCCGGGCCTGGGATTTCCTGCCCGGGGACCCTGGCCCGGGCCATCCCGGGGCGGACCGGCCCGGGCCAGGGGGAGAGGATCGACCTCTAGAATCATCGGCCGGGTGGCCGCATTCACGAAAATGGAGGATCCGAACGTGGCATCTGTTCGCACCGTTGGGCGGGGTGTATACGGGGTCCTCGTGGCCGTCGTGGTGCTGGGAGCGCTCCTGGTCCTGCTCGTCGCGCGCCGGTCGGGGGGGCCTGCAACGCCGGACCCTGCGCCTTTGACCCCGAGTCCGCCCCCGGTCCGGGGACCGATGGTCGAGGCGCCGCCGCCCAAGAACCGCCCGATCGATCCCTCCAAGCGGCGCCTGCTGCACGTCCTTCAGGGTTTCATCGGGTACCTGCAGGCCGAGCCCACCCTGTCGGGGCCCGAGAGGACCCGCCTCCTCCTGGAGGGCTTGCGGGAGGCCCGTGCGGTCCTGCGTGAGGCCGACCGGAACGCCCGGGACAACCTGGCCCCCTTCAAGTTCGCCGTGCGCGGGATGGCCGAGCGCCTGTCCGTTCTGGACCCCGAGGCCCTCAGCCGGGATCTGGGCGGGGAGTTCACGGCCCGGGGCTATCGGGCCTCCGGAGAGTCGGACCGATGGGCCTTCGACTCCCTGGAGGAGGCCGTCTACCAGTTGGTCCTCCACGATCCGCAGTTCGTCGAGCCGGCCCGGGCCATGCAGATCCTGCGTTGGGAGGCCGTGGGCAACCAGGACCCGCTCGACGAGGTGGTCCACCGCTCTCCTCCCGACGAGTACACCCGGGCGGATCTGGTGCGCCAGCTCTTCACGGGGAACACCTCCTCGCGGTCGGGAGCCCGGCAGATGGCCAGGGCACTCCAGGTCGTCGAGCGCTCCAGCCTGGAGGGATGCGTCTGGGCCGAGTTGGGCTACGGCAGCGGCCAGATCTTCGGGGCGGTCCGCGAGGTCGTCGGCCCACGAGGTCGCCTGGTCGGGGTGGAGCTGGGCTCCGGCTACGAGGCCTTCGTCCACAGGATCACCCGGCGTCACCTGCGCGATTGGGGCGAGGTGACCCTGGTCCGAGGGACCGAGAAGGATTGCCGTCTACCCGCCGCGAGCGTGGACATCGCCCATGAGGCGGGCATCCACGTCGGCGTGGGCACGCCGGAG
>CAZQPM010000027.1:0-8902 GCA_964595195.1 uncultured Burkholderiales bacterium | reverse complement strand
ATCAGGTCACGATTCCCTGGCTGTTGTCGGTCCGTCGGGCCCTGCGTCCCGGAGGGCTCATCGTCCTGGATGACTGCGGCTACCCCACGATCGACGGGGTCCGCGCCGTCATGCAGCGGGCTGGATTCGAAGAGGTCCGGATGAAGCTCATGGGAGGGCACGCCGCGGGCGGTCAGCATCCGGACTTCGTGGTGTCGTATCGCAAGCCCGGGTCGCTGGGGCAGGCCCCTGGCTCCCCTCAGGGGTTGACCGGGTCGCGTCCGCAAGAGTCCGCCCGCGTCAGTCGGGGATGCCCCGGCAGTTCCAGGACGTAGACCACCATGGGCTTGCCGTAGAAGCGGAAGCGCCCCCGCTCCTGGAATCCCCAGGAGAGCAGTTGGCGGTTGGACCCGGGGTTGTCCGCCTCGGTGGTGATCTTGACGCGGCGATGCCCCAGGTTCAGCAAGCGCTCGAAGAAGAGCCGGTTGAGCTGGCCGGAGATCCGGGTCCCGCGCAGCTCTTCTTCAAAGGAGCAGAAGAAGGACTCCGCGGGAATTTCGTCCCCCGGGTGGCTGCGGACGAAGTACAGGGGAGTGGTCAGGAGGGGCTGGAGAAGCCTCGGATCAGCCACCAGGCCGCGCAGCAGGGGAACCAGCAGGCGGGCCCAGCCACGGATCAGGGTCCGGGCGAAGAGGCCCCGCGAGTCCCGGGCCCCGGCCAGGAAACCGCGCACCCGACCCTCCTCGGCGTAGACCAGGCCGATGAAGGCCGGCTGGGTCAGCAGTTCGGTGTACAGGGCCTCCAGGAAGGGCTGGCCCAGCCGGGCCCACAGGCTGTGGCCCATGTCCGCCCGGTGCAGGGTGGCCACGGTGGCCACGTCGGCCCCGGCCATGGTTCGCATCCGGGCTTGAACCTGGGGATCGGCCGGCAGGGCCCGCAGGTTGCCGAGGGCGTCGCTCAAGCCTGGGGCGGGCGCTGGCAGTGGCGCAGGAAGGGCTCGGTGGTCAGGCAGCGAGCCTGGGCCGCCAGGAAGTTGCCGACGGCGGTCTCGTAGGCCGTCGGGTAGGCCTCGTTCAGCAGCCGCCGGGCCAGCGCCAGGGCCGTGCCGTTCACCGGCAGCAGGTCGGCCAGCGTCTGGTTCAGGGCGGTCTGCGCCTCGGCGTCCGGACAGACCCGGTCCACCAGGCCGATCTCCCGGGCCTCGAGGGCCGGGAGGGTGCGTCCCGTGGCCAGCAGCTCCCGGGCTCGTCCCAGGCCCACGAACTTGGGCAGGCGCCAGGTCCCCATCCCGGGCAGGAATCCCATCTTCACCTCGTCCAGGGTCAGGCAGGCCGACTGGCAGGCCAGGCGGACATCGCAGGCCATGGCCAGTTGCACGCCGCCTCCCCGGCAGGCACCCTCCAGCAGGGCCACCGTGGCCTTCTTCAGGCGCTCCAGGGCCTGCAGGGCCTTCTCCCAGCGATGCAGACCGTGGGTGTCGGGAGGGCGGTCCGACCAGAACTCCCGCAGGTCGATGCCCTCGGTGAAGCAACCGCCGCTGCCGCGTACGACCAGGAGGCTGGCGGGGGAGTCGTCCTCCAGGTAGTAGCAGGCCTCCTCCAACTCTCGGACCATGGCCACGTCGATGCGGTTTCCGGCCTGGGGGTGGGCCAGGACCAGGTGGCAGACCGGTCCCTTCTCCTCCAGGCGCAGGCGGGTCCAGGTCGGGGTGCTCATGGCGACTTGCCTCCTTGGGATGAAATCGTTTCTGTTTCGGGGAGGGGGACTCCTGGCGAATCCGGAAGCACGCGGGCGGAAGGCCAGACCGGAGCATCGCAGCATCCGGGCGACCGGGTTCATCCCCGGCTGATCCGGATCATAACGGGTCGATCCCCGCGGTAGTACGGTAGGCTGGCGTTCTACGGCCACGCCAGGGCACTGGAGCGTTCGTCTGGCCGCGAGTCGGCGAGGGGACGGCAGAGACGACCATCCGGTTCCTTGGGAGGCGACTCCCCGGAGGATGATTCTCATGTCCACTGTTGTCCAGAAGAAGGCACGGCCCAAGCCGTTCCTGCAGCCCCAATACTGCAAGGGCTGCGGCCGCTGCATCGCAGCCTGTCCCGTCCACGCCATCGAGTACACGGGCGTCGTGCACCCCGAGACGGGTTATATCCCCGTGAAGGTGAACACCGACGTGTGCACGGCCTGCGGCATGTGCATCGAGACCTGCCCCGAGCCCTACGGCATGCACGCCGGTGACGTGCACTACGCCTGGGAGGATTGGGAACTGCAGCAGCCGGAAGGCCCGACGGCCGCGCAGGCGGCGGGCAGGCCTGCGCCCCAGACGATTCCCGACCGCAGCATCCCGCTTCCGGCCACCGAGTCGCTGATGATCAAGGGAACCTACGCCTCGGCCATCGGAGCCCTGCTGGCCGGTTGTCGGCACTTCTTCGGCTATCCCATCACCCCGTCCACCGAGGGTGCCGAGTTGATGGCCAAGATCCTGCCGCACCTGGATGGCGTCTTCATGCAGGCCGTCAGCGAGGTGGCCGCGGTCAACTTCATGTATGGTTGCGGCGGCGCCGGCAAGCGCTGCATGACGTTCACCTCCTCGCCGGGCTTCAGCCTGATGCTGGAAGGGATTTCCTACATGATCGGCGCCCGTGTCCCGGGCGTGTTCGTGAACATCATGCGCGGCGGCCCGGGCCTGGGGAACATCGCCCCCGAGCAGGCGGACATCAAGCTGGCCTGTCGCGGTCTGGGGCATGGAAACACCCACGCGATCACCCTGGCGCCGGCCGATCCCCAGGAGATGCTGGACCTGACGATGCTGGCCTTCGACCTGTCGTTCAAGTATCGCCAGCCGGTCATGGTCTTCGGGGATGGCTATCTGGGCCAGGTCACCGGCAAGGTCCGTCTGCCCGACCACATGATCGAGCCGGGCCTGCCCGACTGGGCCGTGTCCGGGGATGCCGACCACCGGGGCAACGTGATCGTCTCGATCCAACTCTCCGAGAAGGATCTGGAGGATTTCAACATCTACCTGAACGGCCTGTATCAGGAGATGAGCGACAACGAGCAGCGCTCGGACCTGTTCATGTGTGAGGACGCCGAGGTCCTGTTGGTGGCCGCCAACACGCCGGCCCGCATGGCCAAGGGGGCCATCCGCATCCTGCGCCAGAAGGGGATCAAGGCGGGCCTCTTCCGCCCGATCACCTTCTGGCCGTTCCCCATCCGCAGTCTGCTGCCCCTGGTCTCCAAGGTGCGCCGGATCGTGGTCGTCGAGGCGTCGCCGGGTCAGCTCGAGGACGAGATGCGCCTGGCCCTGAGCCACGCTGGAGTCGAGAGGCTTCCCCGGATCAACCATGTGCAGCGTTACGGCGGCGTCCTGCCCCAGAGTGAAGAGATCGCCGAGGCCGTCCTCGGCATGGAGGTGACGGCGTGAGCACCGTCTTCTATGAAACCTTTGAACGCCACGCCCACGCAGAGGGCCTGAAGGCGCACAGCACCCACTACTGTCCGGGCTGCGGCCACGGACTGGCCCAGAAGTTCCTGTCCCAGGCCCTGGCCGAGCTGGGCGTGCAGGATCGCACGGTGGCCGTCTCGCCGGTCGGTTGCAGCGTGTTCATGTACTACTACTTCGACACGGGCAACACCCAGGCCGCGCACGGGCGGGCTCCCGTGGTGGCCCTGGGACACAAGGTCGCCAACCCGGATTCCATCGTGGTCTCCTATCAAGGGGACGGCGACCTGGCCTCGATCGGACTGGCCGAGATCGTCAGCGCCTCCCAGTTGGGCCTGCCGATCACGGTGATCTTCATCAACAACGGGACCTACGGGATGACCGGTGGCCAGATGGCCCCCACCACCCTGATGGGCCAGAAGACCGCCACCTCTCCGGACGGGCGCAGCGCCCTGATGGGGCAGCCGATGCGGGTGGCCGAGACGATCGCCGGTCTGGACGGGCCCGTCTACGTCGAGCGCGTGGCCCTCTTCGACAACAAGCAACGGGCCCGGGCCCGCAAGGCCATCAAGAAGGCCGTGCAGTTGCAGGTCGAGGGCAAGGGCTATGCCTTCATCGAGGTCCTCTCGGAGTGCCCCATCCAGCTCAAGATGGACCCCCGGGACGCCGAGAAGTGGGTCAAGGAGCGGATGGTCGAGGTCTTCCCCCTGGGCGTCAAGAAGGACATCACCGAGAACCTCGAGCCGATGCCCGCGATCCCCAAGCCGGGCTTCGAGGCCGCTGCCCTGCTCAAGGAGGTCGGCGGTCAGGGATCCAAGCCGCCGAAGCACGCCACCGGCTTCCCCAAGCACCTGGCGGCTGAGGACGTGGCCATCAAGTTCGCCGGCTCGGGCGGAGATGGCGCCCAGACGGCCGCCCTCCTGGTAACCCGGGCGGGCCTGCAGGAAGGCTTCGACGCCACCCACATCCCCAGTTACGGTCCGGAGTCTCGGGGCGGTACCTCCTACGCGGACGTGCACGTGGCCGCGACCGAGGTCCTCTCGCCGGCGGCGCCCAACCCACACGTGCTGGTCGTGTTCAATTCGCCCAGCATGAAGAAGTTCGCGCCGACGGTGGCTCCGGGCGGGATCATCGTGTATGACAGCACGGTCATCACCGAGGTCCCGCCGGTGGCCGAGGGCGTCCGCAGCTTCGGCGTTCCCTTCACCGGGATCGCGCTGGAGTTGGGTCGGCCCATCCTGAAGAACGTGGTCGCGCTGGGCGCCCTGCAGGGGGCCACCGAGATCTTCCCCGAGGCCACCTTCCTGACGGCCTTCGAGCGCGGCCTGAAGCCGGATCCCAAGATCCAGGAGGCCAACCGGCAGGCCTTCCGCAAGGGCGTCGAGGTCTTCCACCAGACCTACCCCTCGGCCAGGATCTAGCTCCCCGGCCTTCCCGGCCCCGAGCACCGAAAACCGAACAGGGCTGTCGGTCCGCCGGCAGCCCTGTTCTCTTGGGGTGGCGTCCCTTCAGGCCAGGTGCAGCCCCCCCGTGGCCTCCAACCAGTCGGCAACGCGGTCGGCCGCGCCGGGGACGTCATCGTCGCTGATGTCCAGTTCCAGCACCGGCAGGAGCGACTCGGCGGCCAGGCGGCGCAGAAGCTCCTGCTCGCGCAGGAAGGGCTCCAGGTCGTCGTACTGGGAGGGGTTCCCCGAGACCCGCAGGCGGGCCTCCCGGGCCCGGGGGAAGTCCTGGGGCTGGCGGGTGCACAGCACGATGCGGAAGCCCAGGGGCAGCAGGCGCTGTTCCAACCAGCCGAAGTCGGGGGTCAGGCCTCGGGACTGCTTCTGGAAGGCCTGGGTGGACAGGTGGAAGCGGTCCACGAACCACGAGTAGTAGGGCAGCAACTCGAAGAGTCGGGCCCAGGTGGCGTAGGTCTCCAGGGCCCGTTCCTCCTCATCGGGGTTGTAGTTGACGAGGCCTCGACCCCAAGGATGGTTGGTGAAGCCGCACCACTCCGCCGAGATGAGTGGCGAGTGGTAACGGTACTTACGGGGGCCGACCAGTCGGGGGTGCTCGTTCAGGGCGAAGGCCAGGTCCGTCTTGTGGGTCAGGCGGGTGCCTTCCAGGATTACCTTGGGGCAGAGCTTGGACATGTCCGGGGGATACCCGGTCGCCCCGGCGGGTCCTCCCGACAAAGCGGATCCTTCCCATGAACAACTGGAATCACCGGGGGATGTCGGAGGCGGGCTTGCGGAAGGACACCACGAAATCCTGGGGCCGGCCCGGGTCGGCCGGGGGCCCCAGCAGGGCCAGGCGATACTCCTGGAACCCGGCCTTCCTCATGATGCGACGCACCTGATCGATGGGAGGCGACCCGCTGTCGCTGAGGATCAGGATTCCTCCCGGGCGCAGGGCGCGCCGGACCGAGGCGAGCCAGGCCAGTTGCGGCTCGATCGTACTGCTCTCGGGAACCTGGCCCACGTGGACCCCGGCCTCGTGGATCACGTCAACGCTTT
Source organism: uncultured Burkholderiales bacterium (assembly GCA_964595195.1). Taxonomy (GTDB): domain Bacteria; phylum Vulcanimicrobiota; class Xenobia; order Xenobiales; family Xenobiaceae; genus CAZQPM01. The sequence continues at coordinate 2,983 of CAZQPM010000027.1, read as the reverse complement.
CCGGGGGCAGGCCGCAATCATCGTAGGAACCCCGCACCAGGGTCACAGAGCCCCAACCCTGCGGGTGACGTTCCATGATCCTGCGGACGAAGGCCTCGTAGCCGGGCCCCAGTTCGACGCCGAGGATGGTTCCGTCGGGGCCCACGACCTCGCGCACGGCCTGGAAGATCTTGCCCGTGCCATAGCCGATCTCGGCCCAGGTGCAGCCTTCCAGCCCCTCCGGAGGGGCCACCTTCAGGGCCTTGTTCATCTGGACGTGGCCGGAATCCGAGGAAACGTAGCCCGTGAAGCACTGCCGGAGGACCTCCGCCTGCGATTCGGAGTTCTCGGGGCCGTCTGGGGAGTCCCGGGTCAGCCTCCGCCACAGCGCCTGATCCTGGAATGCCTCTGCCTGAAGGATCTGCAGCGCCCAGGTCGGGTCCACGAAGTCGGGATCGTGGAAGACCGTCTGGTAGACGGCCTCTTCCAGGTTGTCGAACCCACCCAGGCGATCCCGGGCGCCGTCGGCCGGGGGCAGGGTGTCGGGAACGCGGTCTTGCGACGCCGCGCCCGGGGAGCCGCGATCCAGTGAGGCGACCTCCTCGGACAGCCTGCGCAGGGGATACTTGAAGGCGGCCAGCGTCTCGATCTGTTCCGGTGGGGCCTCGCGGAGGGCCTGATCGGCCAGGGACTGGAGACGCCGCAGGACCCAGGCCCTCTCCTCGGGCGGCATCCGGTCCCTGGTCCTCAGGAAGCGGATGAAGAATCGCGTCACCCGGGCCATCCGGACCTGGGAGTCGTTCAGGTGGGGCCCGGAAGGGCTGTACTCACCCGGCTCGGCCCTGGCGAAGAAGTCCGAGGGCTCCTCGGCCTCGTCCCGGCCAGCGCGCCAGAGCTGGAAGCAGGCCATCAGGCCCAGGACCACCAGGACAAGGACGGTCCATCTGCGCTTCATGTCCACCCCCAAAGTCGGACTTCAGGCCAGTCCAGGTCGGCCCGGTTCCGTTCGTCACCCCTGGCGAAGACGGTCCACGTATCGGGCCACCCCGGTCTGCACGTCCATGAAGTCGTGGTCGCAGCCGGCAGCACGCAGGGCCGACAGGTCCGCCTGGGTGAAGCACTGGTAGCGTTCACGCAGATCGTCGGGGAAGGGGATGTAGCGGATCCGTCCGGCCTGCACGGCCTCTTCTCGGGTCATGGACTGGCCCAGGAGCGAGTTGACCACCGTCAGTCCCACATCGTTGAAGGGTTGGGCCCGGCCGGTTCCCGTGTTGAAGATTCCGGAGACCTCGGGGTGCTCCAGGAACCACAGGTTCACCGCCACCACGTCGTCCACATGGATGAAGTCCCGGCTGTGGGCCCCGGGGCCGAAGCCTCCGTATTCCCCGAAGAGCCGGACATGCCCCTCGGCCCGGAACTGGTTGAAGTGATGGAACGCGACGCTGGCCATGCGGCCCTTGTGCTGCTCGCGGGGGCCATACACGTTGAAGTAGCGCAGGCCCACCACCTGGCGGGCGCCCCCGGCCTCGCCGGACGCCAGAAGGCGGCGGACGTGCTCGTCGAAGCGCAGTTTGGACAGGCCGTAGACGTTGAGCGGGCGTTCGCAGTCGGGGCTTTCGACGAAGGTCCGACTGGATCCGTAGGTCGCTGCGGACGAGGCGTAGAGCAACCGCGACTCGTGCTTCTGGCAGGCATGCACCAGGTCACAGGACAGTTCGAAGTTGTTGCCCATCACGTACTGGGAGTCGCTGGCGGTCGTGTCGCTGCAGGCTCCCTGGTGGAGGACGGCCTCCACCCGGCCGAAGGCTCCCTCGGCAAAGCGCCGGTAGAAGACCTCGCGCGGGGCGTAGTCCCGGAAGCGCAGGTCGGCCAGGTTCTCCAGGCCGCTGCCGTCGGCAGGGAGGTCCACAGCCAGGATGTCGTCCAGGCCTGAGCGGTTCAGGGCCTCGACCAGGTTGGATCCGATGAAGCCGGCGGCCCCGGTGACCACGACCCTCACTTGGAATTCCTCTTCTTTCAGGACTCAGGACTCGTTCAGGACCCTGCCGAGTCGCGGCCCGGCGCCTTCCGGTCGGTCACCAGCGCAGCAGGGCCACCTCGATGGCGGCTCCCGGTCCCATGGCCATCAGGATGCCAAGGTCCCCGGGGCGGGTGGTGCCTTCCCGGGCCAGGCGCAGCAGCGAGAACAGGACCGAGCAGGACGAGATATTCCCGTAGTTCTCCAGCACGTGCAGCGTGTGTCGGACGTCGTGGTCCGACAGATCCAGGTTCATCTTGATGCTGTCGATGACCTTCCGGCCACCCGAGTGGACGATCCATTGGGCGATTTCGCGCTTCCTGCAGCCCGTCCGCTCCAGCAGGCGGTTTACGGGCTTGTGGCAGTTGGCCCCCAGGAAATAGGGGATGTCCCGATCCAGGAAGAACGAGAGTCGGCCTCGCTCCAGATCGAAGCGCATGGTATGCATGGCCTCCAGGATGATCTGGCTTTCGAAGTCCTCGACGGTGGGCAGGCCCGGATCGCCCTGGGGAATGGTGGCCTGGGCTCCGGCCACCACCATGGCCGCCGCGGCATCCCCGAACAGCGAGTTGACCACGGCTGTGCCGATCCGGTCGTTGTTCACGTAGGCGGCCGAGCAGTTCTCGACGCACACCAGCATCCCGCAGGCTTCGGGGCGCCAGCGCAGGAACTGCACCAGGGGTTGCAGGGCATTCACCGCAGCGTTGCAGCCCATTCCCACCACGTCGACCCGGTGGATGTCCTCGCGCAGGCCGTGCTGGCGGATCAACAGGGCTGTCGCCCCGGGGCACAGGTAGCCGGTGGAGGTCACGCAGACCAGGTAGTCCAGCCGTTCGGGGGGAAGTCCGCAGCGTTCCAGGGCCTGGGCGACGGCTCGGCCCCCCTCGCGCAGGATCCCCGAGCGGTGCTTCTCCAACAACTCCTCGGCGCTCTCCTCCGGCATGCCCAGAGGGCCCGCCTGGGGCAGCGTCAGATGCCGCTTGCGGA
>CAZQPM010000026.1:0-21093 GCA_964595195.1 uncultured Burkholderiales bacterium | reverse complement strand
TCTGTCAGTCCCCGGCGCCTCCGATACCGCGCAGGACGCCGTTGACGAAGCTGCGCACCTGCTCGCCCCCTCTGGAACTCCACAACAGGGCGACCTCCAACTTGGGGTCGTCATCCCGACGGTAGGTGAAGACCGTCTCCCAACCCTCGGCCCGGGGCTCTTCGCCCATCAACTGCAGCAGGAAGCCATCCAGGTTGTCCTCGGTGTGGTCCAGCCGATGGGTCTGGCCGCTGACCTTGTCCTTGAAGACCACCTTCATCCGGTGCAGCCAGGCGCGGGCCTCCAGGGTCTCCAGGATGACCGCGCCGTCGAAGACCGTCTGTTCGAAGATCTCCGGGTCGGGCCGGAACCAGATCGAGGTTCCCGTGCCCCGGGCCGTTCCGGCGTCCTGCATGGGCCCGACGGGCTTACCCCGGCGGAACCCCTGGAAGAACTCCCGCCCGTCCCTGCGGACGGTGGCCTCCAGACTGTGCGACAAAGCGTTGACCACCGAGGCGCCCACGCCGTGCAGACCACCCGAGTACTGGTAGTTGGAACTGGCGAACTTGCCCCCCGCGTGCAGGGTGGTCAGGATCAGCTCCAGGGCGGGCTTCTGGTACTTCTCGTGCAGGTCGACGGGGATGCCGCGCCCGTTGTCGGTGACCCGGATCCCCTGGCCATCGGCGTCCAACTCCACCTCGACGAAGGTGGCGAAGCCGTTCATGACCTCGTCGATCGAGTTGTCCAGGATCTCCCAGACCAGGTGGTGCAGACCGGCATCATCCACCCCGCCGATGTAGAGGGCCGGACGCTTCCGGACAGGCTCCAGGCCCGTCAGGACCTGGATGTCCCGGGCCCGGTACGAGCCGGTGGGCCCCTCTTCGACCTGGCGACGCCGAGCTCTGCCCGAGCCGTTGGCGCTCGCCCCGTCGGACGCGGAGGGCAACTCCGGGGCCAGGTCCGGGGGCGGCGCGGCCTTCGCCGCGACCGGCGCGACAGGCACCGGCACGGTCCTGGTGACAGGCGCCCCGGAAGGCTCCGAGCCGGTCGTGGTCGCCGGGCTGACGGGGGTGGAGACCGACTCCTCCTCCAGGGGATCCAGGTCGAATTCCAACTGAGTCTGCTGTGCGCGCGGGCTCATACCAGCACCTCCTCGTCAGCGGCCTGGGGATTGGCGATCCCGCGGCAGACCAGGCGCAGGCGTCCCCGCTTGACCAGCGGCGTGCCCTTGCCTCCCCGGGAAGCCACGCGGTAGCGGCGTGGCGTGATCTCGATGGCGCGGCCGCCCTCCTCGCGCACCACGGTCAACCCGTCGCGTTCCTCCCTCACGGCGGCGACCGCGATGACGCGGTCGAGGGGGTCCAACTTCAGGACCGTGACCCCCTTGCCGGGCCCGTTCAGGAAGTTGATCTCCGAGACCGGGCATAGGAGTGCCCGGCCCTCGCGGGAGACGGCGATCACCGTCTCGTCGCCTCGCACGGCCTCCACGCTGGCCAGGCCGATGCCGCTGGAGGCTCGGGCGTAGCGGCGCCCCGAGCGGGTCGAGGGTTCCGCGTAGGATTCCAGCGAGAAGCGCAGGCCCTTGCCGTCCTCGGCCACGGCCAGGGCGTGCACGGGGGGCAGCGCCCCCTCCTCTCCTTCAGGGGCCCGGATCCCCACGGTATCGCGGGGGTCCAGCACCATGGCGGCCACCACCCGTTCGCCGTCGCCGAACTTGAAGAACTTCTGGACCGGATCGCCGTAACCTCGGGCCGACACAGGGACGTCGTGAATCCGCATGGTGTAGGCCGTCCCCGAACTGGTGAAGAAGACGACGCTGGCCAGGGTCGACCCCGGAAGGACCTCGACGATCTCGTCGTCCTGGCGCATCCGCAACCGGGTCAGGTCGGCGCCGACACCGGTGCGGCGGATCCACCCATCCCGGGTCAGCAGCACCTGGGCCTGCTCCTCGACGATGAAGTCCTCGACCTGGTAGGACAGTTCCTGGACCCCGTGGGCCACGATTCGGGTCCGCCGCGCATCGCCCAGCTTCTCGCGGACCTCACGCAGTTCGCTGCGGACCAGGTTCCACAGCCCCCGGTCGTCGGCCAGCAGGGTCTGCAACGCGGCCATCCGGGCCCTCTTCTCGGCCAGTTCCTGGCGCACGGCCAGGATGTCCGGGCGGCCCAGGCGGTACAGGCGCAGGTCCAGGACCGCGTCAGCCTGGACCGCGTCCAGGTCGAACCGGGTCATCAGGCGCTCGCCGGCGTGCTTGCGCCCGTCCGAGGTGCGGATGATGGCGATGGCCTCGTCCAGCCCGTCGAAGACCCGGACGAAGCCCTCCAGGATGTGGATCCGTTCGGCCAGAAGTCGGACTTCGTGGCGCAGGCGGCGCACCGTGACCTCGTGGCGGAAGTCCAGGAAGTCCAGCAGGGCCGTGCGCAGGCTGACCCGCTCGGGCCCCCGAGGGGTCAGGCATGTCATGTTCACGTGGAAGATCGACTGCAGGGAGGTGTTCTTGTAGAGGTAGGCCATCACGGCCTCGGGGTCGGCGCCCTTCTGGCACTCCAGGACGATCCGCACGTCTGTGGTCGACTCGTCGCGGACATCCTGCAACTGAGGCACCTTGCCGTCCATGACCACCTGCCCGATCTCCTCCATCAGGCGGGACTTGTTGACCATGTAGGGGATCGAGGTGATCACCAGGCGAGGGCCCTTGCGCGTCTCCTCCTCCACGGTGTATTCCCCGCGGACGCGCACCGGCCCCTGACCCTCCTCGTAGACCCGGGCCAGGGCCTCACGGCCTTCCAGGATCTCGCCCCCGGTGGGGAAATCCGGCCCCTGGACCCACTGCACCAGGTCGTCTGTGGACAGGTCGCGGCGTTCCACCAGGGCCTCGCAGGCCAGCATCACCTCGCCCAGGTTGTGGGGTGGGATGTTCGTCGCGATCCCCACGGCGATTCCGGTGCTTCCATTCACCAGCAGTTGGGGCAGGCGCGCGGGCAGGACCACGGGTTCTTTCTGGCTCTCGTCGAAGTTGGGCCGGAAGTCCACGGTATCCTGCCCCAGTTCGGCCACGAACTCCATGGCGGTCGGCTGCAGCCTGGCCTCGGTGTAGCGATAGGCCGCCGCGCCATCGCCGTCGATGGATCCGAAGTTGCCCTGCCCGAAGACCAGGGGGTAGCGCATGGTCCAGGGCTGGGCCAGACGCACCATCGCTTCGTAGACGGCCGAGTCTCCGTGCGGGTGGTAGTTGCCCAGGACCGACCCCACGACCTTGGCGCACTTCAGGGTGGGCTTCTCGGGGGCCAGGTGCAGGTCGTGGTGCATCGTGTAGAGGATGCGGCGCTGCACGGGCTTCAGGCCGTCTCGCACGTCGGGCAGGGCCCGGGAGGTGATCACCGAGACGGCGTAGTTCAGGAAACGGCTGCGGGTCGCGTCGTGAAGGGGGACTTCCACGACCTTGCCGGCATCGAAGACGTTGGATCGAGCGCTCACAGGGGCTCCAGGGTCGGATGGGGTGCGCAGGGGCCGGTCCGCCTCCGGGAGGGCCCGGAGACCGGCGTGGCCGGGGGCGATTCCCCCTGGTCACAACGGACTCCTGGCCTGTCGAGGCGGCCTTTCCGCAGGATAGCACTCCCCGGCGCCGCGCGCCAGGACCTCCTGGGGCCGGGGCCGGGCAGGACCCTCCCCCCTGAAGGAGAAGCCAGGACTCATCGAACCCCTCCGGTCAGCGCTGGAGCCTGACGCCATCGGAGCGGCCGACGCCGCGGGGTTCCGGGAGGCGAGGGATGACCCCTCACGACCTCCTCTTCAAGGAACTGCTGACCACCTATCTCACCGACTTTCTCCAGTTGTTCATCCCTGGACTCTGGGAGAACCTGGACCCTGACTCCCTGCACCTGGTCGAGCAGGAGACGCCCCCGGTGTCCGACGCCACGCACATGCTGCGCGGCGACCTGGTGGCGCGAGCGCGCCTCCTGGGTGCAGAGGCCGCCTTCCTGATCCACGTCGAGCACGATGCCCAACCCCGGCGCTCGGGCGAAGCGGTCTTCCGCTACTTCACCGCCTTCCGGGAGCGCCACCGCTGCCAGGTCTACCCGATCCTCCTGCTCTCCTACGCCTCGCCCCGAACGCCGCGCGAGGATATCTACACCGAGGCCTTCCCTGACCTGGAAGTCCTCCGCTTCCGCTACCGCCTGATCCAGTTGAACCGGCTGGAGTGGCGCGACTATCTGCGCAGCGACAACCCCGTGGCCGCCGCCCTGATGAGCCGGATGCACATCGCGCCGCGCGACCGGCCCCTGGTGAAGGCGGCCTCGCTGCGCAACCTGGTGCGCCTGGGCCTGCCGGAGGATAAGCTGCGGGTGGCCGCCGAGTTCCCCGAGACCTACCTGCGCCTCGACCCCCAGGAGGAAGAGGTCTTCCGTGCCGAAATCCAGGGTATGGAACCCGAGGAGAGGGTGATGATCATGCAGACCGCCAACCAGTGGATCCTGAAAGGGCTGGAACAGGGACGACAGGAGGGACGACAGGAGGGCCTCGAGCGGGGTCGATTGGAGGCCTCGCGCCGCTCGCTCTGCAAGGTCCTGCGGGCGCGCTTCGGCGAGGTTCCACCTGCGGTCTCGGTCGGACTCGAGCGCCTGACCGACGGTGAGGGCCTCGAACGGCTGCTGGACGAGGCCCTGGCCTGCCCGAGCCTGTCCGCCTTCTCCGAGGCCCTGGAGCGCGAGGCCTCCCGGGGCTGAGGCTCCCCTCCCTGCACCCCATCGCCAGGGCCCGCCGGCAGCCGTGGCGCCCCCCGGCGACCCCGCAGGATCGTCTGGGGGCGACGCGAAGGGCCCGGCACGGGCAGCGACAGGGGGTGCAAATGACCATGAACCACACCGAGGCTGACCACCAGGCCGTCCCCCACACGCCGCGCGAGGAGGCCCTCGAACAGGCCCTGCGCGAGGCCGACCGCCGCAAGGACGAACTCCTGGGAGCCCTGGGACACGAGCTGCGCAATCCCATGTCGGCCCTGGCGGCCAGCGTGCAGTTGCTGCGCCAGCAGGACCTGAGCCCAGAACGTCGCACCCGCGCGCTGGACTTGATGCAGCGCCAGATCTTCGCCATGGCCTCCACGGTGGACGACATGTTGGAGCTGTCGCGCCTGAACCGGGGCCGGATCGACCTGGTGCTCCAGGTCCTGGACCTGGCCGGGCAGGTGGCCTGCACCCTGAAGGACCGCCACGCCGACCTGGAAGCCCGGAATCTGCACCTGGACCTGGTGCTTCCGCAGGAACCCCTGTGGGTGGCTGGTGACTCGACCCGCCTGAACGACGTGCTGGTCCATCTGCTGCGAGAGGCCTGCCAGGAAGCCCCTCAGGGCAGTCACCTGAGAGTCCTGGTCGAGCGCGGTCCGGGGCAGGCCACGGTGGCCGTGCAGAGGGAAGGCCCGGGCCTGCACCCCGAAGATCCCGACCCCTTCCAGCCCTTCGGTGGCCTGGTTGCCGGCAGCTCCGGCCTGGGCCTGTCACTGGCCCGGGGGCTGGTGGAACTGCACGGGGGCAGCGTGCGGGCCACCAGCGACGGACCGGACGGAGGGCTTGGCCTGGAGTTCTGCCTGCCGCTGGCCGCCCCGCCATCCCCGACCTCCGCCCCCGTGGGCTCCCGGGGATTGGACGTGCTGGTGATCGAGGACGAACCCGACCTCGCGGAGATGATGGCCCTGCTGCTGGAATCCCTGGGCCACCACCCGCGCACGGCTGGCGACGGGGAGGAGGGCCTCAAGGCCGCCCGCCTGGCGCCTCCCGACGTGATCCTGTGCGACCTGGGCCTGCCCGGCGACCTGGACGGCCTGGAGGTGGCCCGCCGGTGGCGCCTCGAGTCTCCCGGCCCCGTGCTGCTGGTGGCCCTGACGGGGGCCGCCGGCGATTCGGACCGCGCGGCCTGTCTGGCAGCCGGCTTCGACGTGCACCTGGCCAAGCCACCCCGCATGGAAGACCTGACCGGCCTGCTGGACTCCTGGAGCGCGGAGCGCAACCCGCCGTGAAGCCCCCGACCTGCGCCGCCGTCATCCGTCTGGACGCCCTGGGAGACAGCCTGCTGTCGCTACCCGCGGTCCAGGCCCTGGCCCAGGCCTGGCCCCAGACGCGCCTGGTGGTGGTCGCTTCGCCCGTGGGGGCCCCCGTCTTCGCCTCCTGCGCCGAGGTCTGGGAGGCGCCTGCCGGAGTCAAGCCTGGGGAACTGGGCCAGCGCCTGCGCCAGGCGGGCTGCCAGGCGGTGCTGGTCTTCACCGAGAAGCGCTTCGGCGTGGCCCTGGCCAGCAGTTCGCGGGCTCCGATCCGCGTGGGTTTCGACCCCGGCCTGACCCAACCATTGAAGACCCTGTGGCTGCGCCGGGCCCTGACCCACCGCGTGCCCTGGCCCAACGACCCCCGACGCGACCCCGGAATGCACGAGGTCGAGCGCTACCTGCTGCTCCTGCGGGTTCTGGGCCTGGAGGTCCCGGCCCCACCGCCGCTGCGCCTGCAACCATCCGAGCAGGACCTGGAATATGCCCACCAGGTCCTCAAGGAGTTCCCGACGCGCCCGGTGGCCCTGCAGTGGATGCCCCGCTGGACCGCAGGGGGATGGCCCGAGACCCTGCCTGGGGAGGTGCTGGGCCTGCTGCCCGAGCCCAGGATCGTCCTCTTTGCTCCCGGTGACCGGCCCCAGGCCGAGCCCTGGGCCACGCAGCAGCAGATCCCTTGGGTCTGCGTCCCCGAAATCGGGCGCTACGCGGCCCTTCTGGCGGGCTGCCGGGCCCTGGTCACCCCGGACGGGGGGGCGGTCCACGTCGCGGCGGCCGTCGGGACCCCCGTGGTGGACCTCTTCGGCGAACGCTACGCCGCCCACATCGTGCGACGCTGGCATCCCTGGTCCGTCGAACACCGCATCGTCCTCAGGGGGGATTACGTCCCTGGGGCCGAAAATACCGTAAAGGAACTGGCTGAGAGGCTGGCCGCCTCTGCCGAGGAATTGTGTCGATCCACATCAGCATCGTAGTCGCCACCTTCAACCGTCGGGAACAGTTGCAGGAGGTCCTGCCCACCCTGTTGGACCAGACCTGCGACCCGGATTCCTACGAAATCCTCCTGTGTGACGCCGGCTCGACCGACGGCACCCGGGAACTGGTCGAAAGCTTGGCACGCCCGAACCTGCGCCTCCTGTCCGGGGCCGACTCCGGCCGGGGAGGCGCCCGCAACCGCGGGATCCGCGAGGCCCGCGGCGACCTGGTCCTGTTCACCGACGCCGACATCCTGGCCGAGCCAGACCTGGTGGCCCAGCATGCCCAGACTCACGCCCGCCATCCCGGCGACGCCGTGGTCGGCTGCGAGGTCCAGGTGTCGACCCTGGAGGATTACCGCCGGTTCCGCCAGGACCCCCAGGCCCACGCCCGCCACAAGCCGACCCGGCGCCTGCTCCCCTGGCACTACTTCATGACGGGGAACGCCTCGGTGTCCCGGCAGACCCTGCTGGATGTCGGCCTCTTCGACGAGGCCTTCACGGGCTACGGACACGAGGACCTGGAACTGGGCTACCGCCTGCTGAAGCAGGGCCTGAAGATCCGCTACAACCCGCGGGCCATCAACTACCACTGGCACCCGGTCCCGTTCGAGGAGCAGACCCGGAAGATGCACCTGGCGGGCCGCTCGACCGTGCGTTTCTATCGCAAACACAGGGATCTCCGAATTCCCCTGCGCATGGGGATGAACCCCCTGTCCCTGGGGTTGCACGCCCTCCTGCCCGCCCAGGGCGCCATCCTGCGCTGGCTGCGCAGCCTGGCCCCGCGCTGCAGGCTGGCCCGGGAGATCGTGCTGCAACATCACTACGTCACCGGGATCAAAGAGGCCCTGCGTGGATGAAACCGCTGCCCATGGAAGAGATCCGCTCGGTGGTGGTGATCCGGACCGATCACATCGGCGACCTGGTCCTGTCCACTCCCTTCCTCCAGGCCCTGCGCCAGGGGCTCCCTGAGGCGCGGATCACGGCCCTCCTGCCTCCCTACACCCACGAAGTGCTGGAAGGCAGCCCCCTGGTCGACGAGGTCCTGGTCCACGACCGGGACGCCCGGCCCCTGGCCGGCCTGGAGGAGGTGCGGGCCCGCAGGCCCGACCTGGCCATCAGCCTGGCCCCCCGCAGCCGCTCCTACCGCCTGGCCTGGCGTACCGGCGCCCGCTATCGCGTAGGCTACGTGTATTCCAGTCGTCCCCTGGCCAGCCTGGCCTGCCGGGCCTGGCTGACCCACCGGATGACACTCCACCTGGAGAGCGACCTGGCCGCCGGCCTGCCCGTTCCCCACGAGATCGAACAACTGGAGATGCTGGCCCGGGCCATGGGCCTGCCCTACCAGGAGGACCGCCTGTCCCTGACGGTCCCCTCATCGGACCTGGAATACGGGCGCAGCCTGGTGGCCGGATGGGGCCGCCAGACGGCCGCGCTGCACCTGAGCGGCGGGTGGCTCAGCGAGGGATGGAAGGTCCGGAACCTGGTGCGCCTGGTCGAAGGCCTGCTGTGGTCCACCAACGGAGGTGGGGTCCTGATCACCTACGGATCGGCCGAGGAGGCCCTGGCCATGCGCCTGGCCGAGGGGCTGGCCAGCGCGGGTCTGCTGGGTCCGGGCTTCCGCGTCCAGGACGCCGAGCCCGGGGTGTGGCCCGCCGAGCCCCTGCCGATCCGCCTGGCGGGAGGACTGTCCTTCAAGCGGTGGGCGGCGGCCCTGGGCTCGTGCAGTTGCGTGGTCTCGCCCGACACGGGGGCGGTCCACGTGGCGGCCGCCATGGACCGCCCGGTGGTGGCCGTCTACGCGGCCTGCACGGGGCGCCTGTGCTGCCAGCAGTGGGCCCCCTGGCGGGTTCCCCACCGCACGGTCGTCAAGGGCCATCCCGTCCAGACCATGACGGCCATCCTGCAGGGCGTGGAGGAACTGCTGCTCGGCGGTTGAACCCCCCGTCTTTCCCGCAGACGATACGGGAGCAGCCCGGCCGCCTCTTCCTGGCGCCACCCTTCTGGAGGTCCCATGAGTTCCGAGTTCCACCCCGAACCCCTCGGCCAGTTGCGCCGCACCCACCGGTGTGGGGACCTGCGCCTGGAGGATTCGGGTCAGACCGTGACCCTCACCGGTTGGGTCAACCGCCGTCGGGACCTGGGTGGCCTGATCTTCCTGGATTTGCGCGACCGCGGGGGCCTGACCCAGTGCGTGCTGAACCAGGCCGTCTCGCCCGAGGCCTTCGCCAAGGCCGAGAGCCTGCGCAACGAGTTCGTGGTGGCCGTGACCGGCCGGGTGGCCGAGCGCTCGGCCGAGACCCGCAACCCCAACCTCTCGACGGGTGACATCGAGGTCCACGTCGAGGAGTTGCGCCTGCTGAACACGGCCCGCCCCCTGCCCCTGCAGGTGGCCGAGGTCGAGGAAGAAGTGCTCGGTCGCGCGCAGGCCTGCGGATGCAGTACCGCTACCTGGACCTGCGCCGCCCGGTGATGGCCCGCAACCTGGCCCTGCGCCACCGCCTGGCCAAGGCCACGCGGGACTACCTGGACGCCCAGGGATTCTACGAGATCGAGACTCCCATCCTGGTCGCCTCCACGCCCGAAGGGGCCCGCGACTATCTGGTGCCCAGCCGCACCCGGCCCGGGCACTTCTACGCCCTGCCCCAGTCCCCCCAACTGTACAAGCAGATCCTGATGGTCTCGGGCCTGGACCGCTACTTCCAGATCGCCCGCTGCTTCCGGGATGAGGACCTGCGCGCCGATCGCCAGCCCGAGTTCACCCAGATCGACCTGGAGATGTCCTTCGTGGGCATGGAGGACGTGCTGGCCCTGGTCGAGGGCTTGATGGGGCACCTCTTCCGCGAGGCCCTGGGCCGGGAGTTGCCGGCGCAGTTCCGCCGTATGTCCTACGCCGAGGCCATGGAATCCTACGGCTCGGACAAGCCCGACCTGCGCTTCGACATGCGCCTGCAGGACGTCACCAGTCTGCTGGCGGAGACGGATTTCGGGGTGTTCCGGACGGCCCTGACCGAAGGCGGCCGCATCAAGGGTCTGGTGGTTCCCGGCCAGGCCGGGGCCTCGCGCAAGGAGCAGGATGCCCTGAAGGAGTTGGCCGTGGCCGCCGGGTTGCCGGGCCTCTTCTTCGTGGCCCTGACCCAGGACGGAGTGAAGTCCAGCCTGCTGAAGTTCCTGGGAGAAGAGAAGGCCGCGGAACTGTCCCGGACACTGGGCGCCGGGACCGGTGACCTGGTCGTGCTGGCCTGCGGGCCGGCCACGCCGCTGAGCGTGGCCCTGGGACGCCTGCGCCTGGAACTGGCCCGGCGCTACGACCTGGCCTCCAAGGACAGCTTCGAATTCCTATGGGTCCTGGACTTCCCCCTGTACTCCTGGAACACCGAGGAGAACCGCCTGGAAGCCGAGCATCACCCCTTCACCTCCCCCCTGCCCGAGGATGCCCACCTGCTGGAGGACCAGCCCCTGAAGGTGCGCGCGGCCGCCTACGACCTGGTTCTGAACGGCAACGAACTGGCCTCGGGCAGCATCCGCATCCACCAGCGCGAGATGCAGGAGAAGGTGCTGTCGAACATCGGCCTGAGCCTCGAGCAGGCCCACGAGAAGTTCGGCTTCCTCCTGGACGCCTTCGAGTACGGAGCCCCGCCGCACGGCGGCCTGGCCGTGGGCTTCGACCGCTTGACGGCGATCTGCGCGGGCGAGACCTCGATCCGCGAGGTCATCGCCTTCCCCAAGAACGCCAACGCCGTCGACATGATGTCGGGTGCCCCGGTCCAGGTGGAACCCACGCAACTGGAGATCCTGCGCCTGCAGATCAGGACCCCTGCCCAGGAGCACCGCTAGGAACCCGGGCAGAGGGCGCCGCCGGCCCTGCCCGGCTCAGGCGGCGCCCCCCGCCCGGCCTTCAGAAATGGACCGTGCGCTGGAATCCGCCCGAATCGGTGTACTGCAACGTGTGTCCGTAGATACGGTAGTTCCGGGGGGGCCAGGACTCCAACTGGCGGACACCGCTGCCGGGCTGCCAGAGGAAGAAGCCGCGGTTGGCCCCGACGAAGGCCAGCGCCCCGGGTCCGATTTCGTAGCTCTGGGGGGCCAGCGAGCCCAGGTTGGTGGTCTGACCGTGGTGCCAGACCAGGAAGTTGCCCATGAAGTTCACCCAGGCCAGCGTCCCGGTATCGGCCTTCCAACTCCTGGGGGCCATCGTCTCCAGGCGATAGGTCTGGCCCTGCCACCAGACCTTCAGGTCGTTCATGAAGGAGCTGTAGACCACCAGGTCGGCCACGGCTTGGTACCAGCGGGGGCTCATGGTCTCGATCTGGCTGCGCATCCCGCGCGACACCACGTACAGACCCGAGGAGTCGCTGAAGGCCTGGACCCCCCAACCGGGGCCGGGCTGCCACGGTTGGGGCCCGGGCGGAGGTTGGGGCTGGAAGCGGCCGTCGGCCACCAGTCGGATCTGCCGCTCCTCCGAGCGAGCCACGGCCCCCGAGGGGTCGGTGGCCTCGACGCGGAAGGTGCATCGCGCCCCATCCGGGTTGCCCTTCAAGCTCCCCAGCGCCTGGAAGCGCCCCGAGGAGTCGGCGACCCCGGCCCACTGCTGCCTCTGCACGTCGCGGAAGACCAGGACCGTCTGGACCACCTCGGCCCAGACCACCACCCGCGAACCCGGAGAGGCCATTCCCGTGGCCATCCACTGGTCGGGCCCCACCTGTTGGACCAGTTGGATGTCAGGGGTCATCACTCCCTGGAGGGTCACCGAACCCAGGTCCCGATGCTCTTCCAGGCCCTCGGATGTGCGCAGGTCCACGCCCACCGGGGCGTCGGCGCGATCCTCGGCCGTGACGGTGTAGGTGGCCCGGTACAGGCCGGCAGGGTCCTCGAAGCACGGCAGCCCCGCACGGCTCCCGATGGTGGCGGTCACGGTGGCGCCGGGGCTGCCCTGGACGGTGACGGTCACCACCTCGCCGGCCCGCAAAGGCCGGCCCAGGCCCTGGGGCTGGAAGGCCGCCGCCCGGATCAGCGCCTGGCCGGCTGGGGACTGGACGCCGAAGTAGGCCAGCATGGCCCGAACCTCGACGCCCGGCTGGAAGACCTTGCGGTGCCACAGGAGGTTGCGCGGTTGCCCTCCCTGATCCAGATCGGCCACCGCCAGCAAGGGCGCCAGGGACGCGTCCAGGCCCAGGGCCTTCAGCATCTTCTGCCCGTCCGCCTGGGCCGTGTTGACCACCGTCGGGCGGCCGGCCAGGCCCGGGACCTGGGCCAGGGCCCCCTGTCCCAGATAATCCCAAACCAGGGCGACCACCTGGTTCTCCAGGTCGAACTGCTGCTGATCACCGAAATCCGACATCACCAGGATGGTCCGGGCGGGGTGTGCCGCCGGGACCTGCTGCGCAGGCTCGCCAGCCTGGGAGCGGACGGGGGCCTGCAGCCCCACCAGGATCAGCAGCAGGGCCAGGATGCGCGTCGGCATGGAACCTCCGAAGGAGGGGCGCCCACCTCGTGGAAGGCGGCCAGGATGACTCGAAGTTCCCCGGGCCGCAGGGGGTTCCTGCCCTGGGGATGGGAGGCGACGATGGATCTGGTGATCGCAGGCGGTATGGTGGTGACGGCCCAGGGGACGTTCCGGGCCGACGTGGGGATCCGCGAGGGCCGGATCGTCGCCCTGGGCCAGGGTCTGGAGGGGCGGCGCCACCTGGATGCCCGAGGGCACCTGGTGACCCCCGGCGGAGTAGACCCTCACGTCCACCTGCAATACCGCGTGGGTGGCCTGGACACGGCCGACGACTTCGCCAGCGGAACCCGGGCCGCCGCCCTGGGGGGGACGACGACCGTGCTGGACTTCGTCGAGGCCCGGCCCGACCAGGACCTGCTGGACGCCCTGCAGGAGCGGCGCCAGCAGGCGGCCCCGGGCGCAGTCATCGACTTCGGCTTCCACATGACCCTCCAGCCAACGGACCTGGACCGGCTGGACCAGGTGGCCGGGGTGGTGCGGGCCGGGTGCCCCACCTTCAAGCACTTCATGGCCTATGGATTCTGCCTGGACGACGGCCAGTTGCTGACCTGCTTCCGGGCCCTGGCCGCGGCCGGGGGCCTGGCGATCCTGCATGCCGAGAACTGGGACGTGATCCGCCGGTTGATCGCCGAGAGCCTGGCCGCCGGCCAGACCCACCCCCGCATGCACCCCCGCTGCCGCCCGGCGGCCTTCGAGGGTCAGGCGGTGGGCCGGGCCCTGGACCTGGCCGAGCTGGCCGGGGTCCCCCTGTACCTCTTCCACCTGACCTGCGCCGAGGCCGTCGCCCGTCTGGTGGAGGCCCGCAGCCGGGGCCTGCGGGCCTGGGGCGAGACCTGCCCCCAGTACCTGTGCCTGGACGACTCGGTCTTCGAACGACTGGGCCCCCTGCCCATCTGCTCACCCCCCATCCGCGAGAGGGCCCAGCAGGAACGCCTGCAGCAGGCCCTGGTGCGGGGCGACCTGCACGTGGTCTCGACCGATCACTGCCCCTTCAGCCGGGCCAGGAAGGAGGCCGCCCCGGACTTCAGCAGGGTTCCGGGGGGCGTGCCCTCGCTGGAGGCCCGGATGATGCTGGTTCGGGGCCTGCCCGGCATGACCCCGGAGCGCTGGGTGGACGTCTGCTGCACCACGCCTGCCCGCCTGATGGGCCTGACCCGCAAGGGCCGGATCCAGCCGGGCTGCGATGCCGACCTGGTCCTGTGGGACCCCCAGGCCCGGCGCACCCTGGGAACCGAGACGCTCCATGAGAACGCCGATTGGACCCCCTTCGAGGGCGTCCAGGTGCAGGGGGTGCCCGAGACCGTGTTGTGCCGCGGACAGGTGGTGGTGGACGCCGGACGCTCGGTGGCTGAACCGGGGAACGGACTGTACCAGGAACGCTGGCTCTAGGAACGCGGCGAGGCGCCCTTCACCCCTGGGAGGCGGTGCCCTTGCGGCGGCTGGCCTTGCGCGCCGCCTCGACCTCGCGTTTGCAGCGGGACAACCCTCGGCCCAGCGGGATCTCGCCCGTCTCGACGAAGCGCTCGTGGTTCTCCTCGAAATCATCCGGCACATACAGGTAGTTGGCCATGACCCCCAGCGACAGGGCCAGGCCGCGCGGCGAGGGGTCGGCAAAGGGGCGCAGGGCCTCCAGGCGGGCCCCATTGGCCAGGTGGAAGGAGGCCTCCGGGTCCAGGGGGCCCCGGGGCCCTCGGGTCAGGAGCCAGGCCATCGCCAGTTGCTGCAGGGGCCTGTCCAGCAAAGGCCGGTGGCGCAGGAGTTCGTCGCGTTCCAAAAGGCGCAGCAGGGCCTCGGAAGCACCGGCGGCCCCGGTGGCCTCGACCAGGCGACCGGCGTGCTCGCGCAGGATCGCCTCCACCAGATCGGGGTCCATCCCTCCGCCTTCGCGCCTCAGCGCCGCCCGCAGGGAACTGGCAAAGCGAGGCAGGGGCGAAAGGGTGGCGAAGTTCGTCAGCCAGGGAAACTCGTGGCGCAGCTCCTCGACCACCTGCTTGATCAGGAAGTTGCCGAAGGAGATGCCGCGCAGTCCCGGTTGGGTGTTGCAGATCGAGAAGAACAGGGCCGTGTCGGCGCGTTCGGGGTCCTGCAAGGGCCCCTGGGGGTCCAGGAGGGGGGGGAGCTCCTCGGGGATCCCCCGCAGCAGGGCGACCTCACCGAAGATCAGCGGCTCGTCGGGCATGGCGGGGTGGCAGAAGGCGAAGCAGCGCCGGTCGCCGGCCAGGCGTCGGCGCAGATCCTCCAAACCCTGGATGGCGTGCACGGACTCGTAGGAGACCAGCTTCTCGAGCAGGGCCGCTGGAGAGTCCCAGTTCAAGCCGCGCAACTGCAGAAAGCCCCGGTTGAACCATGAACCCAGCAGGTGATGAAGGTCCGCGTCCACCACGCGCAGATCCGGGTGACTGCGCAACAGGCCCACCAGATCAGCCCGCATGCGCACCAGGGCCGCCGTCCCCTGGGGCGCCATGTTCAGACGCCGGAACAACTCCTGCCGACGCGGCTCGACGGCACGGTACAGCACCAGGTAGTCTTCGACCGCGAGGGTCTCCAGGTAGCGCGCCGAGGCCTTGCGGACGGTCCCGGGATCGGGGCCGAAGTCCCGCTCGATCATCTCGAAGAAGGCCAGGCGGCCCGGCTCGTCCATGGCCTCGTAGGCCGACAGGGCCTCACGGGCCAGGGCCACGCCCGAGGCCTCGCCGTGCTCGTCCGAGACCAGTTCGGCGCACAGGTGGGACGGATTCCGCAGGTCGACGGCCCGCCGCTTCTTCAGCAGATCCCGGCCGCGATCCGCGATCGCGTTGCGCAACCTCTCCAGCCAACCCTGCTTCATCCGTCCCTCCCGTCCTGCCTCGGACGACCCCGACCCGTCAGCGCGAGACCTCGCCCAGGCTGGCCCCGCTGGGGATCACCCGGGTCTTCTTCTTGCCCCCTTCGCCAGTGGACGAACCGGGATGGAGGATCACGTTGCGACCCACCACCCATTCCGGCCCGACGTGGCAGCCCCGACCCACCAGGGTCAGGCCGCTGCTGAGGTACTGGGGCAGCTCGGCCGAGGGGGTGTTGTCGTCCCCGCTGCCCACCTGGGCGGCGGCTCCGACCACCGCCCCGCGGTCGATGATGCAGCGGTCGACCACGGCGCCGGCTTCGATGACGACGTCGCGCAGGATCACGCTGTCCTGGACCACGGCCCCTTCGGCCACCCGCACTCCGGGAGACAGCACGCTGCGGTGCACGGAACCATCCACCACGCAACCGTTGGACAGCAGGTTGCCGTGAACATGGGCGTTGGCCCCGACCTTGACGGGAGCCCTCTCCAGCGAGCGGGTGTGCACCACCCAACTGGGGTCATACAGGTCCAGGGCCGGGTTCTCGGAGAGCAGGGCCATGTTGGCCTCCCAGTAGGACTGCACCGTGCCGACGTCCGCCCAGTAACCGGGGAAGACGTGCGCCAGGACCTTGCGGGGGCCGCCGATCATGGCCGGCAGCACGTGGCGACCGAAATCCACGGGCTCGGTGGCCGTCAGGAGGTCCACCAGGACCTTCTTGCGGAAGACGTAGATCCCCATGCTGGCCAGGTTGCCCCGGGTCCGGCGGGGCTTCTCCTCGAAGTCCAGGATGCGGTCGTCGGAGCCCACGCTGACGATGCCATAGCGATGGGTCTCGTGGGGGTTCACGCGGCGCACGGCCACCGTCAGGTCGGCCCCGTTGGCGATGTGCTGGCGCAGCATCGGGCGGTAGTCCATCAGGTAGATGTGATCCCCGGCCAGGATCAGGACGTGGTCCTCGGTCTGGTCCATGACGAAGTCCAGGTTGCGCCGGACCGCGTCGGCCGTGCCCGTCTGCCAGTCCCCGTAGGGCCCGCCGCGGTAGGGCTGCAGCAGGTGCATGCCGCCGCTGGTCAGATCCAGGTCCCAGGGGGTCCCCGTGCCGATGTGGGCGTTCAGGGTATGCGGCCGATACTGCGTCAGGACGGCCACGTTGTAGATGTCGGAATTGACGCAGTTGGACAGCGGGAAGTCGATCAAACGGAACTTGCCGGCGAAGCTGACCGCCGACTCGGCGCGCACCTCGGTCAGGACGCTCAGCGCCGGACCGCTGCCTCCCGCCATGATCATTGCGAATGCTTTGGGCATGAATACTCCTCCGCTAAGAGACGGATCTAGATGGTCTGGCCGTCGGCCACCAGGCGATCCGAGGGGAAGTGGGTCTCGTCGCGCTCCATCCCGATCAGGACGTTGCGGCCGACCACGGCCCCGTCGGGGATGATCGCGCTCTTGCCGACCACGCTGATCCCCGCGTAGATCTTGTCGGGACTCAGGGCGTTGGCGACGCTGCAGTCGCCGGTGCCCAGGACCACGCCGCCGCCGACCACCACCTGCTTGTCGACCACCACCCGGTCCAGGCGCGCCCCCGGGCCGATCCAGGTATCGTTCATCACCACGCTGTCCTGCACCACAGCGCCCGGGCTGACCTGGACCCCGGGGCTCAGCACGCTGTTGATGACGGTGCCCCGGATCACGCAACCGTTGGAAACCAGACTGTTGGAGATGCGTCCCTGGGGGCCCACCTTCACGGCCGGGCGCTCCTCCGAGCGGGTCAGGATCGGCAGCTCGGGGCTGTAGAGGTCCAGACCCGGCTTCGGCCCCAAGAGCTCGAGGTTGGTGGCCCAGTAGGAATCGATGGTCCCCACGTCCACCCAGTATCCCTCGAAGCGATAGCTCATCACCCGGTCTCCCCCGTTGACCATGGCGGGGATGATGTCCTTGCCGAAGTCCACCCGCACCCCAGGGTCCTCATTCAGGCGTCTCTCCAGGGCCGCTGCACTGAAGACGTAGATGCCCATCGAGGCCAGGTTGCCCTTGTCACGCTCCTTGGGCTTCTCGTAGAACTCGGTGATGCGGCCCTCGCCGTCCACCACCATGATCCCGAAGCGGTGGGTCTCCTCCAAGGGGACGGGCATCACCGCCACCGTCAGGTCGGCCTGGCGGTCCAGGTGGGCCTGGATCATCGGGGCGTAGTCCATCTTGTAGATGTGGTCGCCCGACAGGATCAAGACCAGGTCGGCCTGGTTGTCCCGCAGGAACCCCATGTTCTGGTAGATGGCGTCCGCCGTTCCGGCGTACCAGTGCTGACCCCCGCGCTCCTGGTAGGGGGGCAGGATCCGCACCCCGCCGCGGGCCCGATCCAGGTTCCAGGGCTTGCCGATGCCGATGTGGTCGGCCAGGCTGTGCGGCCGGTACTGGGTCAGCACCCCGACGGTGTAGATGCCGCTGTTGACGCAGTTGGAGAGGGTGAAGTCGATGATGCGGAACTTCCCGGCGAAGGGGACCGCGGGCTTGGCCCGCTTCTCGGAGAGGACGGTCAGGCGCGACCCCTCCCCGCCGGCGAGGAGCATGGCAACGGTTCTCATGGGTCGTCTCTTTGCGATTTGCCCCCCGGGCGCCTGCCGGATCCGGCAGGATACCGAAATTGGGGTCCCTTCGCAGGAGGAGGGCTCCGGGCGCGGAAGCACCATGGTCCGAAACCTGACTGGGAGGTGTTCTCCTTCCCCGTGGGGGGCTCCATCCGGATCGGCAACCTGCTGGCTGCTGGTCCCACCCATCCCCATCTGGCCGCCCCGGTGGCCCGATCGATCGCTGGAGGACGCACCCACCCGCGGGCCTCCGGCCCCATCAGGTGAGATGACTGATAATC
Organism: uncultured Burkholderiales bacterium; assembly: GCA_964595195.1. Taxonomy (GTDB): domain Bacteria; phylum Vulcanimicrobiota; class Xenobia; order Xenobiales; family Xenobiaceae; genus CAZQPM01. The sequence goes on along the minus strand of CAZQPM010000026.1, from coordinate 2,909 downwards.
TGAGAAACCTTCTTCCCGCGAACCCCTTCCACATCCCCGCCGCGGACGCCGAACGCCTGGCCGGCACGCTGGGCGTGTCCAAGCAGCAGTTGATGATGGAACTGATCCCCGTGGCCCGCCCCCACGCCCGCACCCCGGTCTCCGACTATCAGGTCGGGGCCGTGGGCCTGGGGCGCAGCGGCGACCTGTACCTGGGCGTGAACCTGGAGTTCGACCGGCAGGCCCTGAACCAGACCGTGCACGCCGAACAATTCGTGACGGCCAACGCCATGGCCCACGGCGAGAAGGGCCTCGAGGCCCTGGCCGTCTCGGCCGAACCCTGCGGGCACTGCCGCCAGTTCCTCAACGAGTTGGACGGCGGCCAGGGCCTGACGGTGCTGATCTCCGGCAAGGAACCGATCCCTTTGCATGAGTTGCTGCCCCGGCCCTTCGGCCCCGGCGACCTGGGGATCGAGGCCGGCCTGCTGGCCCAGACGGCTGCCCCCCTGCACCTGCCCGACGCGGCCCCGCCCCTGGCCCACCAGGCCTGTCAGGCGGCCAACAGGTCCTACGCCCCCTACTCGAAGAACCCGTCGGGAGTGGCCCTGCGCACCGCTGACGGCACGGTCTTCACCGGGACCTACGCTGAGAACGTCGCCTTCAACCCCAGCCTGTCGCCCCTGCAATCGGCGCTGATCCAGATGGTGGCGGCCGGCCGGGACTTCGGTGAGGTGGCCGAGGCCGTCCTGGTCGAGGCCGAGGACGCCACGATCAGCCAGCTCGGTGCCACCCGCTTCCTGCTGGAGCACGTGGCGCCGGCCGCGAGGTTCTCGGTCCACCTGGCTCCCCCCCGGGCCTGACCCCCCGAGGGGCCGGTTCGCCCTGGCCCCCTGTAGGGATGCAGCCGCCGGACCTGGAAGATCCCGACGATGACCAGGTTCCTCAGTCTCCTCGTGCTCGTCGCCCTATGCCTGGGGTGCGCCCGGGACACCGTGGTCCCGGCCCCGATCCGGGTCGGCTTCCTGCTGACCTCCCTGGAGAAGGAGCGCTACCACAAGGACCGCGCGGCCTTCGCCCAGCACGCCCGGGAGCTGGGGGCCCAGGTGACCTTCGAGTCGGCCCGGGGGGACTCGGGCCAACAGGTCGAGCAGGCTCGCAGGCTGCTGGCTGACGGCGCCCGGGTCCTGGTCCTGCACGCCGTGGACGCCCGCGCCGCCGCCCAGGTGGTCGACCTGGCCCACCGCGCCCGGGTTCCCGTGGTCGCCTACGACCGGGTTCTTCCTGGGGTGCCCTACGACTGGGCGGTGGTGCATGACTCGCTGGCCGTGGGTCGGGCCCAGGCCGAGTACGCCGTGCGCGCCCTGGGGGCCCGCGGAGGCCAGGTGGCGATCCTGCAGGGCACCGCGGGCAACCCGGTGGCCGAGACGATCACCCGGGGCAACCTCGAGGTCCTCAAGAAGGCTCCCGGAATACGGGTGGTCGGGATCGTGCCCCACGCCCACTGGATTCCCGACGAGGCCCTGGCCAGCACCAGCCGGCTGCTGCGGGACCACCCCGACCTGGCCGCCATCCTGGCCAACAACTCGACCCTGGCCCGGGGCGCCCTGGCCGCCCTGAAGCAGGCCGGTCGGTCGGGCCGGGTCTACCTGGCTGGGGCCGACGCCGATCTGGCCAACTGCCAGTTCGTGGCCCAGGGCCTGCAGGGGATGGATGTCCTGAAGGAGATCGCTCCCCTGGCCCACGGGGCCGCCGAGGTGGCGGTGGCCCTGGCCCAGGGCCGGCAGCCGGAGGTCCAGGTGCCGGGCCACCAGGTGGTGCGCCAGGGTTCGGTGCCCACGCTGATCCTGCCGGTGCGCCCCTTCGACCGCCAGAACCTGGAGCAGGTGGTGGTCGACAGCGGCTTCCACCCCCGCGCAGCCCTGTTCCCCCCGGCCTCGCCCGCGCCCGGAGGCTACTCGGAGGACTGAGCCGCCCCGGCTGGCCGGAACTCGACGAAGCTGCGCACGTACAGCGAGTAGATGAAGGACAGGGCCGCAGCGCCGAAGCGGCGCTCGATCTCGCCCAGGTCGGTCTGCCCGTCGAAGGTCTCGAGGATCGCCCCGGCCTTGTGGCTGACGGGGATTACCTGGTTGCCCCGGACCAGGGCCCACCCGAAGTCCTCGGTGCGCACCGCGTAGCGGGGAACCGGGCAGAGGTCCTCCTCCAGGGTCACCTCGTGCAGCGTCTGCTCTTCGGGGGGCAGGGAGCCCCGGATCAGGGGATCGTGCGGACAGCAGAGGTGCTCGACGGCCGCCCGGCAACCGCCGGGGCAGTAGCTCAGGCGCGAGCACTGCTGGCAGGCCACGGGGATGGCCTCCCGCCACTGCTTCATGCGCTCGGAGCGCCAGACCTCGGTCACCCCTGAGGTCAAGAGGCTGCCCGCGGGAACCCTGGAACACGAGCAGGGCACCAGTTGCCCGCGGGGGTCCACCGATCCGGACAGGATCCCCCCCATGCACCCATAGGAATCCGACAGGTGGAAGCAGTTGGGGACGCAGTTGCCCAGGGACACGTTGTAGCCGAAGAGGCGCATGTCGTGGATGCTCTGCAGGGCCTGCAGCAACTGTTCCTCGGTGGGGGCCAGGGGCGAGGTGTCGGGGCCGACGAAGCGGTTGAAGACGGCGTAGTGGGCACCCAGGCGGAAGGCCTCCTCGGCCAGGTCCATCACCCGGTCGTAGTTGAAGCGCGTGATCAGGGTGCGCGTGTTGACCTCGAAGGCCGAGGCCAGGGCCTTCTGCAGGCAGGCCACCAGGGAGGCGTGACCGTCGTGGCCGGCCACCTGCCGATAGAGCTCCGGTGTGTGTCCGGGGAACTCGAAGACGAACGAGCCGAAGTAAGAGAGGCGCCGCAGGTTCCCCAGGAAGGCGTCCGCGTCCTTCCACTGCCCCGGG
>CAZQPM010000025.1:0-21116 GCA_964595195.1 uncultured Burkholderiales bacterium | reverse complement strand
GGTACTTCCGGGACGTCGGGGGGCAGGCCGTCCTGCTCTTCATCGGCAGCGTCTGCCGCTTCGTGCTGGCGGGCTCGGAGGTCTCGGCGCTGCTGGGTCGCATGCCCTCGGCGGTCGGCTACCAGCCGACGCTGTCCACCGAGATGGGGCAACTGCAGGAGCGGATCACCACCACCCGCAAGGGTTCGATCACCGCGGTCCAGGCCATCTACGTCCCGGCCGACGACATCACCGACCCGGCCGTGGCCACCTCCTTCACCCATCTGGACGCCACGACGGTCCTGTCGCGGGCGATCGTCGAGCAGGGCATCTTCCCGGCGGTGGATCCCCTGGCTTCCACCTCGCGCCTGCTGGAACCGCGCTTCCTGGGCGACGAGCACTACGCCGTGGCCCGGCAGGTCCAGGAGATGCTGCAACGCTACAAGGATCTGCAGGACATCATCGCGATCCTGGGCGTCGAGGAGTTGTCCGACGAGGATCGGGTCGTGGTGGGTCGGGCCCGGCGCCTGCAGCGCTTCTTCTCGCAGCCCTTCGCGGTGGCCGAGACCTTCACCGGCCGCAAGGGCAGGTTCGTGCCCCTGGCCCAGACGGTGAAGGCCTTCAAGGAGATGGCCCAGGGGCACCTGGACCACCTGCCCGAGCAGGCCTTCTACATGGTCGGAGGCCTGGAAGACGCCCTGGCCCAGGCCGAGAAGATGGGCGTCGAGGTCGGGGCGCGCGGCTAGTCGGACCTGCAGTTCCGACGCGGTTCGGACCGGGGTCCGACGGGTGGACCGGACGGGAGACGTTTGGACATGGGCGAGCAGAACTTTCACCTGGAGATCCTCACGCCCCAAGAACTGAAGTTCGAGGGGCAGGCGACCTGGGTGCGCCTTCCCAGCCTCCTGGGCGAGATGGGCATCATGGCCAACCACACCCCGCTGCTGGCCATGCTCGAGCCGGGAGTGGCGGTCTACCGAGTCCTGGACCGCGACCATCCCCTGGCCGTCGGCGAAGGTTTCGTGACGGTGGCCGAGAACCGCGTGGTGGTCCTGGTCGAGTCGGCCGACCGGCCCGAGGATCTGGAGTCGGGTGCCGTCACCCGGACGGTCGAGGATCTCGACCGGCAGTGGGCCACGGCCGCGCCGGCCCACAGGGAGACGCTGCGGCTCCAACGCCTGCTGGCCAGGGCGCGCCAGAGGGTGGCGGACTGGGAATAGGGTCCGAGTTCAAGTTCATGGTCAGGAAGAGGTAGAGCATGGCTAGACTGCTGCTAGAGGGCGGCCGCCCCCTGCAGGGCCGCCTGGAGGCCAGTGGCGCGAAGAACGCGGCCCTGCCGATCATCGCGGCATCCCTGCTGACTCGCGACCAGGTGATCCTGGACCGGATCCCCACCATCGCCGACGTCTGGGTGATGGCGGACATCCTGCGCCAGATGGGCGTGAAGGTCGAGTTCAACGGCAACGGTCGCATGGTCCTGGACTCCTCGACCCTGACCACGACCACCGCTCCCGACGACCTGGTCCGCCGGATGAACGCCTCCTTCGACATCGCCGGGCCCCTGCTGGCCCGCCACGGGGAGGCCCAGGTCTCGTTGCCCGGCGGCTGCAAGCTGGGGCCCCGTCCGGTGAACATGCACCTGGACGCGTTCCGGCGCCTGGGGGCCCAGGTCAGCTCCGAGCACGGCTTCGTGAAGGCCAAGGCCAGTCGCCTGCAGGGAGCCCATGTGCTCTTCCCCAAGGTCACCGTGGGCGCTACCAAGAACACCCTGATGGCGGCCACCCTGGCCGAAGGGGTGACGGTCCTGGAGAACTGCGCCCAGGAGCCCGAGATCGTGGACCTGGCCAACCTGTTGATCAAGATGGGCGCCCGGATCGAGGGCCACGGGACGGCCACCATCCGCGTCGAGGGGGTGCCGGAACTGCACGGGACGCAGCACTCGATCATCTCGGACCGGATCGAGGGGGGGACGTACCTCCTGGCCGCCGCGGTGACCGGGGGCGACGTGACGCTGGACGAGTTCGAGCCCTGGCTGGTCGAGTCGCTGCTGGAGAGCCTGACCCGGGCCGGGCAGGAGGTCACCGTCCAGGGGAACTCCATCCGCGTCCAGGGGCGGCGTCCGATCCTGCCGCTGGAGATCGCCACGGCCCCCTTCCCCGGCTTCCCCACGGACCTGCATCCCCCCATCGTGGCCATGCTGGCCCTGGCGGAAGGCACCAGCGTCCTGCAGGAGACGATCTTCGAGGGGCGCTTCATGTACGCCATGGAGATGGTCCGCCTGGGGGCCGACCTGCGGGTCTCCGACCGGAACGTGGTGATCCGGGGAGTGCCGCGCCTGACGGCGGCCCCCGTGGACGCCCCCGACATCCGCGCCGGAGGAGCCCTGGTGCTGGCCGGCCTGGCCGCCGAGGGCGAGACGGTGATCTCGGGGGTGGAGTACATCGACCGGGGCTACCAGAACCTCGAAGAGCGTCTGCGGATCCTGGGCGCCCGGATCCGGCGCGTCGAGGAACCGCTCAAGCAGATCGTCGGCTGATCCCGTGTTCGTCCCGCACGTCGGCATCGACCTGGGCACCGCGAACATCCTGCTCTACGTCAAGGGCCGGGGTCTGGTGGCCCGCGAGCCCTCGGTGGTGGCCTTGGACCGCAACGCGGGGAAGGTGCTGGCCGTCGGGACCACCGCCCTGGAGATGCTGGGCAAGACACCCTCCCACATCGTGGCCGTCCGGCCCCTGCGCGACGGCGTGATCGCCAACTACCAGGTCACCCTGACCGTGTTGCGCTACTTCCTGCGCAAGGTCTCGCGCCTGCGCAGGCCGACGGTCACCCTGTGCGTCCCGGCCGGCGTCACCAGCGTCGAACGCCGGGCCGTTCGCGAGGCGGCCCTGGCGGCCGGGGCCTCGCGGGCCTGGCTGATCGAAGAGCCCCTGGCCGCCGCCCTGGGAGCAGGCATCGACATGACCCGACCCGGGGGCACCATGGTGGTCGACCTGGGGGGGGGGACCACGGACATCGCCGTCCTGTCCATGGGGGCCACGGTCCTGAGCGAGTCGATCCGGGTGGCCGGGGACCGTTGCGACGAGGCCATCGCCCGGATGTTGCGGCGCCAGTACAACCTGATGGTCGGCGAGCGCACCGCGGAGGCCCTGAAGATCGAGTTGGGCTCGGCCGTGCCGCAGGCCACCGAGAGGCGGATGGAGGTCAGCGGGAGGGACCTGGTCAACGGCCTGCCCCGCACGGTCGTGGTCGGCTCGGTCGAGGTCCGGGAGGCCCTGCTGGAACCGATCTCCTCGATCCTGGAAGCCGTCCGGGGGGTCCTGGAACGGACGCCTCCGGAGCTGGCCGCCGACCTTCTGGATCGGGGGATCGTGCTGACCGGGGGCGGGGCCCTGCTGGCCGGCATGGACGAGGTCCTGCACCAGGCCACCGGCGTGCCCGTGCGCGTCGCCGAGGACCCGATCACCTGCGTAGCCCTGGGTACGGGACTGGCGGATCCCAAGGAACTCTGAGCCGGCGCCGCCGGTCTGATGGGCAGGCTCCCATGGTCGGGGGACCGCGCCACCTGGCGCTGGCGGTTCGCCGGAAGGACCGGGTTGGTGGGCGAGGAACCCGGATCCGGGTGGGGCCGGGCCCCGAGCGCCAGGTGAATCGGGACACGCGACCAGGAAGGGATCGGCAGCCTGGGGCAGCCCTCCAGGCGTCGGATGGACACAACAAGGGTGCCCTCTACGAAGACACGGACGTTCCTGAAGCGCGCGGGCTGCCTCTCGGTGGTCTGCGCCGGGGTCCTGCTGTGTCTGCTGTGGGCCCTGGATCCCCTGGTCGACCGGATCCTGGAACGGGTCAGCCGCAGCTTCCAGGGGACCCTGAGGGTGGGCCACGTCCGTCCGACGGTTTCCGGCCTGCGCTTCGAGGATCTGGTTCTGGAAGGGCCCGATGCCCGGCCCGTCCTGCGGGTGCCCCGGGGCACCCTGGCGCTGCACCCCCTGCGCCTGGTCCGGCAGCGCCACCTCCTCGCCGTCCTGGGAGACCTGGACCTGGAGCAACCCGACTTCCGGGTCGAGGTCGCGGCCGACGGGACGCTCAACCTGGCGCGCCTCAAGCCCCCGCACCGCGCGGGAGCGCGCCCGATCCTGCAGGATTGCACCGCGACGGTGCGGATCCGCCAGGGCAGCCTCTTCTTCCAGGACGCCCGAGGGCCGGGCTTCCTCTACCAGTTGGGGGACTGGGCCGGCGAACTGGCCCTGGAGCGGGGCCGCGCGGCCCGCATCCGCTGGACCGGCGTCCCCGTGCAGGAGGGGAGCGGGCGGGTGACGCTGGCGGGGACCCTGCATCCGGTCGAGCCCAGGTTCAACCTGGAACTGGCATTCCAGGGGCTGGATCTCAAGCGCCTGGCCGAGCACCCCCTGCTGCCGCGTGCCGTCTCGGTGCACGCCGGCCGGCTGGAAGGCGCGCTGTGGGCCCGTTGCGACCATTCTGATTGGAAGCAGTTCCTGGGAAGCGTCGGCTATGGAGGCCGGGTGGAGCTGACCCGAGGCGTGGCCCGGGTGGCCGGACTGCCGGTGCCGGTCCGCCAGATCCGGGCGGCGCTGAGCCTGGTCACCGGCGTCCTGACGCTTCAGGAGGCCCGGGCCAACCTGGCGGGGATGGGGGCCGAGGCGCGCGGTCAGTTGCTGCTGCCTCCCCAGTCCCAGGTCGACCTGCTGGTGGTCGTACCCCGCCTGCGCTCGGGCCCGCTGGCCACCCTGCTCCAGCGAGACCTGCCCGTCGAGGGCCAGGGCCGGCTGGAGGTGGCCCTGACCGGGGGCCTGGCCTCGCTGCATACGCGGGCGCACCTGCGGGCGGCCAGCCTGACGGTACAGGGTCAGCAACTGCGGGGAGTCGAGGCCCGCGGTCGGCTGGATGGGAACCTGCTGACCCTGGAGAACCTGCGGGCCGAGGCCGGTCAGGGGGAGGTCCAGGGGGAGGGTCTGGTGATCCTGGGGGAGGAGTTGGGGATGGCCCTGAGCCTCAGCGGGGAGGGGAACTCCCTGGTGGGGATCAGCCCGGTGGGCGGCGAGATCGGCTCCTTCGATCTGTCGATCCTGGGCTCACCCCGACATCCGGTGGTCCTGGGCGGCACTCCCGCGGTCTACGGCTTTACCGGGGCAGCCGGTCCGATCGACCGGGTCTCGGGCCGCTTCCTCTATCACGACGGCGACCTTGTGCTGCAAGGCGGCGTGTCGGGCCGCGACGGCTCCGAACTGCGGGTCCCCTACGCCCTCTACGACCTGCGGGATCCCCGGTTGTCGGCCATCGTCACGACGTCCGGCTTCGAGATCCCGCGTGTGCACCTGGGTGGTCTGGGAGACCTCGGGGGGCGGATCCGCGGTCGCTTCCAGGTGGAGGGGAGGCCCACGGACCTGGAAGCCCTGTCGGCCCTGGGCCTCAGCGAGGGGACCGAGCTGCGCCTGAACGGGCTGGAAATCGGGAACCTTTCGGGGGCCGTCGGGGTGCAGGATCTGCAACTGCTGATCCCGGGAATGAAGGGCGACCTGGCCGGTGGCAGCCTCCAGGCCGCCGGCTGGATCGGCCTGGGCGGAGGCTCCTCGAACCTGGTGGCCGCTGGCCGGGGCGCGGACCTGTCCGCGGTGGTCTCGGTGCTGGATCGCCCGCTGCCGGTGTTCCTGGCCGGGTCGGGTGACTATCTGTTCAGTTGGGCAAACGCCGGACGGGGGCAACCCCACTGGTTGTCGGCGGCCGTGACCGCGTCCGGGGGGGAGGGGCATGGGGCCTACCGTCTGGCAGGCCACGGTTTCACGGGCCCCCAGGGGATGGGAGCCGTGGCCTGGTTCGACGGTCTTCCCCTGGCCCGGCGTCGCCTGACTTCGAACCTGGACCTCGACGGGGCGGTGACGGGTCGGCTGGGGGCCTGGGGGAGACTGGAGGACTACAACTTCGCCTACCAGGGAGAGCTCGTGACCTCCGAGGTGACCGGCCTGCGCGGCAACCGGCTGATCGCCCTGGGCGAGGGGCGGATCCAGGGCCCCCAGGTCACCCTGGGAGAGAACCTCGTCCGTTGGGAGTATGACAGGCGCCGGCGTCTGACCTCGGCGCCGACGGGCTGGCAGGGGCACGCGCTGCCCTGGTTCGGTCCTGACCTGGCCGCCGATCTGGCGCCCGAGAGCCGCTCGCGTCCGCCCCTTCCCGAGGAGGGCTCGGCCCGGATCAGCGGTTCCTGGCGCCTGGGCCTGCCCCCGGAGTATCAGCTCGAGTACGCGGTCCGCGGCGTCGACCTGGGCTGGCTCTCCCGCCAACCGTGGCTGCCCGAGGCGGGGCGCCTGGCGGCGAACCTGAATCTGAGGGCCGGCTGGGCCCACTCGTCGGGGTCGCTGAGCAGCGACCAGGGTCTGCCCCGTCTGGGCGCGGGTTCCTCCTTCGAGGCTCCCTGGCTGCTGACGGGAAGTCGGCAGGCCACGCGGCAACCCCAGGTCTTCAGCGCGGTGGGTCGGTTGCGGATGGGGCCCAACCTGGGGGGACGGATGGGGACCCTGCATCTGGAGCCCGTGGTCGTGTCGCGCAATCCCTTCGACCCCGGGCTTCCCTCGGTCGAGCAGTTGCAGGCCGGCCGCTGGAGCCCCGAGGCTCCGACCGGGCTCTTCACCCTGGCGGGGACCCTGGACGGGTCGGCCGTGGATCTGGGCCTGACGGGTCGGGGTTGGGAGGTGGCCGACGCGCTGGCCTTCGCTCCGGCGGCCGCTACCTTCCCCAGGGGCCTCGTGACGGGCTGGCTGGAGGCCCGGGACTTCCGGGTGCGCGGGGTCCTGGACGGCGACTTCCTGCACAGCCTGGAGATGAGCGGCAGCCTGGCCCTGCGCGACGGATTCCTGGAGGTCGCCGGCTACCCGGTGCCGGTGGACAGCCTGTCCGCCCGGATCTCGCGGCATCGGGGTGAGCTGGTCCTGGAGGACCTGAACCTGGTCTCCGGCTCGCTGCGTGCCCAGGGGGCCGGCGGGCGCAACGCGGCGGGGGAGTGGACGGCCAACCTGTGGACCGACAACTTCCCCATGGACCACTTCCACTACCTGGGGCCTCCCTTCACCCGCCTGGGAGGCTCGGGGAGGATGGCCGCGCTGCTGCAGGTCGGGCAGCGGGAACCCGAGGTCTACCTGGGCTTCGAAGGGCGGGACATGGTCTGGGGAGCCGAGCCCGTCCCCGTCGAGTTCCCGCGCGTGCGCCTGGGAGGGCTGGAAGCCTCCCCGGGCGGTTCGCTGCGAACCGGGCCCGGCGTCGGGATCCGGGTGGGCCTGGGCCGGGACCGGCTGAGCCTGGAAATCCCCGAGGGAGCCGCCGAAATCGTGGCCCGCCAGGCGGGCCACAGCCAGGAGTCGGGCCTGTCTGCCCGCGGTTCGGTGGACTTCACCTTGGATCGCCCCGAGGGCCTCGGGGCCTGGTTCGCCGGCCCGGGAGGCCCGGTCTTCGGTCACGCCGGGCAACCCTTCCGGGTCTCGGCCCGGGACCTGCAGGGAGACCTCCTGAGGCTCCTGGCGGGCCTGCCCTCGACGGATCGCCGTTTCACCTTCAGCGGTGATCTGGAGCTGCTGGGGCAGTGGCACCGCGACCACGGCCCGGAGGCCCTGCCGGGACTGCCCTCCTATCGGCTCTCTGTGCGCGAGATGCAGGTCGGTCAGGGTCAGGACGCCTCGTGGAGCGGCCTGGCCCTGGAGGGAGGCATGGAGCTGGCCTACCGGCGCGCGGGCGGGTCGGGTCACCTCGTCCTGGAACCCTTCCGGATGGAGCCCCACCAGGCCGCGGAGGGTGCGGCCCGCGGTTGGGTGGAGGGTCAGGCGGACCTGGTGCTGACGGGTTCCCCCGAGGCCGTGAAGGAGGGGGTCAACCGGCTGGAGTTCAGTGCCAGCTCGGTCCCCTTCTCGGATCTGGGCTTCCTTCTACCCGGCCTGGAGTCGTTGGGCCGGATCGAGGAGCTCCGGATGTCGGGCCACGGACCCCTGGTCGCGCCCGAGTTCAACGTCGCCGTGCGCATGGCCGACGCCCACCTGGGCCCGCTTCAGGTGGCCGCCCTGGAGGGGGGTCTGGAGGGTGGGCGGACGGACGACCAGGGCGGATACGAGGTGCGCCTGGCAGGTCCGGACGGAGGGCCCGTCCGTCTCTTCCTGGGAAGCCAACGCAATCCCGAGCAGACGGTCGAGCTTTCCGGGAACCTGCCCTTCCGGGCGCAGGCGGGGCCCGCCCTGCCCGACGGTCGCCTGGCCCCGGCCTGGTCCAGGTTGCGGATCCCCCAGTGGGGCGAGATGAAGTTCCTGGCGCGGTTGAACGACACGGGGCTGCGGCTGATCGACGACTTCATCCCCGGCGTCTCGGCCACGGCCGGCCGCCTGGAAGGCGAACTGGCCTTCTCGGGGACGCCGGCGCGGCCCACCCTGGAGGGACGCCTGGACATCGAGAACGGCAAGGTGGTCCACGACCAGTTGGGCACCCTGACCGACCTCCGGATCCGCACCGTCTTCGAGGAGATCCAGGCCGAGGAGGCCGAGCCGACTCCGGGCTTCATCACGCCGGAAGAGCGCCTCTCGCGCCTGGCCATCCAGACCTTCCAGGGGAAGCTGGGCGGGCAGCCCTTCACGGTGCAGGGGAAGGCCGAGATGGCGGGCATCGAGCCGACCTACGTGGCGGTCTCGCTGGATGGCCGGGAGTTGCCCCTGCGCTGGGGAGACCTCTTCGACGGGCTGGCCGACGTGGATCTGGAACTGAGGGCCCGGCCGGGCCGGGTCGAGGGCCGACCGGGCACCACGCTGGCTCCCGTGATCAGCGGAGACGTGAACGTGCACCGGGGGGACATGAGCCTGCCCCTATCCGGTCTGGGGGGGGCTCAGGCCACCCAGGGGGGGGGGCGCCTGCCGGTGGACTATCGGATCCGCCTGAACCTGGGCGACGACGTCTGGGTCCACGCCCTGGGTTCGCGAATCCGGGTCCAGGGTGAACTGTGGGTGCTGCCCCACGACCAGACCTCGGAACCCGTGCTGGCCGGCACGGTGGACCTGTCCCGGGGAGTCCTGTCGGTTCCCTTCTACAACGTCAGCTTCCGGGTCCACCAGGGTCAGGCCACCTTCCAGTCCAGTCGGATGCCCACCCTGGAAAACGTCGAGGCCGAGGCCGAGGTGGCTGGCTACCAGGTCACGGCCTTCGTCAACGGGACCTTCCCCGACCTGCGCCTGAGCTTCGTCTCCAACCCTCCGCTTCCGGAGGCCGAGGTGCACAAGCTGCTGGCCGTGGGGGGCCTGGGCTACCTTCCGGGCGCCTCGGGCCCCGAGTCGGTGCGCACCGATCTGGCCCAGACGGGCAACTTCGTCACCGGTCAGGGATTGGTGCTGGCCGCCCAGTTCCTGGCCGCTCCGCTGACCCGCGAGATCGGCCGGATGCTGTTCCTGACCGACTTCAGCTTCGAGTTCCTGCCGCCGTTCAGCTACGCCATGAAGATGGCCAAGGCGCTGGACGACCAGGACCGCTTCCTGTTGACGCTGACCCGGGTCATGCGGGTGGGGGGCAACCAGGGGCGGGAGGAGAACCTCTACGGCCTGGAGTGGCGCTTCCAGAGGCATCTCCTGACCCGGGTGGCCTTCGACGACTATGGCCAGTTGCGCCTGTGGTTCCAGGGGTTCTGGGACTTCTGAGGGCGCCTGGCGAGCGCTGGGGATCGTCGGGAGGCTCAGCGGCCGGGGCCTGTACACTGAGGGCGGCCCGGCAATGAGGGCGGCCCGGGAGTCTGGGAAGACTCCCGAGCCGCCCGGTGGATTGTGTTGGCTCTGGGAAGACTCCCGAGCCGCCCGGTGGATTGTATCGGATCGGCGGTGTGGCCGAGACTACTGGACCACGACGGCCTTGACGATCATGGTCGGCTTCTGGTTGGCTGGCAGGCCGCTCAGGTACTGCTCGCCGTTGGTCCAGCGCATGCCCTGGTCCAGGCCCATGCTGGGGTCGCCGACCCGCTTGAAGCCCTGCGTGCTCTCGAAGCCCTTGACCACGCGGGCGAAGGTCGAGAAGCCCTGGGCCTTCAGTTGGCTGTTCTCACCGTAGTTGATGAAGACCTGGGTGGAGTTCGTGTTGGGACCCGCCTTGGCGAAGGCCAGGGTGGCCGGACCCAGCTCGAAGAGGCTGGGATCGTCGTTGAAGTTCTTTTCCTTCCACTCCCGCATGCCGGGCCGCCAGTTGATGCCGAACTGGGCCACGAAGCCGGGGACGATGCGGAAGATGGGGGTCTGGTCGTAGAAACCGGCCTGGACCAGCTCGACGAAGCGCCGGGCTGCGTTGGGAGCCGCCTCGGGGTAGACCTCGATCAGCAACTCGCCGGCATCCGTCTGGAAGCGGACGGTCTGGACCTTGGTGAGGGCGGGAGCCTGGACTCCCTTGAAGGGCTTCAGCCCGCGGTAGGTATCGGTGGTCACGGAAACCTCCTGAGGATTGGCGGGGGCCGGCCCGGGAGGGACCCTCGCCTCGGCGGTGGTGCGGGTGGCGGGAGGAGGCGGGGCGTCTCCGGTGGCCGGCGGGGTGCAAGCGGTCTGCAGCATGGCCGCCAGGAGCAGGGTGGTTGCCAGTCCCCCAACTTTCCAACGAGGCATCGGAATCTCTCCTTTCAGAACGGCGCTTGACGGCCGCTGGAAACCGGGCCGGCGGCCCGGAAGATGGGCGCTTGTTCAAGAAGGGGGGCGCGGCACCTGCCGGGACCGCCGGCACATCGTGGCGGCCGGCCGGCGGTGCGGCTCGGGGGAACCCTCAAGGGTGCCGGAGGCGTCCGGGGGCGGCGGCGCACCTCCTGTCCGAAGGGACTCAATCCTGCAGGAAGAGCTGGATCTCCAGCTTCAGCCAGCGGCCCTTCCATTCCTTGCTCTCGAGGCGACCGAAGAGGGTCTTGCCGGCGTCCAGCAGGCGGGCCAGCACCTCGTTGCGCTCGCGGGGGACGTAGCCCAGTTTGCGGCCCTGGCCGTCCAGGAGGCGGATGGCCAGGGCGTCGTGGGGGTTCTCGGGCTCCCGCTGGCAGCCAATCCAGGCGCCGGGAGCCAGTTCGCTTTCCAGGTCGGTCAGGTCCAGGTGCGAGGTCCCGGCCACGCGGCACTCGACCAGGAAGATCTCGCGCGAGAAGGGCAGGCTCAGGCCCTGGCTGCCGGTGGCGCCCAGCAGGGCCAGGTGCTTGGGGTCCAGGGGGACCAGGGAATCACTCACGGTCGGGCTCCATCAGGGCCTGCAACCGGGCCCGGAGGGCGGCCTGCGCGTGCAGCTCCCGCTCGATCTGCTCGGAGGTCTGGCGGTTCTGCTCGGCGACCCAGGTGGGATCCGCCAGGCGGTCCTCGTGGTCGCAGGGAAAGCTCTGCGTCAGGGCCTGCAGGCGGTCGGCCAGGGTCTGGACCTGGGTCTTGAGGTGGTCCCTGTGCTGGCGCAGGTTCTCCAGGGCCGTGGTCTGGTCCCAGGGCGCGACGTCCTCCAGGCGGCGGGCCAGGCCCGCCAGGATGTGCAGGCCCGGAAGGTCGGTGGTCTGGTAGGCCTGCTGGACCTGCAGCCACAACCGGGCGCGCTCGGGGGTCGGGGGATTCAGGTCGGGGTGCAGCAGCTTGACCAGTTCGCGATACAGCGAGCGGATCTGCCCGGCGTCCTCCGGCTTGAGCAGGTGGCCCAGGGCCTGGCGGGCCCTGTCGACCTCGCGGCGCTGTTGCTGGATCTGGTCCGTCCAGATTTGGAACTCGACCTCCAACTGCTTCTCGATCTCCTCCAGGTCGGGTTCCATGCCTCGGTTGAGGCTGGCCTGGATGGCCTGGATCCGCCGCTTGAGGCGACGGTTCTCGACCTGGATTTCCAGCAGGCGTACCCGGGGTCCCCCGACCTTGCCCAGGAAGTCGGCCTCCAGGGCGGGGATGGTGCCATGCACCAGGGTGTCGTGTTGCAGGACCAGGTTGCCCAGCTCCAGGGCCAGGTCCTGGCACTGCTGGCGCAGCAGTCGGGCCAGGGGGTGCTCGACCAGGCCCGGCTCGGAGGCCGCCTCCCGAGCCCATCGGAAGAAGGATTCCAGGCCCAGGAACTCGGCGCCGAGCAGATCCTCGAGCTGGGCGGCAGGGGCGAGGTCTCGCGCCCGGGACAGGAAGTCCCTGCAGTCGGGGACCTCCCGGGCCAGGGTCAGCAGTCTGTGGATCAGGTCTTCCAATGGGCTCGCCTCCCGATTCGTGGATCTGGGATTCGCTTCAGCCTACCGGGTCGCCCTGCCAGGAGGTGTCAGGGCCTGCCATTCCGGCAAGCGCGCGGCGGGGTGTCGGCGCGTGGGTCGGGTCGGGTCCGGCAGGCAGCGGCCGGGTGCGTCGCGAAGTCCTGCCGCCAGGAAGGGAGGGCCGTGAGCCAGTCACAGCGCGCCTTCACGCTGATCGAGTTGATGATCGGGGTCGCCATCCTGGCCCTGGTCCTGGCCGTCCCCCGGGCGGCCCACAACTCGGTGCAGGGATTGGTCCGCGAGACCGACTATCGCTTCGCCCTGCGCAACGCCCGTTACCAGCAGGACCTCCTGCGCGCGGCCCCCTTCGACCGCCTGCCCCCGGAGGTGCTCCGGGTCCGGCCCGACGGGACGGTTCCGGTCAGTCAGGCCCACCTGGTGCCGGGCAGCCTGAAGGTGCGGACCCTGGACGGCTCGCCGGTGGGCCCGGGCCGCACCGTGGTGGCCGACTACCGCTTCTTCCTGCCGGATCGCAACGAGGCCCATACGGTCCCGACCCAGCCCCCCTACCGGGTGGAACTGGTCAACACCCCCGTGGCCGACCTGGTCGGCGTGTATCTGGCCGCGGGTCCCACCCTGCAGCCGCTCCGCGCCCGCCTGGGCCCGGAGCGGGCCTCGCTGGAGTTGCCGGCCTCGGCTGCGGGCCGGGTGGTGGTGGTCGACTATCTGGGCCAGCGCGTCCGCAACCAGGTGTCGGGCCGCTTCCTGACGGAGGGGCTGCAGCCCACCGATCGACCCTCGGACTTCAAGCTGCTCCACCTGCAGGAGGTCTATGGCCCGCACGGGATGGACCTGACCCTGTTGAGGGTGAAGCCATGAGGCGGGGCTTCACCCTGATCGAGGTGGTGCTGGTGCTGGCCCTGACCGGGGTGCTGCTGGCCCCCTTCCTGGACCTGGTCACCTCGGCCTACCGCGAGTTCCGCAGCCTGCAGGTGCAGGCCGACCTGAAGGCCGAGGCCGAGGCCACCGCCTACCGCCTGCTGGGCCGGGCGGCGGCGGGGGCCTGGCGCGTGGACCCCGACAACCATGGGCTCTCCTTCGCCGACGGCGGGCGGGCCCGCTTCCAGGACGGGGTCCTGACCCTGGACGGGCGGACCCTCCCGCTGCTGGACTTCACCGTGACCCAGCGTCAGGGAGTCCTGACCCTGCACCTGGCCTTCCCGGCCCCGCTGCGCGTGGGCGGTCCCTCGCAGACCCGTCACTTCTTCTTCGACTGGCCGGAAGTGGGGGCTCCCCGATGAGGAGAACCCCCGGCCTCACCCTGGTCGCCGTGCTCTGGTTCAGCGCCCTGGTCCTGACCCTCACCCTGGCCGGGCATGGCATACTCGAGGCCGTCCGGGCCCGCCTGGCCCACCACAAGGCCCAGCAGGCCGCCGCCGCGATGGCGGTCTCGGGCGCCGACTACGCCCAGGCCATGCTGCGCAGGGGCGCCTGGCGCTCGCCGCACACCTTCACTTCGCCCTCGCTGGACGGAGGCGGCTGGTTCACCGTGCAGGTCCGGGACCAGGCGGTGACCAGCACGGGGAGCTTCCGGTCGGCCCGGGTCACCGTGGTGAGGGCGGTGCGATGAGGCGCGTCGGCTACCCGATCCTGTGGCCGGCCGTGCTGACCTTTGCCATGGGGGTGGCGCTGACCGTCGGGGGAATCGTGCTGGCCCAGGTCTACGGTCGCCACCACGAGGCCCCCGCTCTCCTGGGCCATCTCATCTGGCGCCTGGGGGTCCTGATGGCCTGGGCGGGTCTGCTCCTGCCCTTGGCCTACGACTGGATCCGCTCGCGGACCGGCGCCGACGACCGCTACCTCCTGGCCGAAGGTCTGGCCGATCTGCTGGAGATGGGCCTGCCCCTGGACGAGGCGATGGCCCGCCTGGGTGTCGAGATGCGCCGCAACCTGGCGACCAGCCGCTCACGCACGGCCTTCGCCGCGGTCGAGGTGGCCCGGGGCCTGGGCCAGGGGGCCCTCCTCTCGGAGGCGGTGGCCGCCACGGGGGCCTTCCCGCCGTCCTGGCCGAACCTGCTGGGCGCCGGGGAGGCCCTCGAGCGCCTGCCCCAGGCCCTGCGCGCCCTGGCCCGCCTGGAGGGTCGCCAGGGCCTGCTTCCCGCGGAAGCCCTGGTGCGGGGCTCGGTCTTCCTGCCCCTGGCCGGTGGGGTCACCCTCTTCCTGGGCGTCTACGTCCTGCCGACCTTCCGCTCGCTCTTCGAGGGTATGGGCTGGGAGCTCCCCCTGGCCACCCGCCTGCTGGTCTCGGCCCGCTACCTGGCGGCTCCGCTGCTGGCCGCGTTGCTGCCCATGGCGGCCCTGGTGGCCATGCTGTGCCTGGTCCGGGCCCTGCGGGACCCGCTGTGGGCCCTGGCGGACCGTCTGGCCACCGGTCCCCGGCAGGCCCAGGCCACCGTGCTGGCCGCCCTGGCCGCAGCCTGCCGCCTGGAGATGGCGGCGTCGCAGGTCCTGCAACTGGCCCGCCTGGGCACCAGCGATCCCCGCTATCGCCGGGCGCTTCGGGACCGGCCCGGCGATACGGTGGCCGACGTGCTCGAGGCCCATCCGGATCTCTTCCCCGCCCAGGTGCGCTGGATGGCGCGCCAGGGCGAACGGGACGGGAACCTGGCCGAGGCCCTGGAGGCCTGCAGCCTGTTCCTCGAGGAGGTCGCCGAGCAGGTGCGCGCCCGCCGTCGGCTTCTGCTGGAGGTCGGCCTGACCTGCGCCATGGGAGTCATCCTGTTGGTGATGCTGGCCGGCATCATGATGCCCATCACCCAGATCACCGTGGAGGCCCTGCTGCCGTGATCGCACCCGGACAACTGGCCCGCTGCAGCCGCGATCTGGGCGCCCTGCTGACCCTGGGATACCCCCTGCTGGAGGCTCTGGGCCGGGTGCGGCTGCGGGCCCCGCGGGGTCCGGCCGACCTGCTCGCGCGGTTGGAGGGCCGGGTGCGCGGGGGCTCCTCGCTGGCTGCAGCCCTGCAGGGTTGCCCCGTCCCCGAGCCCTTCCGCCGGGCCGTCCAGGCGGGGGAGTCGGCCGACGATCTGCCCCGGGCCCTGCAACGGGTGGCCGACCTCTTGGAAGCCGCCGAGTGGCGGCGCCTGGCCATGCAGGCGGGCCTGGCCTATCCTCGCTTCCTGCTGGCGCTGGGCCTGGGGGGAGGGGCGCTGCTGGCCCTGGTCCTGCCATGGCTGGTCCAGATCCACGGGGCGACGCACCTGGCCTTGCCCGCCGCGACCCGGTTGGCCCAGGCCCTGGGCGCGTGGCTGGCCCGCCCTGGCTCGTGGCTGGCCATCCTGACGGCCCTGGTGGCCCTGGACAGCCTGCTGACCGGCCGCTGGGGCCTGGACGGCTGGCGGTTGCGCCTGCCGGTCCTGGGCGCCTGGGTCCGCCGCCAGGAGACGGTCACCTGCCTGGAGTGGCTGGATGACATGCTGGCCCGCCGCCTGCCGTTGGATGAGGCCCTCGGGGTGTGCGCCGAGGCCACCTCCTCGCCGGCCTTCGGGAGGGCCGTCCGCCGTCTGGCCGCTGAGGTGGCCGCCGGTTCCAGCCTGGCGGCAGCGCCCTCCTTGCGGATTCTCCCCCCCACGGCCGCCTGGTTGGTGGGCGAGGCCGAGCGGCGCGAGTTCCCGCCCGGGCACCTGGTCCGCGTGGGGCGACTGCTGCAGCGCGAGGTCGACCTCTCCTATCAGCGGGGTCTGGCCCTGATCGAGCCCCTGGCCATGCTGGGCGTCGGGTTCCTGGTCGGATTCCTGATCCTGGCCTGGTTCCTGCCCCTCTACCAGGCCTTCGGGTCGCTGGCATGAGCCAGAGCCCCACCCCCATCGATCTGCAGAATGCCACCCGGCAACTGGCCCTGCTGGCCCGCCTGGGCTATCCCCTGGCCGAGGGGCTCCAGGCCATGGGACAGGCCTGCCCGTGGTTGACCCCGGTGGCCGAGGGGATGGCCCGGGGGGATACCCTGGCCCAGGCCGTCGCTCGCCACCCGCGGCTCTTCTCCCCCTTCTACGCGGCCATGGTCGAGGCCGCCGAGGCGTCCGAGCAGCCGGCATCCCTGGTGGCCCGTCTCTCCGAGTGGCTGGAACGCTCGGATTCCGTGCGCCGGCGGGTGCGCAACGCCCTGTTCCACCCCCTGCTGGTCCTCAACGCCCTGGGTCTGGAACTGCTGCTGCTCCTGACGCTGGTCGTGCCCGCGGTGCTGATCCCCATGGCGACGGTGGCCGGCCATTCCCCCCCGCCGGCCGTGCTGGCCCTGATGCGCTCCGGGTTGGTGCCCGTGGCCCTGGGACTGGCCCTGCTGGCCCTGAACCTGGCGGTCCTGCGCGAAGGGCCGGCGACGGCGGCGGTCGTCACCTGGCTGCCGTGGGCCGGGCCCCTGCGCCAGGTGGCCGACCAGGCCCTGTGGGCCCGGGCCCTGGGCTGCCTGCTGGCGGCCGGGGTGGACCTGCCCGCCGCCCTGCGCCGGGCTGCCGAGGTGGTCGGCATGCCCCGGGTTCGCCAGGAGGTGGACCGCGTGGCCGAGCGGGTCGAGCGCGGCTCCAACCTGGCCGAGGCCCTGGCCGAGTCGCCCCTGTTGGACTCACACCTGGCCTGGTCGGCGGCCTCGGGGGACCAGCGCGAGGAGTTGGCCTGCCTGATGCTGGACTCTGCGGACGACCTGGACGAGGCGGTGCGGCGCCGCACCGAGCACGCGCTGCGCATGGCCGGACCCTGGGCCCTGCTGGCCGTGGGCCTGCTGGTGGCCTTGGGACTGGTGGCCTTCTGGGCTCCCTTCTATGCCAGCGCCGGGGCGATCCGGTGAACCTGTCGGAACTCCTGTCGCCTCCCGACTCCTTCGACGCCCGGCCCGCCGTGGCCGCCCTGGTGTCCATGGCCCTGGACGAGCGCGCCTCGGACCTGCACCTGCGCCCCCTGGAAGGGCGCGTCGAGGTGCTGATCCGCCGCGACGGCGTCCTGACGCCCCGCCTGGACATCGGTCCGGAAGCCTACGCCCGGCTGCTGGTGGGCCTGAAGAACCTGGCCCGCCTGGCCTCCTACAAGAAGTCGGTGCCCCAGGACGGGCGGATGCAGGTCGGGGGGGCCGAGGTGCGTGTGGCCATCGCTCCCACCCACTACGGTGAGAAGGCGGTGCTGCGCTTCCTGCAACCGGACCGCCGCAGCCTGGACCTGGGCCGGCTGGGCCTGGGCGCCCGGGAGGTCGAGGGCCTGCAGCGGATGGTGGACCGCCCCCAGGGTCTGGTCCTGGCGACCGGCCCCGCCGGCAGCGGCAAGACCACGACGCTCTTCGCCGCCCTGCGCTGGCGCCACGCCGCCCACCTCGGGCGCCAGGGGGCCCACCTCAACGTGGTCACCCTGGAGGACCCGATCGAGACGGCTGTTCCGGAGTTCACCCAGTGCCCGATCCACCCCGAGCGCGGCATGACCTTTGCCGCGGGCCTGCGCTCGATCCTGCGGCAGGATCCCGAGGTGATCCTGGTCGGTGAGATCCGCGACCCCGAGACCGCCACGGCCGCCGTGCAGTGCAGCCTGAGCGGGCACCTGGTGTTGTCGACCCTGCACGCTCGCGACAGCCTGGGTGTGATCCCGCGCCTGCTGGAGATGGGCGTGGAGGCCTATCTGTTGTCCGCCTCGCTGGAGGGGGTCATCTACCAGCGCCTGGTCCGGCGGCTGTGCCCCGCCTGCCGGCGCGAGGTGCCTGCCGGGGGTTCGCTGGTCGAGGAGCGGCGCCAGGTCGGCCTGCCGGCCGAGGCGCCCTGCTGGGAGGCGGTGGGGTGCTCCGAGTGCCAGGGCTCGGGCTATCGGGGGCGGGCCGCGGTCCCCGAGTTGCTGGAGGTGGACGACGAGTTGCGCCAGGGCATCCTGGATCGGGCTCCCCTGCGGGTCCTGCGCCAGCGGGCTCGCCTGCAGCCCCTGAGGCAGGCCGCCTTGGAGCGGGTGGCCTGGGGACTGACCTCCTACGCCGAGGTGCAGCGCGTGGTGCCGTAGGCATGGCGCCGGGAGGGGGTCTATGGGCTCGCCCTGTCGCAGGTTCCGCTGCTCGGGATCGGGGCCTCCGATCTTCTCGGGATCAGGGCCGCTCCGCCGGTGAACAGCAGGACCAGCAGGCCTCCTCCCAAGAGGGACCAGCGGGCGCCGAAGGTCTCGGCGATCCAGCCGACGGTGGGGGCGCCGATCGGACCTCCGCCCATGAAGAGCATCAGGTACAGCGAGAGCACCCGGCCGCGGACCTCTGGAACGACCGAGGTCTGCACGTAGGTGTTGGCCGCGGTGATCACGGTCAGGGCCGCGATGCCCACGGGGACCAGGGCCAGGGCGTAGCTCCACCAGGTGGGCATCAGGGCCAGGCCGATCTCGACCAGGGCGAAGACGGCGGCCGCTGCCAGGACGAAGCCCGGCCCGGTTCGACCGCGGCGGGCGGCCAGCAGGCTTCCGGTCAGGGATCCCACGGCCATGATCGAGCCCAGCAGGCCGTATTCTGCCACGCCACGGTGGAAGACCTGCGACGAGACCAGAGCGTTGGTCATCTGGAAGTTCATCCCGAAGGTGCCCACGCCGAAGACGGTCAGCAACACCGCCACCAGGTCGCGTCGGGCCCGGACGTAGCGCAGGCCGGCGCGCAGGCCGTCCTCCACCTGACGGTTCCGGCCCGGATCGGGCGGAGCGGGCTCCCGGGATGCCAGCAGGGCCACGACCGGTGCGGCGAAGGTCAGCGCGTTGAGCAGGAAGACCGGTCCGGTGCCCATGGCGGCGATCAGCAGGCCGGCCACCCCGGGGCCGACGATCCGCGCTCCGTTGAAGGATACGCTGTTCAGCGCGACGGCGTTGGGCACGTCCTGGGGGCCCACGATCTCCGAGACCCAGGCCTGGCGGGCCGGGTTGTCCAGCGCGGAGGCCACGCCCAGCAGCAGGGCCAGCACGTAGACGTGCCAGACGCGGGCGGCTCCGGTCAGCACCAGGATCCCCAGGACCACGGCCAGGAGTCCCATGACCGCGTTCGTGGCGATCAGCAGGCGCCGTTTGGGCAGACGGTCGGCCAGGATGCCGGCGGCCGGGCTGAGGATCAGGAAGGGCAGGAACTGCAGGCCTGTGGTGATGCCCAGGGCGGTCCCCCCGGCCTGGAGCACGACCAGGACCAGCCAGTCCTGGGCCACCCGCTGCATCCAGGTTCCCACGTTGGAGACCAGCATGGCGCTCCAGAACATCCGGTACTCGCGGTTGGCCAGCGAGCGGAAGGTCTCGGACCGGCGCCGCGGTGGTTTCGGGCCCGGCGTGCCGCCCGAGGGCTCGAGGGGGGTCGGTGCAGCGTCCACCGCGCCAGCATAGCGCATCCGGGCTGGGGCCCTCCACCCCCCGCGCGCGTCGTTCCGATTCTGGCGGCGACCTCCGGCAGGGATCCGCCCGGGCGGGACGGACTTAATCCATGCGCGAGCACGCAGCGGGCGTGCCCGAGCCCTGTCGGGGAGGATTCCTGATGAGAACCCTGCTGAACGCCGTCGAGCGGTGGAGGACCTCCAGGAAGCTGGCCCTGGGCCTGTCCGTCCTGGTGGCGGTGACCCTGGTCGTCGGAGGCTATGGGCTGGCCAACCTGCGCGCCCTGAACAGCCGCCTGCAGGAAGCCTACCGCGTCGACGTGGTGGCGCTGTCCCGGGCCCGGGAGGCCGAGGTCCACCTGGTCCAGATGGGGCGCCTCCTGCGGCAGGCGGCCCTGGTCCGCGAACCCGGCCAGGCCGAGCTGGCCTGGCGGACCCTGGCCGACCACGAGGTCCGACTGCAGGGCGCCCTGGCCGAGGTCCGCCAGCGCGCTTCCGATGATCGGTCCCAGGCCCTGCTCGACCAGTTCGATCGGCATCTGGTCCTCTACAAGCAGTTCGTGGACCGAGCCCTCGGCATGCACCGTCGGGGGGAGTACGACCGGCTGGCGAACTATGTCAGTCAACCCGAGCTGCAGGCGCAGGGGGACCGGACGGCCGCGATCCTGGGCGAACTGAGCGATCTCCGGGAGGAGGCCAGCCGCCTGGCCGCAGCCCAGACCGAGGAATCCGTCCGCCGCAGTTACCGGACCACCGCCGCGCTGATCCTGGGGGGTGTCCTGCTGAGCCTGGGCCTGGGCTGGCTGGTCAGCCTGACGATCCGCGCCCCGCTGCAACGCCTGCAGCGAGTGGTCGAGAAGCTGGCCGAAGGCCGGCTCGATCAGGAGGTCCCCCACACCGAGCTTCCCAACGAGATCGGCGGGCTGGCGCGTTCGGTCAGCGTCCTGCAGGCGGGGGCCCGGAAGGTCGAGGGGCAGACCTGGGTCAAGACCCACCTGGCCGACATCTCCTCGGAACTGCAGGGCGCCGAGAACCACGACGCCCTGGCCCGCCGCTTCTTCTCGAAGGTCGCGCCCCTGCTGAGGGTGGGCCACGGCGTCTTCTACGTGTACGATGAGGCCGAGAGGCATCTGCGCCTGCTGTGCGGCTACGCCCATCGCGAGCGCAAGAACCTCAATCAGGTGCTGGAGCCCGGCCAGGGCCTGGTCGGGCAGTGCGCCCTGGAGAAGGCGCCGATCCTGCTGACCCAACCCCCGCCGGACTACGTGCAGATCACCTCCGGCCTGGGAGCCGCGGCGCCCGCCGTCCTGCTGGCCTGGCCCATCCTGCACAACGACCGCCTGCTGGGCGTCGTCGAACTGGCGGCCTTCGAACGCTTCGACGAGAACGCCCAGGCCCTGTTGGACGGACTGACCCCCCTGCTGGCGATGAGCCTGGAGATCCTGGACCGCAGCGCCCGCACGCGGCAACTCCTGGAGGAGACGCGCTGCCAGGCCGAGAGCCTGGAGCGTCAGGCCGCCCGCCTGGAGGAGCAGACGGTCGAGCTCGAGGCCCAACAGGAGGAGATCCGGGCCACGGAGGCCTGGTATCGGGGG
>CAZQPM010000024.1:0-21702 GCA_964595195.1 uncultured Burkholderiales bacterium | reverse complement strand
ATCCAGACCCGCCTCGACGCCCTCGGTTCTCACGCCAGGCGGCGGATTCAGGCCCAGGCTGCACCGGCCGCTATCCAGGGTGCGCAGGTACAGCCAGGAGGCCGCCAGGGCCAGGGGGCTCAGCAGGGCATAGCTGCGGATCCAGGTGTCGTACTCCCAGGCCGGATAGGCGACCGCGTAGAGGGCGGCCCCGGCCAGGCCCACCCGGGCGTCGAAGAGTTCCCGTCCCACCAGGAAGGTCAGGCCCGCGGCCAGGGTTCCCAGCAGCGCGAAGGGGATCCGCATGGGAACCTCGTCGTGACCGACCACGCGTAGCCAGCCGGCCAGCCACAGGTAGGAGGCGGGAGGGTGGCGGTCTCCCGCCAGGTAGTCCAGGACCTGCGGGACGGGGTTGCGGCACAGGTAGTAGGTCCACCCCTCGTCGGGGTTCATGCGCGGCACCGCGGCCGCCGCCAGGCGGAAGGCCAGGGCCACCGCCAGGACCAACGCCAGCCCCGCACCGATCCGCGTCTGCATGGCGGGGCGGTTCGGCGCCCCGGGGGCCCCCCCTCCCGTCCTGGTGGCCCGCCCCCACGAGGCCCCCCCCGCCCATGGGGGGGCCGACCCGTCCGGCCGGCCACAGGAGTGGCTCTCCGGGCCGCAGAAGTCGGGCTGGATGGCGTCCTCCACCTTCAGCGTCCCCAAGACCCTGCTCGCGGTCCTGCTGCTGGCGGCCCTGCTGCGCCTCAGTGCCGCCCTGTCCGCCGGGGTCATGAACGACGAGGCCTTCACCTTCTACGTCTCCGCCCGACCGCTGCCCGAGATCGTCCAGGGCATGCGACCGGACACCAACCCGCCGGCCTACTACGTGCTGCTTCGCCCCCTGACCCTGATCAGCACGGCCCCGGGATTCCTGCGCCTGCCCTCGGTGCTGATGGGCGTCGCGGCGGTGGCCTTCGTCTTCCTGGCCGGCCGGCGGGTGTTGGGCCGGGGGGCGCTGCCCGCCCTGGTGGTGGCCAGCGCCTACCCTGTCTGGTTGGCGGACGCCCAGATCCGCCAGTACGGCCTGCTGGGCCTGGCGGCCAGCGCCGCGGTCTGGCTGGCCCTGCGGGGCCTCGATCGTCCCCTCCAGCGGCGGGAACTGGCCAGCTACCTGCTGGCCTGCTGCGCCATGCCCGTGGTGAACTACGGGGGCTTCCTGATCCTGGTCGGCCTGGGCCTGGGCCTGGGCCTGGCGCTCCACCCCCAGGCCGCCGACCGCCGGCGTCTGCTGGGGGCCACGGCCCTGGGCATGCTGCCGGGGCTGGCCTGGTTGACCTTCAGCCTGCTGGGCCCCATCTCTCCGGACACCGTGCACACCGGCGACTGGGCCCCCCGACTTCCCTCCCTGGCCTACGTCCCGGCCTACCTGGCGGGTCTGGCCTTGCCCCCCGCCTGGCCCGGGTTGCGCCAGGTCTCGGGCGGGTGGGCCGGGCCCCTGACCACGCTGTTGGGCCTGGGCCTGTGGGGCCTGTGGCTGCGCGGAGGCATCCGACTCTGCCGTGACGGGCGCCGCGGTGAAGCCCTGCTGCTGGCCGCGGTCTTCCTGGTTCCCCTGGCCGGCTTCGTGGCGGCCGAGGTCCTGGGGGCCCAGGTCTTCCAACCCCGCTACCTGGTCCCCGTGGCGGCCGCCTTCGCCCTGCTGTTGTTGGTGGGCGCCGGGCGGTGGGCCGGGGCGCTGGTCACGTTGGCCGTCGGGGTGAACCTGGTCACGGCGGCCCTCTTCCCGGGGGATCCCTTCTTCTGGAACCAGGACTGGCCCGGGGCCGCCCGCTGGATCGCCCAGCGTCGGCAGCCCGGCGACGTGCTGGCGGCCAGCCTGCCCTACGCCCTGATGGGCCTGAACTACAACTCCGCCCGCGCCGACGTGCGGGTGGACTTCTCGCAGCCGGGGCGCATCCGCTTCCTCTATGCGGAAGGTTACCGGGGGCTTCCCCAGGTGCCGCTCCCACCGGTGCCCCCTGCTGTTCCCCCGGGACCGGGGCGGGTCTTCCTGGTGCTCTGCCCCTACGGAGATCCGGCCATGGGGCCGATGCTGGACTGGTTCAACCAGCGCTACCGGGTGGCCGACCACCGGATCCAGGACTGCCTGAACTCCTGGGGCAGCACCGCCGTGTTCCTGCTGGAGCCGCTGCCGGCCGCGCGCCCGGGACCCTCCGGCTGACCGGGCCCTGGCCTACGGAACCTCGATGAAGTCCGTCAGGCTGGGCTTGCGATACTCCGCCGCGCCGACGCGAACCTCCAGGTTCGGACGGATCCGGACCCTGGCTCGCTCGTGGGTGTGGCCGCACAGCACCAGGATCCTCTTGTCCGGGAAGCGCTCGGCCAGGCGCAGCAGGGTCTCGCCCATGATCCGGCTGGCGAAGTGGGGGAGGTACGAGGCGTCCTGGGGGCGTCCCTTGTGCAGACAGGCTTCCGGGAAGGGAGGGACGTGGGTCAGCACGATGCCCGTCCCCACCCCCGCCAGGGCGCGGACCAGGACCAGCTCCACGTAGGCGGCGGCAGTGTCCCCCAGGCGGTTCATCAGCCCCAGGATCCGGTCGCGGCGCTGGTTGATTCCAGGCGGGGGCTTCCAGGGGATCCCCAGCGAGCGGGCCCCCGCCCCGGCCAGGCTCTGGTTCTCGTAGCCCAGGCGGGCGAAATCCCGGATGTGGAGGTGGTCGTTCAGGACCACCTGGGAGGTGGCGTATCGGCCATAGCGCCCGTCCGCCCATCCACCGGTACCGACCAGCACGGTGTCGTTGCCCAGGGGGATCACCTCGCTGCGCCCCAGGAAGCGGACCCGGCTGCGAGCCTCGCAGTAGGGGCGTAGCTTCAGGTGCACCTTCTCGAAGGAACTGTGGTAGTAGTCGTGGTTCCCCAACACGAAGCAGACCGGGCGGGAGACCATCTCCTCCAGCATCCGCAGGTGCTGCACGAGTTGCCGTCCGTCGGACAGGTCGCCCGACAGGAGGAGGGCGTCGAAGGCCTGGGCCTCGACGTGCGCCAGGAAGCTGCGAACCTCCTTGCGCGTCAGGAAGTTCAGGTGCAGATCGGTGGCCCAGGCCAGGCGCGCCATGTGCCGATGGAACCTCCCATTCCAGGAATCAATGGTTCGGGCGCCGACGCGCCGGCTAGTCCAACAGGGCTCGCAGGACGACCTTGAAGAGGCCTTCCTGGCGCGTGGCCAGCCACAGCGAGTCGTCCTCGGCGTCGTAGGCCTTGCCGACGATGTCGGCCAGGTCCCGTCGGCCGGAGAGCAGGTCGTTGCTGCGGTTGATCGGTCGTCCGTCCGCCACCAGGCGCCCATCCTGCACCACCACCTGGTTCCGGCGTTGGGAGTTCTCGTCCTGGGGCAGCGCCGGGACTCCGGTCCAGGATCCGCTCATCTCCAGGCGGGCGACCTGGTTGCCCTTCCCCATGCGGGCGTAGAGGTTGCCCACCCGGTCGTGTCGGACCTCGCGCACGTCCGTCAGCAGGTTCCAGGTCCTGGACATGGGGCTCTGGTCGGGGGCCTCCCAGCGGTGGTCGAAGCGGGCCCGGGGGGCTTCCAGCGTCAGCAGGCTCTCGCCCCTCTGGCTGATCGGGCCCGTGAACACGCCTCCCTTCGTGGCGACGGCCACCGCGTTGGTCTTGGGGTGGGCCGAGATCGAGGTCAGGGCGTCGAAGGCCAGGACCGTCTTCTTGCCCACCGTCGCGAAGAGGGGATAGTCGGAGGGCGTCGTCTCCAGGGCCGGGCCGCTTTCATCCAGGAACCTGGGGGTGGCGCTCCACATCAGCGAGGCCACGTCCAGGACCACGCGGTCCCCCGTCCGCAGGGCCTCCAGGCCCTTGACCGTGTCGCGCAGGCTCCAGGTCACCTGGCGCTCCTGCACCCGGGCCTGCCACCAGCGTCCGCCGGTGTCCTCGGCCAGGAAGCCTCCCTCGAAGCTGCGCAGGCGGCGCAGCGCGGCCGGCGCCTGCAGGAGGGCCGTCACCCTCAGGCGGGTCTGGCCGTCTTCAGGGCTCCGGCGCAGCGTGTTCAGGGTGATCCGGTGTCGGCCGTCCGTCGGGGCGTAGACCGCCCAGGTGTCGGGGGCTCCGGTCACCGGGCAGGCGGCCTCACCCCGGTCGAACACGAACTGGCCGTCGCGGAGCACCTCGGCGGGCGACAGGCCGGGAACCGTGGCCCGCAGGGCCGGCCCTCCGCCGGCGGTGGCAGGGTTGCCTTCCTGGAAGCGCTGGGTCAGGTCCAGGTGCGTCCCGTCGGGATCGCTCTGGAACGCCAGTTCCAGCCTGGGGTGATGCTGCAGCCCCTGCCCCGGGGTCATCTTCAGGTTCTCGGCGTTCTGGCCGGTGACATGGAAGACCCCGGCGGGGCCTGCCGCCATGAGGCCCGCCGGGCGCCCCTGGATCCAGGCGGGAACCAGGGAGGTCAGGCCCTCCTGGGGGAGGAGGCGGCAGTCCAGGAAGGAGGCCGACGAGCCCGGCCACAGGACCAGCCCCGTCGGGGTGGTGGCCACCAGGGTCCCGGTCCCCACCAGGCCGACCCCCGAGGGGGCATCCCAGGCGAAACGGTCGCCGTCCCACCAGCGGGTCAGGGGTACGGTTCGGCCCTCCACGGTGGCCAGGGGTTTGAAGCCAGAGCGACCGTCGCGCCACCCCTCCCAGGCGATGGGGCCATACTCCACGCGTTCCGGTCGGGCGGGGGTGGGGTCCTTCTCCCAGGTGGTTCCGGGCTGGTTGGGATCCAGGAGCCAGCGGACCCGCCGGGCAGGTGACTCCGAGGGGAGGGTCAGGGTGAGGCGTCCGCCCGTCTGGGCCAGGCTGGCCCGGCCGGCGGGAAGGTCTGCAGGAAGGGGCCAGTAACCCGTGATCCGGGTGAGGTCCTCGGCCGATCGGGCGACCACGCCCCGGCCTTCGACCAGGGTGTAGAGGGCCGATCCGGCCCCCACCAGGTCGCGGCCATGGTCGAAGAAGAAGCGTTGCCCGGCGAAGACCGACCCCTTGTCCGCGGACTTGAAGGTCAACTTCGGGACCCGGCACTCCACCTTCAGGGCGGGGTTCTCGACCACGGCCGGCTCCTGGGACGCCGTCTCCGGGGCGGCCGAGGGTTCCGGCCCGCGGAGCGTCTTCGGATGGAAGGACCAGGAACCGGCGGCCGTCCGCAGGACCAGGGCCCCCGCCGTCGCCGGGTCGCCATCCAGTCGGGTCACGCGGTCCGAGTCCGGGCGGAAACCGCCCTGGAAGGGACTCCACGAGACCTTCGAGGGCCCTGCGGCCAGCGTCAGGCCCGGCTTGGAGGCCGTCAGGCCCCACACCACGCCCCCGGTGGTCACGCGGCTGGACTCTGCGTCGGTGCCGCGCAGGTCGGCGCTGCCCAGGCCCTTCTCCTCCAGGGCCAGCACCCGACCGTCCTGCAGGCGCACCAGGACCCGGTCGGGGCCGTAGACGCGCTTCAGGGCCACCGGAGACTCAGCCTCCCGCAGGCCGACCATGGCGAAGTCTTCGGCCCCGCGGACCACGACGCCGTCGGGTGTGGCCAGCAGCAGGCGCCCGTCCAGGGCCGCCACGTCGCGGATCACCTGGAAGTCCAGGCGGCCCGACGCGGCGAAGCGGACCGGCTTGCCGTCCTTCCTGGCCGGCTGGACGCGGTAGTCGGCGCCGTCCCGGACCAGGTTCCAATCGACCTCGCGCCCCGACATGGACAGCGAGGCCAGCTTCCTGGCGGAGGCCTTGGCGGCTTCCCGCAGTTGGCCGTCGGATTCGGTCCAGTCGGCCGTCCCCCGATCACCCTCCGAGCGCAGGTTGCCGTCAGGCAGGACGGCGACGCGCCGGGTTCCCGGCTGCGCGGTCCGTCCGGTCCAGGAGAGGGCCTTGGAGGAGCCTTCGGGGAGCAGTTGGACCATCCGGCCGCCAGCCACCGCCCAGAGGGATCCCGAGGGAGTCGTCGCCAGCGAGGTCGCCTGGTCCTCGGCGAATCCGCCTGTGGTCAGGTTCAGGGGCGTCCAGGTCTGGCCCAGGCCGGCCTGGTAGGAGGTGCGGCCCTGGCTGCGGGTCACCTTCAGACGCCGGGCCTCGAGCAGGGGCCCTTCGCTGGGGGCGGCCCAGGTGGAGCCCTCCCACTCCAGGCGGGCCAGGACCTTTTCGGGAGGCGCCGGGTAGCGGCGCTCGGAGATCCAGCCTTCGGGCAGGACGCGCAGGGTGACCGTCCCACCCTGGGCGGTCCTGAGCATCACGGCCGGACGCGGAGCCGAGATCCAGGCGAAGACCGTCTCGCCGGGTCGGGTTCGGCGCTCGCGGGCCCAGCGCCCCAGGAGCGGGTCGTAGCTGGCGCAGCCTCCGGCGGGGTCGAAGAGCAGGGCGCCCCGTCCGGCGGCGGCAGCCACGATCACCCGGGCCGGGTCGAATCCTTCCGGAAGCGTCGAGCCGCCCCGGAAGTACACGGTGGGCTTCTGGCCGGAGTGCGTCCATTCGTTCATGACCGCGGCGCCCCGGTAGACGTAGCTGAGGACCAGGTTGTCGCCGGCCCCCGTCAGCGACAGGCTGGTCGCCCCGGCGGGCGCGGTGGCCAGGAGGCGGGCCCGGTAGGTCCCCGGGTTGGTGTCGGCGCTGATGAGGTAGACCTGGCGCCCCTGCAGGGCTGCCAGCCCGGACTTCCAGGGGGTGAACTGGCGCAGATCCCAGGAGCCCTCCAGGCGACCGGAGGTCCAGGAGTCGGTGCCGGCATCCCAGGTCGCGTGCTCGCCCCGTCCGCCGAAGAGGGCCAGCCGGCGGGTGGTCGGCTGCCAGGCGGTGCGCCATCCGGCCGGGGGCTGGGGATCGGACATCCCGGCGCAGTAGGCGGGACCCTCCAGCCGGCCGGAATCGGCGCGCAGGCGTCGGACCGAGTCGCGCATCAGGCCCCATCCGGCCTTGTCCTTACCCGAGAAGGCGACCCGGCGGCAGTCGGGAATCGCCGCCCAGCCCTGACCCGTGCTGCGGAAGACCCGGTCGCCCGCTTGGGCGACCGCGCCTCCAGGGACGGCCGTGACCAGCTCGACCGGGCCGCCGGTGGCGGGCAGGGGACCGCCGCCGACCCGGCTCCAGGAGGCCTTGTCCCAGCGGTACTGCAGCACCTGCCCGTCCGGGCCGCCCACCAGGGCCGCGCCGGTGTGGCTGCCGGGGGCCAGGGAGGTGGCCCGGCTGGGGTTGAAGGGCAGGCTCGAGAAGCCCAGGAGCGTCTGGCCCGCCGCCGAGAAGACCCGGCCTTCGGATAGCAGGTAGGGGACCGCGTCCACCAGGCGGACCTGGCTGACCCTGTCCTTCAACTCGGGGGGCAGCGCGCGGGTCGCGGTCGAGCCCGACTTGGAGTCGTAGGTTCGCAGCAGGCCCCCATGCACGAAGGACGCCAACCAGGTGGAGTCCTTCCGCGTCCCCAGGTCGCCCACGGCCTGGAAATCGGGGGAGGTCTCCGCGGGGAGCCCGCCCGGAGTGGGCGGATGGCTGGCAACGCCGCCGTCCTTGTAGGCCAGCAGGCGGCCGGCCGCCTCCAACCCGAAGACCTGCCCCGCGGCCTGGGCCACGGCCACCGGGCGGCCCTGGCGGGCGGGGTCCAGGGCCTGCCACAGCGGCGCCCCGGCCTTGGAGTCGGCCTGCATCAGGTGGGGGCGGCCGTCGGCCAGGACGGCGATCCGTCCGTCGGTCTCGTCGACGTCGTCCAGCGAGCGCAGGGGCTCGGTCTTCTCGGCCTGGCCCCGGGCCGGGACGGCCGGGATCCGGGTGCGCGAGGCGTCCCGGTAGGTGTGCGTGGCCCCCTCGTAGTAGATGGCGCCGGTCCGGGCCAGCAGCAGCAGGCCGTCGCCGACCCGACGCGCGTCCAGCACCGTCGGGGTTCCCGGAATCCTGGAGATCCTGGAGTCCGGGATCCAGGTCTGGGGCTGGCCCGACTGGAAGGGGTCCCGAGCCACCCGCAGCGTGCGGCCCTCGAGCATCCAGGCGGCCAGCGAACCGTCCTGGCTCAGCGCCAGGTTGGTGACGGGCCGCTTCTCCAGTTGTTGGGGCCTGGCCGAGTCGGTCAGGCGGTACAGGCCCTTGCGGCCTGCGGCCAGGGCCGCGGCGGCGGTCGGGTGGGGTTCCAACTCGCTGGCCGCGAAGCCCGGCAGCACCGACTCCAGGCGCCGGCCCGACCGGTCGTAGCTGAAGACTCCCCGGGTGGTGCCCAACCAGGCCCGCTCCCCCTGCAGGCGCGCCACCTGCACCGAGTCCAGCGAGGTCAGCCTGGGAGCCTTGGGATCCACGTGGCCGAAGAAGGAGCCGGACCAACCGCTGGCCCCGGCGGGGAAGAGCCACAGGCCCTGGCGGGCGTCGGTGGCGCTGGCCCAGGCCTCGTTGTAGTTGGCCTCCAGGCTGCGGATCTGGGGAGTGGTGGCCCGGCGTGCGGCGACCACGTCCAGGCTCTGGCCGTCCGCGTAGGACAGGCCTCCGTTGCGCTCCGAGAACCACACGCCCTCGCGCGTGAACGCGACCTGGTCCAGGTCCGCCGTGGCTGCCGAGCCGGACTGCCAGGACCTCAGGCGGGTGCGGGCCTGGCCCTGGCCCGAGGCGAAGAGGTAGCGCGCCAGGCCCCGGCCCTGGACGGCCAGCAGCCAGCCCTGCTTGTCCAGGGTGTTGGCCAGGATCTGCTCGGAGGAGAACTGGCCCGGCCCGGGCCAGCCCCAGTTCTCCGGGGGCTCGATCCAGGTGCTGGTCTCGACTCCCGTTCCCAGCAGGCCCACCCCGGGGGTCACCTGCTCGACGCCCTGTTCTTCGGTGACGGCCAGGAAGCTGCCCGGCTTCATCCCGCCGGCGACGTCCACCACCGGGCTCTTCACCGTTCCTTCGCGGGGCAGGCGGCTGCGGGTGTTGAACAGGGTCAGGCCGCTCCTGCCGCCGGCCAGGGCCAGCCAGGGGGCGCTGTGGGCCATGTCCGAGACGTCGCCCGAGAGCCCGTCGGCATACCAGCGGGGATCCTGGACGTGGTCCACGGAGTTGGCACCCAGGAGACTGACGTAGGGGTTGCTCAGGAAGAGGAGCAGCAGCGGGAGGGCCAGGACCACGGCCGCCATGGCGCCCACCAGCTTGCGGACGGCCGGGGTGTGGTGGACCTCCCAGTAGGGCCAGGAGGGCACGTCGGCGGCGGTCTCGGGGCGGATCCGGGTCAGGTCCCGGGCGTCTCCGTAGCGCGACAGGAGGGCCTCGAGCCGGGCGTGATAGGCGGCGGCCGTTCGTTCCAGGGGACTCCTCTGCAGTTCCAGGCCGGCGCGCTGCCCCACCGGCAGGGCCTCCAGGCGACGCTCCAGGAGGCCCAGGAGGTGCTGGACCTCCAGCAGGCGCCAGGCAGCGGGAGCCACCTCGGTTCCCGCCTCCTCGGGCGAGGGGACGCGGCCGAAGAGCTCGCGCCACACGTCGTGGGCCAGCTCGGCGCGGGGGGCGTCGGCGGCCACCACCAGCCAGAGCGCCGCGCAGTAGGCCGACAACTGCTGCTGCAGGCCGGAGGGCCCGGTCTTCTGGCGGGGCAGGCTGCGGGCCAGATCCACGATCTGGGCGACCCGGGGGCGGGTGCAGGCCGAACCGTCCAGGCCGGCCTCGACCAGCAGACGGACCAGGGCCACCCCGGAAGCCTGGGCTCCCACCACCACTTCCAGGGCTTCCAGCCACAGCGGCAGATTCTGGCGCAACTCCTTCTCGAGGTCGGGGCTGCTCTCGTCGGGGGTGCGCAGGCGATCCAGGCCCAGCGCCACCATGTCCATCAGGATGTTGGCGGTCCGGGCCTCGCGTTCCCTGGGGAGCGGCAGGCCGACCACCTCGGGCAGGTCGGGCCCCTGCTCGGGCCAGCGGCGCAGGAGGCACCCGAAGACGGCGCCCCCGGCCCGCAGCAGGCGACGCAGCTCGACGTCCCGGGTCTGGCCCAGGTAGTCGGCAAAGTACAGGCGGGCCTGATTCAGTCGGTAGTAGGCGGTCAGGATGGCCAGGCGATGGGGAGAACCCCAGGGAACCTGGCGGGCGTAGCGCGAGTGCTCGGGCACCAGGCGCAGGGCAGGGAGGATCCCCAGACCCAGTCGCCGGGTCACCGCCTCGACCACCGCGCCGTTGCAGAAGCGCCGCCAGGACTCGCTGAAGGCCACGAAGCCAGCCACGATGGCCAGGCTCATCCCGGCCAGGGGGATGCAGGACAGCCAGACCCAGGCCGGGCGCCATTCCAGGCTCCACGAGGTGGCCAGGCGCGCGCTGACCAGCAGCATCACCAGGGCCGTCAGGCCCGCTGCGCGCGGCAGATACAAGGGGCGGCCGGTCCGGGCGTGCAGGAACAGGCCGACCGCCGGCATGCAGGCCGCCGCGGCCAGGACCAGCCAGGGCCACAACTGGTAGAAGCGCAGGCCCTCATAGCCCAGGATCCAGTAGCGGTCGAAAGGGGCCCAGGCCAGGGCCAGCACGGCCAGCACGGGCAACACGACGGCCAGGAGCAGGGGGGCCAGGCCGGGCAGCGAGCCGGCCCCTCCCCGGGGTGGCTGCCAGTTC
This sequence comes from uncultured Burkholderiales bacterium, assembly GCA_964595195.1. Lineage (GTDB taxonomy): Bacteria > Vulcanimicrobiota > Xenobia > Xenobiales > Xenobiaceae > CAZQPM01. The sequence goes on along the minus strand of CAZQPM010000024.1, from coordinate 11,187 downwards.
GGCTGCGGGAGGCTCATGGTTGCGCCTGCCCTTCGGGTGTGCCTGCATCCATCTCGTTCAAGCCGTCCAGGGACGAGCGGAAGGCGTCGAAGGCCTCCATCAGCCACTGGAACTCGGCCTGGACCTGTTGCAGGACGGGGTCCAGGGCCTCGACCCGGCCGGCAGGGGGGGCGGGAATCCCAATGATCCGGTCGGCCTCAGTTCCCACGGTGGGCCCCCTTCCTGCGGCCCTGTGCGGATTCTTCCGCGGCCAGCAGTTGGCGCAGGACCTGGCGCGCCTCGGCGATCCGGGTGCGAGCCGACTGGGTGTCTTCCTGGACCCGGTCCAGGTCGGCCTGGGTCTGCGCGACCATGTCGCTCAGGGCCTGGCCTCGTCCCGCCAGGCCCTCCAGCCCGTGGTCCAGGCGCTGGCAGAGGCTGTCGAAGTCCGTGCGCAGGCGGGCCAGTTCCAGGGCCTCGGTGCGCACCTTCTGGCACTCGCGCTCGACGTTCTCCAGCCATTCCCGGCGCGTGCGGATGTCCATGCTCAGGTTCCGGGCCCGGTCGCTGACCTCGGAGAGTTCCGTGCGATGCTGGTTCTCCATCTGTCGGGCCACCTCCTGGCGGAGGTGCTCCAGGCGCTCCTCGACCTTGCGGGAGGTGGCCTGCTGGAACGCCCTCTCCATCGACTCGACGAAGAGCTCGTCGACCCGGCCCGAGGTGTACTGCTCGACCTTCTGGGACCAGTCCTCGGGCAGGGCCACCTCCAGGTGGCAGTTCCAACGGGCGGCCTCCACCAGCTTGCGGAAGGGCCCTCGGATGCGGCAGACCTGGGTCTGCCCTTCGCGCAGGCGCGACAAGAGGATGCACCACTTGTCGCGTTCGGGCTCTTCGGCCGGCAGCAGGACCGCGGCCAGCTTGTCGGCGGCCAGGCTGCAGACCGGGATCTCGGGATAGATCCTCAGGCCCTGGCCCGCCGGCACGAAGATGCGCAGGCCGAAGCGGGCCCATTCCGGCAGCAGGTGGAACTGGCGCAGGCCACCCCCCTCGGGTCGGTAGTCGCGCAGGCGCAGGCCCACCATGTCGGCTCCCGGTTCCTCGCCCGGCTCGCCCAGGGCGGCCCCCGTGGTCAGCACGTGCACGGTCCGCTGGGTACCGACCATGTGCTCGGGCAGCGAGCCCGGGGCCAGTTGCAGGTAGCGCAGGTGGCCCAGGTCGCGGGGCTGGTCGGTCCATTCCATGCTCAGCCGTTGCAGGGGCGTGGGCAGCATGGCCGGTTCTCCCGGGTCCCGGGGGGGCTCCCCCAGGTAGAGGTAGAGAGGTTCGGGCAGCGTCTCGCCGGCGGAGCGCCCCAGGCCCGGCTGGCCCTCCAGGCGGGCCAGCAGCAGTTGCATCGAACGGATCTCCTGCTTCAGGTCGGTCACGCGCTCGGCGCGCCGGACGACCTCGGGGCCTTCGACCAGGCGCAGGTGGACGTCGAATTCGACCTCCGGGGGCTGGCCCTGGACCTGCGCGGGGGGCGGGATCGGCTCGCGGATCTGCAGGCTGGCCACGTCGATCAGCGGGCTGAAGCGGTTGGCCGGCTGGGGGTTGGAGACCACCAGGACCGAAGGCTCCTCGCCGATCTCCTCAGGGTTGCTCAAAAGGACGATCGAGTTCTCGGGGCCCCAGGTGATCCTCTGCAGGACGCGGGGAGCCAGGTCCAGGCAGAAGGGCCATTGGATGAAGACCTGACAGGGACGGGAGGTCAGTGGGCCCCACCAGGCCCGGTCGGCTGCGGTCAGGACGCTGTAGGGCACCGGAGGGCTGTTCGAGGTGACCATCCAGAAGTAGCGGAACTCGCCGGCCGGGGTGACCTCCTGGGGCCAGGCGAAGGCCTGGATCCCCATGGCCAGGGACTCGGTCAGGGTATCCAACAGTCGTTGGGCACCCTCCCGGTCCCGGGCGGCCAGGATGTAGCGCGTGCCCTCCTGGGAGGGATCCAGGCCCCTGGCCAGCGCCGGGTTCTCGGCGCCCTGCCCGCGGCGCTGGGGATCCCGGTAGACCCAGGTGCCGTCCACGACGGCGGCCAGCGGGACCCACTCCCCCGGGGGATAGCCCGCAGCCGCCCGGACCTGTACCGACCACCCCAGTTCGGGGTCCTCGGTGTTCAGTCTCAGGCCCTCCAACAACTCCTGGATGGCCTCGACCGGCCTCTCCTGGGGGTCCAACTCGACCAGCCAGCGTCCGTCGCCGACCTGCAGGACGTGCGCTGGGAACGGGGCATCGCCGCCCGCCCAGACGTGCAGGCCGAGCACCAGGTGGCCGAGGTCGGTGAATTCTGCGAAAGTGGGCATGCTCGTCTCCGGTTGACGGTTCAGGTCATGCGGCGGTCAAGCGCTTCCAGCAGCACGTCCAGGGAGGCTCGCCGCAGGGCCTGGTAGGGGTGGGGTTCGCCGTGGGCTTCGGGGCACGCGGCGCGCGGGCTCAGCCCCTCGCGGACCTCGCGCCGGATGTCACAGATGTTCCAGAAGAGCCCGGTTCCTGGAGTCAGGACGACCAGGCGGGACAGGCAGTCGGGGAGGCGCCCGGAGGGTCCCGTCCATTCCCCCGAGAGGCCACCGGTCTCCAGGGGTTCCTGGAAGCCCAGGCCCCGCAGATCGCTGGCCAGGATCAGGCCGAACCAGAAGTGGTAGGTGTTGTCGGCAGAACCCTCGGGAGCGGTCCAATGGTCCTCGCAGCCCGCCAGGTCGGCCAGCGAGTTGCGCTTGAAGAGGTGGGCCACCACCTGGGCTGGCGGCAGGTAGGTCTGGATCTCGGGGTTCCTCCAGCGGGGCCCGCCGGTGCCCAGGTTCAGTTCCTCGTGGGTGCTGCCGTTGCGGTGCAGGTGGAAGTGCACCGGCAGGTGGCGCAGGGCGCAGCGCCAGTCGTCCATCAGCAGGGCCGCCAGGCCCTGGAGGATGGAGGCCGCGGCCGGGCGGAGGGATTGGGGGGGATCGCCGGGGAGGGCCAGGTCCACCTCCTGGCGCAGGCCGTCGTAGCGGCAGGTCCAGGTCAGGTGGACGTGGACCTCGTGCGAGGGGCGCGTGGCCGGTGGGTTGGAGATCCACACGGCACTGCGGTTGGCGATCTTGTACATACCATACTCGCCCATGCACAGGGTGGACAGGGCGATGGCGCCTTGGAAGGGGTCCAGTTCCTCATAGCAGGTGGTCATCGGCGTGAAGAAGACCTCGTTGCGCCGCTGCTTGAGGAAGTCGATCCGCCGCGACTGGTCCAGGGTCAGGTCGGGTGCCGTGTCCCGCAGGTAGATCTCGCCCGCCACGTGGTCCAACCGCTCGTGCAGCCACTCGCCTCCGGCCTCGCTGGCGAAGCGGCTCCACAGTCCCGCCGGGGTGGGATCCTCGTGGTAGGCCGCCTGGATCCGGGTCCACCATTCCCAGCGGCCGTCGGTCTCGGGCGGTCGGGGGCCGCGCCAGGCCTCCAGCACGGCCGTCTGGTGCTCCTGCGAGGAGCGCAGGAACCGGTAGGCCCGCACCACCTCCTCGGGGGGCGTCGGGTCGTCGGGGAGATGCAGGGCCCACAGCAGGAAGGGCAGGTAGTCCGGTTCGCCGCTGGGGGGGCGGTCCGGATCGGAGAGGCGCTCGACCTCGGCCGAGCTCAACTCGGTCTGGTAGAGGCTGAGGTCCTCCTGCCGGGTGCCCACGAAGAGCCGCGTCAGGTTGCCCAGGCTGCGGACCCAGTTGTCGTAGCCCACCACGCCGGGGCCCGGGGGCTCCAGCGCGCTGGCCAGGCCGGGATCCCGATCCTGGGCGTCGGCCAGGTCCTCGGCCAGGTCCAGCAGCAGGGGCAGGGGCAGCACCCGCCCCTGTGCGGCGGCGCGCAGCCCCCAGTCCAGGGCCTTCCTCAGCGTGACCCAGGGCCCCGGGTTGCCGGCGCAGGCCGCGCTGGCCACCAGGGCCGAGGCCACGGTTGCGCCAGCATTCACGAAAGCTCCCTTTCGGCCTTGTGGATCGTGGTTTCCAGGCGGTTCCGCAGACGCCGCTGGGCGGCCGGCGAGTCCCAGATGGCGCCGAAGGCCTGCAGGCAGTCGGGTCCGGGCCCCCAGACCTGGGGCTCGGTGGAACCCTCCGCCGTGAACAGGTCGTCGCGCACGATGGCCATGCCCAGGCAGATCTTGAAGAGCGAGCGCAGCTTGCGCGGGGAGATCGTCCAGGTGATCCCCTCGTGTTCCAGGAGGGCCCCCTGGGTCCCGGCCTCCGCCTGCAGTTGCCGGGCCAGTTCCATGAACAGGAGGTGGAAGCGGGCCACCTGGTCCAGGTCGAAGAGCAGCGGATTCCCCTCCTGCAGCCCCTGAAGGGCGGCGCGCCCCAGCAGGAGGACATCGTTGATGCACGGAGGATCCGGGTCTGGCGGCGTGGGGAAGCCCGAGCCGCAGGTGAACTTGCTCTCCTCGCGGCCCAGGGCCACGGCGAAGGCCTTCTCCAGGTCGCTCTCCTCGTCGGGCAGGTGGCTGGTGCCCGAGGCCGTGGGGACCTCCAGGCGGATGGGGAAGCGGTCCAGGAAGGCGTGCAGGGTCTGGAAGTCCTCGCCCCCGGCGCCCAGGCCGGCCGTGCCGCTGGCGAAGCCGCCGGGCATCTCGTTCGAGGCAGCGATGAACATGACCAGGTCGCTGGGGACCATGCCGCCCCAGTTGAAGTAGGTCCGCTCCTGGGTCAGGGTCAAGAGGGTGTTCAGCACCGAACTGGAGGCCTTGAAGACCTCGTCCAGGAAGGCCGCCCGGACCCCCGGGCCGGTCAGCAGGCCGAAGTTGACGCGGGTCAGCACGCCCTTCTTCAGCAGGTCCAACTCGATCGGGCCGAAGACCTCCTCCACCTGGCTGAAGCGCGAGAGCAGGTAGTGGAAGTACTTCTGCTCCTCACGCTCGACCGCCGCCCGCTCTTCCCACCAGCCCATGTCGAAGACCCTCTGGCTGGCCAGTTCGCCCATCTTCTTGGGGTCGATGCGGGGTGGGGTCAGGCCCAACCACTTGAAGAACTGGACGGCGATCTCCGACTTGGCCACGCCCGGGCGGCCCAGGAGCAGGCAGTTCTCGCGGGCGACCGAGCAGGCGACCACCCAGTCGGTCAGCGGGCCCAGGGCCGTGCTGTCCAGGCCGACCCAGGTCTGCCGCATCCGGTCACGCACCCGACGCAGCCGGCGCGCGCAGGTGCGGGCCCACTCCACGGGGATGGGGCCCTGCACCTGGCCCAGGATCTTCTGGGAGACCCGGACGGTTCTCCAGTCGCTGTGGTCCGGGCCCTCCGGCCAGGGGGTCGCCGTGTTGGTTGTGGCCATCTGTCCTCCTAGTCTCTGGCTCGCCGCGGCGAGCGTTCCTCAGCCTTCCCGCCGGTCCGGTCCGGACCCTCGTCGTCCGGGCGGTGCCGGCGGGTTCCCAGGTGCAGCCGGTGGCTTCCTAGGTGACAACCTTGCTGATCAGGCCCAGGATTCCACCTGGAGGGAAACCGGTGTCGTGGGGGGGAGCCAGCGGAAGGTGCACCGGCATGCGGTGGTAGCGGTCCACCAGGCGCCGGGCTGCGGCCTCGTCCAGGCCGGCCTCACCCACGGTCGCGTGCCACTCGGGTGAATCCAGGAAGTCGGAGACCTGGGTGCCTCGGGCTTCGCCCGAGGGAGGGGTGCCCTGGCCCGCACCCAGGGCCGGGGGCTGCAGCAGCCGCTGCAGGTGGGGGCGCTCCTCGCTCCCCCAGCGGTCGGGCAGCAGCAGGTCCACCACGGCGGCAAAGCCGGCCCCCCTCGAGCCGAACAGGGCCGGAGCGTCCTCGCCGCGTTCCTGGCGATACTGGCGGATCAGGTGGGCCACCTCGCCAGGCCCCGCGAAGGCCAGATCCCGGGCCAGCATCCTCCGGGGCATGCTGGGTTCGGCGCGGGCCCACTGGGCCCGGAGGGCCTTGTCCGCAGAGGCCACCGCGCCCCGGACCAGCATGTCCATGGTTCGCAGGGCCAGGAAGGGGGAGCCGCGGTCCTGCGGGGTCAGGCCCAGGATCCGGGTCAGCACGGCGGGACGCTGGCGGGCCTGCAGTGACTCCAGGTCTCGAGCCTCCTGCAGCGCCTTCTCGGCCTTCACCAGAGGTGGATACTCCTCGATCGGGCGCTCGTCCCGCCGGGCCCGGCGGGTGGCGGCGGCCGTGGCCTTCTGGACCTCCTCCTGCAGGTGGATGACGAGTTCGGTGGCCGGCGGGGGGCTGGAGACCGCAGCCACGACCGTGCGGGCCAGCAGGGTCAGCCAGGCCTCGCCCCAGCAGGGGGCCGCCCGGCCCTGGCGCCCGGGCCGGGACAAGGGCCCGAAGTGCGCGTCCTCCTGGGCCAGGCCCAGGACATCGGGGTAGAGGGCCTGGGTCAGCGGGCTGACGCCGACCAGGCGTTCCAGGAACTTCAGCCAGCCGGCGGCGCCCAGGGCCCTGGCGCGGACGACCAGGTCCGGATAGACGGCCAGGAATCGGGGGGAACGCAGACCCCCCAGGCAGCGCCGGGTATCCTCCCGCAGGCCGGCGGCAAAGACCCTGCCGGCCTCGTCCACCAGGCGTTCCACGGCCAGGTGCAGGGCCAGGAAGTCGCCCAGGGTGGATCCCTCGTCCAGCGGGGGCAGGCTGGCGGCCAGGCGCAGGACGTCGTTCAGGCCGGCGGTCTTGCGACGGGGCCGCAGACGACTGGCCAGGACCGACCAGGCCAGGCCCGTCTGGGTCAGCACCGTCAGTTCCACCGGGCAGGTCTGCCACAGGGGCGAGAACCAGCGCTGCGCGGCGCGCAGGTTCTGGGCCCCCAACCAGGCGTGGCACTGGACCATCTCGCGCAGCAGCGTGCCCCCGGCCTGTGGCGTCCGGATGGGGCCCTTGCGGCGCTTCCACAGGCGGTCGGCCAGACCCGGTCGGGGTCCGGGTCGGGCTGGCGGGCGCAGCCCATCGGGCCAGGACGATCGGGAGATGGCCGCCCACACGCCGCCGTAGCGTTCGCTGGCCTGCCACCAGGAGGGGTCCCCGGGAGGGGGGCCCGCCGGGGGACAGTCCAAGAGGTCGGCCAGACGGGGCAGGGGACCCCAGGGCTCGGCTGCGTGGCCGGCCTTCACCCGGGCATCCTTCGCACTTGTGGTCATGGGTCGCCGCTCCAGGGACTGGGGTTCCGATGGCAGCCAGGCCTTCGCGCCGGCCCGGTCGGAGGCGGTTCGCCATCCGTCGTTCCGGGCCCTGGCGTTCCCTCCCAGGCCCGGGTGCCTTTCGGCCTCGAAGGGGCCGGTTCCTCGGAACCGGAACTACTTCAGGCCTGCCACCACCACGCGGTTCCGGCCTCGGGTGCGAGCCCGGTAGAGGGCCTGGGCGGCGCGTTTCAGCAGGCCCTGGACCTCGGCCAGGGGGGCCATCTCGGAGGTGGAGACGCCCAGGCTGATCGTCAGCGGCACCACGTCCCCCGTGATGAAGCCCAGCGGTTCCGAGGCCACGGCCAGGCGGATGCGTTCCGCCACCAGGGTGGCCGGGCCCGCCGAGAATCCCGGCACCACGGCCATCAGGCGGCTGGGGCCGTGCAGGCCCAGGCCGTCCTGGGCGCGCAGGGCCGAGCGCACCCGGCCGGCGACCCCGCGCAGGACCTCCTCCTGCGCTATCCCCGGGGGCAACCCGCCCTGTTGCGGGTCGAACTGGTCGACCTCGATCAGGAGGATGGCCAGCGGGATCCTGGCCTTGCGGGCTTTCTTGAATTCCTCCTCGAGGATTTCCAGGCTGGCCGCCTGGCTGAGCAGGCCCCGGCTGGGGTCCTGGGCCGACTGCTGCAGCGCGGCCCTCTGGGCCTTCTCCATCTGGCCCCCGGCCTGGGTCATGGCCAGGCCTCCGGCGTAGGCCATGGCCTCCATGGCCAGGGTGGCCAGGATTCCGGCGGGGCCCAGGGCCATGGCGGTCACCGCGCAGCCGGCGACCAGGCTGCCCACGGCCAGCAGGTCACCGGCCATGAGCCACGACTTGGGAACCCCGGGCACGTTCGAACTGCCCAGGACCGAGCCCAACAGGCTCAAGGGGCGCGCCCCCCGAGCGGCCTGGCGCAGGTGACCGGCCGCTTCCAGGAAGACGGCCGTGGCCGGGTCGTGCCATTCGGCCAGGCGATCCAGGTCGTGGTGGGGGATGGTCGAGCTGCCGGTGGGGCCCCCACTGGCCCGGGCGGCTGCCTTGCTGGGCCCGCGCAGGGCAGCAGGTCCGGCGTCGGCAACCTGGGCGCCCTCCACCCCCTGCAGGGCCCGCAGTCGTTCGACCTGGCGTTCCTCATCCATCTCAGGGGAGAGGTTCGCCGCCCGGCACCTCGGGCCTGCGTCGCGAGGTCAGGCGCGCCGGACCCGGTCGTCCGGATCGTCGCGCCAGGGTGAGCCGGAGGCGAAGGCCTCCATGAAGATCTCCTGGCTGGATCCCACGGTACGCAGGTCCCGAGCCTCGCCGAAGGTCTTCTTCCGGGCCATGGTGACCGTGGTCCCCACGGTGTACTCGCGGTCCGGGTCCATGGGCTGGCCGTCGGCCATGATCACCTCGGTGAGCCGCTGGCCGCTGGGCCGCGAGGGGTCGTAGCTGTAGCGGAAGCCGGCCGGGGTGGCCGGGCCCCGACCGCCGTCGGCGATGCGCCCCTCCATCTCCTCCATCAGCATGCGACCGGTGGCCCGCATGACGACCGCATCCTCCTCGGCCATGGGATAGGCCGAGAAGAGGTCCTTGTAGGTCACGTCGCCCTGGGGCAGGTTCCCCCGGGGGTTGCGCGAGCTGCACAGGGCGATCTCGGCCCCCGTGGCCTTCAGGATCGACTCGGCGTGGATCTGGTTGATCTTGGCGTTGTCGTCGAACGAGAAGTGCAGGTCCTCTTCGGCCCGGCCCATGACGCGGGAACCGACGCGGTCGACCTCGACCATCGCCCGGTTCACGATCGCCTGGACCTCGGGATCGGCGGGAACCTGCTCGTCCACGGGGATCAGTCGGGCCTGGGACGAGACCACCTGTCGGCGCGCAACGTTGTACTGCAGGTCGACCTCGCCGACGAAGTGGCCCTTGGTGCCCGACTGGACGATCAGGGTGTCGCCCTCCCGGTGCCCCTCGGGGAGCTCGGTGTGGCTGTGGCCGCCGACGATCACGTCGATCCCCGGGACCTCGCGAGCGATCTTCTTGTCCTCGTCGAAGCCCAGGTGGGACAGCACGATGACCACCTCGGCCCCCTGCTGGCGCACCTCGGGCAGGTAGCGGGCGACGGTCGCGGCCGGCGAGTCGAAACGCAGCCCTTCCAGCTTCTCGGCGCTGACGTAGCGGGCCATGTCCTGGACGTCCACGCCGATGATCCCCACCTTGACCCCGTTGACGTCCTTCAGCAGGTAGGGGTTGGCCCAGGGCTGCCCGTCCTGGGTGTCGATGATGTTGGCGCCCAGGATCGGGGCGTTGAGGTCGCCCAGCATGTCCTGCAGGGCCGGTTGACCCCAGGCGAAGTCGTGGTTGCCCGGCTGCACGGCGTCGAAACCCATCTGGCCCAGGGATTCCGAGACCACGCGGCCCCGGGTCAGGTAGGCCACCATGCTGCCCTCGGCCAGGTCGCCGGCGTTCAGGGCCAGGGTGCCGTCCGGGTCGGCTGCCCGCTCGCGGTCCAAAACCGTGGCCACCCGGGCCAGGCCGCCGCCCTCCTCCTCGGGCTCGACGGCTCCGTGGAGGTCGTTGAGGTGCAGGATGCGCAGGGGGCGCAGGTCGGCCTCGCGCTCCTGGCCGTCCAGATCCACCCCGTCCACCGGCCCGCTGGACCGGGTGTGGGGGGCCGCGGCGAAGGGGATCGGGACCTGGATCGGGGTGGCCGAGGAGGCGCGCTGGATTTCCATGGGGTGAAGCCTTTCCTGCAAGAGTCCAGCCTCATCATACCTTCCGGGGCGCTGCCGATTATGAAAGATTGGTTACAGGGACCCGGGGTCGGGCGATCTCTTCAGGGCCTTTTCAGACCCCATCCCGGGCCATCCCGGGCCGTGTCGGGCCCGTTCCGGTTTCGGATGGGCCAGGAGCGACGGCGACCCGGGCGAAGGGCTTCGGGGATTCCAGACCGGTTGAAGGACCGGCTGAAGGAGAGGGCTCGGACGTGGGGCAGCGGCGCGTGCGGTCGTTCCCGGGGCCTCGGGATTCCGGGGGGTGGGCCTGATGCTGGGGGCCCCTGAGCTCCTGGGCGTCGCCCTGGGCCTGGCCGCGTACCTGCTCTCGAATCTGGGGATGGGGGTGCAGAAGGCCGGAGCCACGGCCCTGGTCGGGGCCGGGCGGGGGCCGGGGACCTGGCTGGTCGGGACGGGGATGACCGCGACGGGTTCGCTGCTGCTCTTCCCCGCCTACGGCCTGGCCCGGGCCTCCCTGGTGGCCCCCCTGGAGGGCCTGGGTCTGGCCGCCCTGGCCCTGTACGCCTCGCACGTCCTGGGCGAGAGGCTGAAGTCCCGGCACCGGGTGGCCCTGGGGGCGATCCTGGCAGGCCTGGTCCTGACCGGGTTGGCCGGCACCTCGCCCCGAGCGCCCGGGGAGGCCTTCCGCCCCCAGAACCTGGCGTTCCTGGCCGGGTTCCTGCTGGCCCTCCTGGCCCTCCTGGCCGGCCTGGTCCTGGTCCGCCGGATGCGCCGTGCACCGGCCCTGCCCGCGAGGCTGTGGGGCCTGGTGCTGGGCGCAGCGGCGGGCAGTTGTGCCGGGCTGGCCATGATCCTGCAGAAGGTGGTGGGACAGCAGTGGCTGCAGGCGGGGTTCGGGGGCGCCGGCCCATCCGGCCACCTGTGGCTCTTCCTCGGGGTGGCGGCCCTGGGTTTCGCGCTGCAGCAGGTGGCCTGGCTGCATGGGACCGCCGTCGAGGTGGTGGCCGCCTACAGCAGCCTGGCCATCCTGGTCCCCGCGGGCAGCGCCGCCCTGGTCTTCGGCGAGCCCTCGACCCTGCCCCTGCGGGCCGGGCTGGCCCTGGTGGTCCTGGGGGTGGTCCTGTTGGCCGGGCAGGTGGCCCTGGGACGCGGGGTTCGGGTCCAGAAGGAGGAGGGAGGCGGGGCGCGTCAGTCCGGGTCGGGCTGGCGGGGCGGGTTCCCCGGCAGGCCCGTCCGTCCCGGTCCGAAGCCCAGGCGGCGGGCCAGGTGCCGCAGGGGGCACCAGGGATCGCGGCGCAGGCCGGCCATCAGGGCCCGGCCGGCCGGCCCCGGGGCCCCGCGTCGCCAGG
>CAZQPM010000023.1:0-21768 GCA_964595195.1 uncultured Burkholderiales bacterium | reverse complement strand
ACCAGCCAGATGTTGATGCAGAAGGCGGTGGCCCAGAAGAAGAAGGTCTTGAGGGAGCCGCCGCTGAGGACACCATTGCTGGCGGCGCCCGTGGCGTCGCTGAAGAAGGCCTTGGCGGACGCGGTCTGTTGGGCGATGGAGGCCCCGGCCTCGACGCCGATGCCTCCCATCGCGTAGTGGACGGCGTAGGACAGGCACCAGGCCTCGATGTAGGTGTAGTAGAAGCTGATGGCCAGCGGAATCAGGACGCCGATGATGCCGAGGTAGCGCATGACCCGACTGCCCGTGATTGCGCCCATGACGGCCGGGGCCGAGTGCAGGCCCTTCTTGCCGCCGTACCGCCCCATCGTCCACTCGGCCCAGCCGATGGGAATGCCCAGCAGGATCAGGGCGCAGAAGTAGGGGATCATGAAGGCCCCACCGCCGTTGGCGGCCGCCTGGCCGGGGAAGCGCAGGAAGTTGCCCAGGCCCACCGCCGAGCCTGAGACGGCCAGGATCACCCCCAGCTTGGTTCCCCATTCCTGTGTCTTGGTTGTCGTCGTCACACCGGACCCCTCGCGCTGTCTTCCTTGTGTCGCGCGCGCCTCGTGCTCCACCGGGGGCATCAAGCACCAAGCAAGGCGCGGCCTTCACAATGCGCCAAGGGTCGGGAAGACTCCTCCACGAAAGCAAGACGGGCCCGGCAGGGAAACCGGGCTTCCGAATCCATGCGGCCGGTGTCCGCCTACAGGGCCGCCGCTTCGGCCACCGGGTAGTCCTCTTCGGCCAGGGCCTGCAGGACCCGGTCCAGGTCCAGGCGAGATTCGTCGTAATCCAGTTCCACCTGGCGATCCTCCAGGTCGACGAAGAGGTCCCGGAACCCCGGCAACGCCAGCAGGGCTTTGCGGATGCGCACCTCGCAGTGGCCGCAACTCATGTCAGGGATGTTCAGTCGGGCTCGTGCCATGGCTTCCTCCAGGAGGAGTCATGCCTTCATGATTCCCAGGATGGGGCAGAGGTATCCATGAGGTGACCAGGATCCCCAGGGCCAGGGCCGCCAGGGCGATCCCTCCCAGCCACGCCCACTCCCCCAGGCGCTGGCCCAGGCGCGGGTGCACGATCTCCCGAGCCCGGGTGGGCGGGCGGAAGGTGCGCAGACGCAGGGCGTTGGTCACCACGCTGACGCTGCTGGCAGCCATGGCCGCAGCAGCCAGGACGGGGGTCAGCAGCCACCCGGTGGCGGGGTAGAGCACCCCGGCGGCCACCGGGATCAGCAGCGCGTTGTAGGCAAAGGCCCAGAAGAGGCCCTGGCGCAGGGTGCGCACCGTGGCCCGCGAGACCGCCAGGGCCGTTACGAGCAGGCGCAGGTCGCCGCTCATCAGCGTCAGGTCCGAGGCCGCCAGGGCCACGTCCGTGCCCCCCCCCATGGCGACGCCCAGATCGGCCTGGGCCAGGGCCGGCGCGTCGTTGACCCCGTCGCCGACCATGGCCACCGCTCGCCCGCCTTCCTGGAGTTCCCGGATCCTGCGCGCCTTGTCTTGGGGCAGGACCTCGGCCACGAAGTCCGCGATACCCACCTCGGCGGCGACGGTCCGGGCGGTCTCGAGGCGGTCTCCGGTGACCATCCACACCTCCAACCCCATCTCCTGCAACTGGCCGACCGTCTCAGCGGCTTCCGGCTTCAGTCGGTCGGCCAGGCCCATCCAGCCGGCCGGTTGGCCGTCCACTGCCAGGTACAGGGGGGTCAGCTCCGGCCGGGCGCAGGCCGGGGCGCCGGGAACCAGGGTCCGGTTCCCCAGCAGCACCTGGCGCCCCTCGACGCGAGCCGTGACCCCCCTCCCGGGCAGGGCCAGGAAGGCTTCGACCTGCGGGATCTCCAGGTCACTCTCCCGGGCCCGCCGCACGACGGCCTCGGCCAGGGGGTGTTCGGAGGACCTCTCGACTGCGGCCGCCAGGCGCAACACCTGGGATTCGGTCCAGCCTGGAAGCGGATGCACCACCTGCACCTCGGGTCGCCCGACGGTCAGGGTGCCGGTCTTGTCCAGCACGACCCGCTCGATCCTCTGCGCCGCCTCCAGGGCCTCACCGCTCCGGATCAGGACGCCCAGTCGGGCAGCCCGACCGGTGCCCACCATGAGGGCTGCGGGGGCCGCCAGACCCAGGGCGCAGGGACAGGCGATGACCAGGACCGCGATGGCGGACTGCATTGCCAGGGGCAGGCGGGGGTGGGGGCCCAGCAGCATCCAGGTCAGGAAGGTGACCAGGGCGATGACCAGGACCGTCGGCACGAACCAGGCCGCGATCCGGTCGGCCAGGCGTTGGATCGGAGCCTTGGAGGCCTGGGCCTGTTCCACCAGTTGCACGATTCGGGCCAGCACGGTGTCCCGCCCGACGCCCCGGGCCTCCATCAGGAAGCTGCCCGCGCAGTTCAGGGCGGCGCCGATCACGGGATCCCCGGGGGCTTTGTCCACGGGCAGGCTCTCCCCGGTCAACATGCTCTCGTCGACGGCCGAGGTCCCCTCCAACACCACGCCGTCCACGGGCACCTTCTCGCCGGGTCGGACGCGCAACCGGTCTCCGGGTTCCACCGCGTCCAGGGGGATATCGACCTCGGCCGATCCCCGCACGACCCGAGCCGTGCGGGGGGCCAGGTCCTGGAGGGCCCTGAGGGCCTCGCCGGCCTGGCGGCGCGCCCGAGCCTCCAGCCAGCGGCCCAGCAGGACCAGGGCCAGCACCAGCACTGAGGATTCGAAGTAGGCGTGGGCGGGCAGGCCCAGGTCTCGGGCCGCTCCCGGCCAGAGGGTGATCGCGGCCGAGTAGCCGTAGGCGGCGCTGGTCCCCAGGGCCACCAGGGTGTTCATGTCCGCCGTCAGGTGCCGGGCTGCCGACCAGGCCTGGCGATAGAAGGGGGCGCCGGCCCAGAACTGCACCAAGGAGGCGGCCAGCAGCAGGATGGGGTTGATCCGGGCCGCGTCCGCTGGAACGTACATCAGCGCCATCATGGCTGCGCCGATGGCCAGGCTGACCTGCCACTTCAGTTTCGAGCCGTCGGGCTCAGGCGACCCGGCCGGTGGGGGAGGCGAGGAGCCCTCCTCCAGGCGGGCTGGATAGCCGGCGTCCCGGGCCGCGGCCAGCAGGACCTCGAGGGGCGCCTGCGAGGGGTCGTGACGGACGGTGGCTCTGCCCGTGGCCAGATTGACCCGAGCCTCGGCCACTCCGGGCACCCTTTCCAGGACCTTTTCCACCCGCCGCACGCACCCGGCGCAGGTCATCCCCTCCACGCGGAGGGTGCTCTCAAGCTCGCTCATACCCTCATACTACCCGCCTGGACCCGCCTGGACCCGCCTGACCGGTTTGGGATTCGGGAAGGTGGACGGCGAGCGAAGCCTCAGTCCGTGGTGGGCTCGGGATGGGGAGAGGCGCGGAACCTGCGGATCAGGTCCTGCTTGAGCTTCAACAGTCTGGAGGTCAGCGAGACGTGGTAGATGTGCGGGTTGCGCAGGCGGCGGACGCCGGGATCCAGCAACTCCAGGTCCTGCCGACGCAACTGACGCATCTCTTCCAGGGTCGGGCGGGGCTCGACGGGGCGCCCCTCCACCAGGACCGGTTGCAGTAGGGGCTCGATCCGGCTGAGGTCCTGACGATCCAGGATGCGGAAGACGCCCTTCTCGGTGGGGTGATGCAGCACCAGGGTCTCCATCTGGTCGGGTCGCTCGTCCGAAAGACCCACCAGATCGGCCGTGGCCTGGCCGCGCCGGTCATACAGCCGCCAAGCCAGTTTGTGCCCCGGGTTGGGGATCTTCGAGATGGCCTCCGAGAGCTTGATGGCCGCCTGCCACTCTCCGTTCTGGTCGATGGCCACCAATTTGAAGACGCCTCCCAGGGCCGGTTGGCCCTCGGAGGTGATCAGGCGCGTGCCGACCCCGTAGGTCAGACGGCGGATCAGGGCCTCGGGGTCCACCTTGTAGCGCGGGGCCTCCTCGCGGATCTGGGCGTGGATCTGCCAGATGGCCAGTTCGTCCAGTTCATTGGAGAGCACGACGGTGGTCTCGGGAAAGCCCGCCTCGTCCAGCATCCGAGCCGCCTGGATGGCCAGGTAGGCCAGGTCTCCCGAGTCCAGCCGGATTCCCACCGGGCGATAGCCCCGGCGCCGCAGTTCCTCGAAGATCACGATCGCGTTGGGGACCCCGCTGCCCAGGGTATCCACCGTGTCGACCAGCAGCAGGCAGTTGTCCGGGTAGAGGTCCGCGTAGGCCCGGAAGGCATCCAGTTCGCTGCCCCCCAGGGCAATCCAGGCCTGCACCATCGCGTGGGAATGCGTGCCCTTGGGGGACAGCCCCATGGCGTAGGAGAGCCCTGTGTTCGAGGTGTAGTCGCATCCGCCGATCAGCGCTGCCCGGCAGCCCTGGTTGGCACCCTTGCCGTGGGCCCGGCGCAGGCCGAATTCCAGCAGCAGGTTGCCCCCGACGCTGTGCCGGACGCGGGCCGCCTTGGTGGCGATCAGCGTCTGGAAGTTCAGGGTGTTCAGCAGGGGGGTCTCGAGGATCTGGGCCATCGCCAGGGGACCCTCGACCACGGTCATGGGCACGTCGGTGTGGACGACCCGCCCCTCGCCCACCGCGGTCACCGTCAAACCCTCGAAGTTCCCGTGGTGACGCAACCACTCCAGGAAGTCCTCGCCGAAGACCTGACGGCCGTCGCGCCCGGTCTCGGACCGCAGGTAATCCAGATCCCGTTCTTCAAAGCGGGATTCCAGCATCCAGTCGACCAGGCAGCCCATCCCTGCGTTGATGCAGTAGCCCGCCTGGTGCTCGCCATAGTCCGGATAGCGCCGGAAGTAGTGGTCGAACTGGGCCTTCCGCTCGTGCAGGCCGGACCGGAAGTAGAGTTGGGCCATGGTGAGCTGGTACATGTCCGTGAAGAGGATGCCCTCGGCCGTCTGACGCTGTGTCTGTCGCATAAGGGGCCGTGGTTCGCGGCTTGTCCGAGATCCCCTGGACGGGTGTCCGGCCGGGTCCGCTGCCCCCGGCCTGCTTGCGGATGGTAAAGAGTTTTCAAGTTTGTATCATCTGGGGGGGTACGCCGAAAGGCCCAGGACAGGGGGGATTCGAAGTCTGGTCCATCTGTCTCGGGGGCACGAGTGACGGCATGACAAGACGGAACCTGCGCGAACCAGAGATCCCGGCCGCCCTGGCCGAAGCCGAACGCTGCCTGGCCCACCTGTCCGGGCGGGCCAGTTCCCCCTCCCTGGATGAGTCCATCAAGACCCTGCTGGAGGCCGCACGCTCGGCGCGTCGGCAAGGTGAAGCCCCCCCGTCGGCTCCTCACCCGCTGTCCGGCCACCTGGATCAGATCCAGAACGGCATCGCCAGCCTGCGCAGCCTCCTGGGCGCTGCCGAGCCGTCGCCCCCATCCTCCTGAAGGTCCACCCGGCCTGCGCGAGGAACGGGTAGACTCCCGGCCCCCGGGTCGGGACCTTCAAGGAGGCTCCATGCGAGAGTTGCCTGACGCCCTGCAGGAGACCCTGCTGGGCTTGCAGGGGCGCCGAACCGCCTGGGCTGCCACCCCGCTCACCCGGCGCCTGGCCCTGCTGCGCGAGTGCCTGGCGCAGACACACTTTCAGGCCGAGGCTTGGGTCCGCACCGTCTGCCAGAGCCGGGAGGTGGATCCCGAGGGGCCTCTGGGCGGCGAGGAATGGCTTTCCGGGCCCTTCGTCCTGATGCGACACCTGCGCCTGTTGATCCACAGCGGCGAGGGCATGGATTCCCGCCTGTCGGCGCGCCTGGTCGGTGAGCGCACGGTGGCCCACGTCTTCCCACGGACGGCCCAGGATCGCCTGCTGTGGATGGGCTTTCGGGGGGAGATCGCCCTGGCCGAGGGCCACGCCGCTGAGCGCGGGGCCGGGTGGCGCAGGATTGGCGGCCCGGGGAGGCTGACCCTGGTCCTGGGCGCTGGCAACATCACCTCGCTGGCTCCCTGCGATGCGCTGCACATGCTCTTCGCCGAGAATTCGGTGGTCCTGGTCAAGCTGAATCCCCTGCTCGAGCCTCTGCAACCCGTGTTGGAACAGGCCCTGGCTCCCCTGGTCCGGGAAGGCGTCCTGGCCTTCTGTCGAGGGGGAGCCGAAGAGGGCGGGTTGCTGGCCCACCATCCGGCCGTCGAGGCCCTGCACATCACCGGTTCGCAGCAGACCTATCAGGCCCTGGTCTGGGGGCAGGCCCCCCCGGGGGTCGGTCCGCGCCATCTCGAGGTCCCCGTGACCGCCGAACTGGGGTGCGTCACCCCGGTGTTGGTGGTGCCCGGCACCTGGTCTGCGGGGGACCTGGCCTACCAGGCCCGCCACCTGGCCAGCATGATCTACCACAACGCCGGTTTCGACTGCGCCGCAGCCCAGATCGTCCTGACCGATCGTCGCTGGCCCCAACGCCCGGCCTTCCTGAATCACCTGCGCCGGGAACTGGCCCACCTGCCCGCGCGGCCGGCCTGGTATCCCGGAGCAGCGGGACGGCACGCCGAGCTGGCGGGGCTCTATCCCCAGGCCGAGTTCCTGGGGCAACCCTCCGAGCGGGGCCTGCCCTGGACCCTGATTCCCGACGTCCCCCTGCAGGAGGGTGAACCGGCCCTGAGCCGAGAAGCCTTCTGCGGCCTGCTCTTCGAGGCACCCGTGGACGCAGGGGGCGTCAGGCCGTTCCTGGACCACGCGGTGGCTCTGGCCAATGAGCGGATCTGGGGCAACCTCTCCTGCGTCCTTCTGGTGGACCCCCGCACGGCTCGCGCGCACTCCCAGGCTGTCGAGTCTGCGGTCTGGCGCCTGCATTACGGATGCGTCGGAATCAACGCCTGGGGAGGGGTGGCCTTCGGACTCCCTGAGCTGCCCTGGGGGGCCGCACCAGGAAACCCACCTGAGGACATTCGCTCGGGGGCGGGTTTCGTGCACAACATCCACGGCTTCGAACACGTCGAGAAGGGCATCCTGAGGGGACCCTTCCGAACCGCCCACACGCCGCCCTGGTTCGCGGGACACCGGAACCTGCCGGCCGTGGGTCGGGCCCTGTGCGACCTGGAGGCGGCTCCCGATTGGCCCAAGACCTTCCGGGTTCTGGCAGAGACCCTGCGCGGCGGCCTGCCCCCCGGAGTTCCCGGCGGGCGTTAGCCCGGGCTGCCTGGGTGATGCGCAGGCGCAGCCCGGCGGTCTGTGTATCCTTCAGGAGTCGTCGGACGGTTGGCAGCCCAGGATCGCTCCAACTGCCTCCAGGGCCACCCGAACCGCCCGGACCAGGCTCAGGCGGGCCAGCAGGATCGGGGTGTCGGTCCCCAGGATGCGCTGGCGGTCGTAGTAGTCGTGGAACCGGGTGGCCAGGGCCAGGGCCCAGGACGCGACCTGGTCCGGCCGTCCCTGTTCGGCCGCTCGTTGGATGGTCCAGGGGACCTCCTCCAGGAGCCGGATCAGGGCCAGGTCCTCGGCGCAACCCAGGGCCTCGAGGTCGGGAACCGCGGGCCCCGGCGGCCACGGGCATCCCTGGTCGGCGGCCATCTTCAGCAGACCCGCGACCCGGGGGCCGACGTGCATGATCCGGTGGGCCGGGTTGCGCAGCGTGGGGTCGGCGGCCAGGTCCAGGTCGAAATCCGGTGGCCCCTGGCGCTCCAACATCAGGAGGTGGACCACCGGGGCCCCGAAGCGCTCTACCAGGTCCTGGAAGGTCCTGAGCATCTGGGCCTGCCGACCCAGGAGGCGCAGTCGGGCCGCGGGGCCGGGCGTCGGGCCCACCCGCCGGACCCGATACCCCGTGGCCTGCAGAAGCCGGGTCCGGGCCTCCAGCCACAGGGCGCGGCGCCCCTCGGCCGGGCTGGTGATGGGGGCTGGCGAGGGCGGAACCTCGACCGTCCGGTCTTCACCTGCCTGGCTGGAAACGCAGTCGGGCCCTCGCTGGAGCGTGTCCCGGACGACCTCCTGCCAACCGGGCGGGCTGAGCACGAAGTTCAGGAAGCCCGGTCCATCCAGGCGGGCCTCCCGGAACCAGGCGCAGGGAGGCAGGCGCTCCAGAAGGGAACGAGCCAGCTCGTGGGGAGGATGCCCCACCTGGCGGGCCCAGACCAGAGCCAGATTGGTGGTCAGGTCGCCGAAATCCGGGCTCGGGGAGGCCTCCAGGTGCACCGGG
The DNA here is from genome assembly GCA_964595195.1 of uncultured Burkholderiales bacterium. Taxonomy (GTDB): domain Bacteria; phylum Vulcanimicrobiota; class Xenobia; order Xenobiales; family Xenobiaceae; genus CAZQPM01. The sequence goes on along the minus strand of CAZQPM010000023.1, from coordinate 13,630 downwards.
GGGGGAGGGAGCGCGATCCCCTCCGCCCAGAGGCTCCGGGCCGCCCTGGACAGGTCGGCGCGCAGGGTTTCCCGGATTCGCAAGGCTCAGGGCTCTCCCGAGAGGGGCATTCGGGACTTGAGTCTTTCCAGCAGGCGGCGCTGCACATCCCCAGGCAGTTCCACGGGGCGCTCCCGGGCAAAAATCCGGATGGTCTGGCGGGCGCTGTCCACCACGACCCGGCACTGCCGGCAGTCCTTCAGGTGCTCGCGCAGCTCCCGGCACAGTTCCGAGTCGATTTCTCCGTCGAGGTACTCGCCCAGAGCCTCCTTGAGGTGGGAACAGTCGTGCTCGGGTTCATGCGCCATGGCCAACACGCTCCTCGAAGTAGGGGGCCAGCTCGTCCCGCAACTGCAGGCGGGCTCGCAGGACCCTGGACTTGGTGGCGGGCAGGGAAAGGCCCAGGATGTCCGCCACCTCCTGGTTGGACAGGCCCTCCACGTCGCGCAGCCAGAAGGCCGTGCGGTAGATCTCGGGAAGCGTTCCCAGGGCACGTTGCAGCATGGCCCGCAACTCACCCTGGGCATAGGCCGTCTCGGGGTCCCCGGTCCAGGGCTGGGGGTCGGAAGGCTTCTCCCAGTCCTCGGGCAGCGGATCGGGGTCCCGTCGGGTCTTGCGCAGGCGCATCAGGGCGGCGTTGGTGCCGATGCGGAAGAGCCACGTCTTGAAGCTGGAGGCCCCGCGGAAGGTGGTCAGCTTCTCATAGGCCGTCAGCATGGTGTCCTGCAGGACCTCCTCGGCCTCGGTGGGATTCCTGGTGATCTGCAGGGCCAGTCCGTAGACGCCCGGAGCGTGCCTGCCCGCCAGGGCCTGGAAGGCTTCGGCGTTCCCGGCCTGGGCGCTGCGCACCAGGCCTTCCTCGTCGGTCTTGAGCATGTCGCGCACGTTCTCTATGGACGTCGGAAACCTTTCCTCTCCGTGGGCTTCCGGGGAGGCCCGGATGGGGCTCTCGAAACCCGGCATACCGTCGTGCCGGCGCAGGTTGCCGCCGTTCCCGGTCGAAGATCGGACGGTCACCGCCTGGGAGGGGCCGACGCTTGAACTGCCCGCACTGTCATCTGCCCCAGCTACCTGGAGTGCTGTTCTGCAAGGCCTGCGGGACGGCGCTGCCCCGGGTGCGGCCACCATTGTGCTCCCGGTGCGGGGCCACCTGTCCGCCGGATGCCCGGTTCTGCAAGAGCTGTGGCCAGCCTCTGGCGGCTACCCCGGCGAAGGCCCTTCCGGCGCCGGCCACCGTCCCTTCTCCGGTGAAGGCCGCTCCGATGGCCGCCCCCGCTCCGGTGAAGGTTGATTCAAAGGCCGCCCCTGCCCCTGCCCCGTCCAAGGCTGGTACGGTGCCGTCGGCAGTTTCGGTCGGGATGGCTGCAGATGGGGATGGCTGCGAGCCGGAGGACCACTCCTCTGCGGATGACCCCGTAGCCGTTTCCGAGGTGGTCTGTCCGGTCCCCGGCGGTGACCCTGCCGCCGGCCCCCTGCCACGGGTGGCCGGTCGCGACCCGGAGCGTTGGTTGGCGCCGGCGGCGGCCTCAGGCCTGGGCTCGCGCCTCAACCTGCTGGAGGTCGGCTCGATGGGCTGCGTGGCGGCCTTGCTGGGGGGGTTCTACGCCTTCGGCCTGCTGGTCTTCGGGCTGAAGTCGATGGTCTTCAGCGGCACCCCTCTCCTGGGCGGATACCTGCTGGTCCTCCTGGGCAGCCTGGCCCTCCTTCGGGGCCCCCTGGACCGTCTGCTGGCGCCCCTTCACCGCGGGTTGGCCCGGGTGCCACCGGTGATCCGGATCGGCCTGGGCATCTTCCTGCCCCTGCTCTGGGTCCTGCTGGACAGTCGCGACATGGGACACGGCTTCCTGCACGCGGGGATCACGGTGACCGTGGCCACCGGCATGGGTCACCTGCTCTTCAGTTCCCTGCGGGTCCCCCGAGCCTGAACCGCGTCCCGGTTGGCAGGCGTCCCCTCCCGGGGTGTGGATGGCTGGCTGCCCTTGCGCCAGGGAAGAGGGCGGCTCAAGGACCTGGCCAGGCCTCCGGCCAGGCGCCGGTGCAGCGGGCCCAACCGCCGGGTCAGCGGGCGCGCGGTTCGTTCCATCCTGCGCAGACCTCGTCGCATGGCGGGTTCCAAGCGATCCAGGACGCGGTCCAGGCGCCGCCGTGAGCCCTTGTGCAACTGGTAGGCGACCTTGACGGCCGAGCATGCCACCGTGAGGACGACGCCTGGAATGGTGCCGACTCCGGTCAGTGCCAGCGTCGTTCCCAGGGCCACGCCCAGGTCGGCCAGGCCGTTGAGTTCCTTCTTGTTGTTGGCTTCGCGCAGGCCGGTCCGCAGGTCGTGGAGCCCTCGACTGGCCTGGATCCCTGCGGCCACGGGGCCCACGACGGCGGCCACCAGGCCCAGGGGGGCCAACCAGGCGCTGCCCAGGCGACACAGGGTGCCGAAGGAACGGGTGCCGTCCAGGACACCCTGGATCTCCTGGCGGGTCTGGTGGGAAGCATAGCCGGTGGCGGCATTGGCTCCGCCGCTGGCCACGCCCAGGGCCGCCGCCAGGGGGGCCAGGATGGCCCGGGCCGGGCCCAGGCCGGCGACCGAGACGGCGATGCTGACGCCCGCAGCCAGGTTGGCCATGCCGTCCAGCAGTCGTGCCCTGTCGCCCCTGCGCAGACCCGAGCGCAGTTTCGTGAAGGCCGCCAGGCCCATCACTCCGGCCGCCGTGTAGCCCACGGAATAGGCGGTGGTCTCGGCAATGCGGGTCAGCGTCTGCCGGGTGTCCTCGGAGATGTTCTCGCGGACCACGGAAAGACCCAGGGCCTTGGCCACGCCCCCCTTCAGGCTCGACCAGACACCCTTCAACGAGTTCCCGGCGTCTCGGGCCGCCTTGGCCAGCGTGTCGACATCGTCCTTGTGCCAGCGGGTGTAGAGTTCCAGCAACTCGGCGCCGACGGACTCCCGCCAGGACGGGTCCTCCTTGGGAGAGGACGGGGCCTTCTGGGGAGGAGCCGCCGTCGGGGTCGTGGCCTTGACATGCCGGTTCTGTTGAGCCGCGATGCGCATACCTGCCCCGATTCTAGGGGCCGTCGGTGTCGGGGAACAGGACCCCGATGTTACAAAACGGACCAGATCCCCTGATTCCGGTTGTCTCCCGTCCGGCCTTCCTGGTATCATCCCCAGAGAATCGACGGAGGTGGATGATGGCTCGCACTCTGGCGCGTCTGCTGCTCACGGTGGCGCTGTTCTGGCTCCTGGCCCCTGCCGTCCGGGCGGTGGAAGTCCACAACGACAATGGCCGATATGATGGTCTGTACCGGGCGACCGTCCTGAATCGCACCCGGGACAAGGTCTACGAGGACGTCGAGGTGGACCTGGAGGGCCGCTTCGTCACGGTTCGCCTCTCGGACGGGCCCCTGGAGATGAAGGTCTCGGAGATGTGGAACCGGCGCTATCAGTTGGAGATCACCGCCCGGGAGCGGGAGTCCGGCGACCTCTACGTCATACAGTTGAAGACCTGAGAGTTGAAGACCTGAGAGTTGAAGACCTGAGAGTTGAAGACCTCAGAGGGGTACTCGGGATAGGATGAACGAAGGATATTGACCATGTCTCGCCTGCGGTGTATACCTTAGTCGAGGGCCAGCCTGGGTCCACCTTCCCCCACCACCGGGCCGGTCCTCCTTCATCTCCCCGGTTGGAAGGCACCCCCGAGAGCGGGGGCCTGAAGACCTACTCCGCTCGGCAGGCTCGGTACCCCGGCCCATCTGGCGAGGACCACGCGGATGCTCCTGGAACCCCAGAATCCTTGTGAGCGCCCCTCCCCGGCCCTTCAGGGTCTGCTGGCAGCCCTGGTCCTGGTCCTGGGAGTCCTGGCGATGCCGGCCGAACAGTACATCGGCGATCCCCTGGCCGTGCGAATGGTCACGTGGAGCCTTCTGGAACGCGGGAGGCTGGACGTCCCGGAGGAGCTGGCTCGAAGCGCTGGCGAGCGCGGGCAGTACTTCGTGCAGAACCCCGAGAACGGGCGCTACTACTCGAAGTATGGCGAACTGAACACCCTGGGCTATCTGCCGGCCATGCTGGCCGAGAAGGCGCTGTGGGGGCGGCTGGACCCCGTCGACAACCGGACGCCTCGGACCTTCCTGCTGAACCTGGGCAACCTTCTTCTCTCCCTGGTCCTGGCCCGACTCCTCCTGGATCTGGCGCTCCGGTTCACCTGCCGGCCGGGGGTGGCCCTGGCATGGGTGTCGGCCACCATGTACGCCGGCTTCGGCTGGAACTACCTCAGGGCGCAGACCACCGAACTTCTGCAGTGGACCCTGGCCACAGGATTCTTCCTGGCCCTGGTCGGCTATCTGCGCAGTCGGGGAGAACCCCGCCGCCTGCTGGCCGTCCACGCCTGGCTGCTGCTGCTGCTGCTGAGCAAGGCGGTCTACGTGCTGCTTCTGCCAGTGGTGGTTGCCGTGGTGCTGGCGGTTCAGGCTGAAGGCGGAGAGGGCCCGTGGTTCAGGCGCGTCGTCCGGCGGTCCCGGGGCAGGCCTGGATGGCTGCTGTGGGGATTGGTTCTCCCCCTGGCGGGTCTGTGTCTGCTGGTTCTGGCTCTCAACCAGTTCAAGTTCGGCAGTCCGCTGGCGACGGGCTACACCCAGTGGGTCCGCGAGCGCGACCTGTTCCGAGGCGATCTGTGGGCGGGTGTGTGGGGGTTCCTGGCCGATCCCCAGCGCAGCATCTTCCTGCACGCCCCTCTCCTGGTTCCCGCCCTCCTGGCTCTTCCTGCCTGCTATCGGCGCTGGCGCCTGGAAACGGCAGTCGCGTGGCTGACCCTGGGGCTCTTCCTGCTCTTCCACGCCCGCACGGCCAACTGGGCGGGGCACTGGTCCTACGGTCCCCGATACCTGCTGCCGGTCCTGGCGCCGGCCACCCTGCCCTCCCTGTACGCCTTCGAGTGGCTGGCGGACCGCCGGCGCACGCTGTCCGGGGCTGTCCTGGCCGGAATCCTGGGCCTCGTCCTGGCGTTCTCCGTGTATTTGCAGGTCCAGGTCAACGCCCTGGGCTTCTTCACCTACTACCAGGCGGAGGCGGCGGTGAAGAGCTTTCCAGCGCCGACCGCCCTGCGGGTCCTGCAGGGCACGCCCTTCGGCCTGGTTGGGGCCCAGTTGCGGGACTTCTCCCAGACATCCCGGTTTCCACCCTTCCTGAGGGTTGCGGCCAGCGAGTTGCCCGCCGACCAGACCACTCGCCTGGCGCAGGCGGTGCACCAGAGGATCCGGGGGAATCTCCTGTTGTTTCCCGGGCCTTGAACCTGGACCCGGATCCGGATCCTGGGGTAAGATGCTGGCTATGGACCCCCTGCGTTTCCCCCGGTTCGGGCTCTCTTCGTGCTGTCGGGCGTCATCTCAGCCCGACCCGAGGAGCGTGCCCTCGTCGCGCGGCCTGCTGCGCTTGAGTCCGGGGGGGGTGGTGGGCGGCCGCCCGGGAGTCTGACGGGTCCCGGGGCCTGTGTGAGTCTGCGCCCCTCCCGGTCCGCCGCCCCCGATAGTCCGGAAGAACCCGCCGGTCGCCAGCCGTGTCGGCCTGGTACCGGCCAGATTTCCAGGTGGACGCCGTGCACGACCGCGGTGTCCACCTCTCGTCAGGATGGAGCCGAAATGATGACGATTCAGGAATCCGCCCCCAAGACCGCCATTCCTCAGCCCTACGTCTACCCGCCCCGGCGGGACTTCGTCGAGCCGGACTGGACGCGCTGGCCGGGCTATCGCTCGGTGACGCGGCAGGAATGGGAGAGCGCCCTGTGGCAGCGCAAACACTCGGTCAAGAACCTGCGAGAACTGGCCGAGGTCTGGGGTGACCGGGCTCCCGCAGGATTGCTGGACAGCATCGCCGCGGATATCCAGGGGCAGGCCACCATGTCGATGCTGGTCCCCCCCCAGATGATCAACTGCATGGACGCCGACGACCTTTGGAAGGATCCGGTCCGGCTCTACATGCTTCCGGCCCAGGCTGACCGACACCCGGTCTGGCCCAACCATCCCAAGGCCGAGCGGGACAGCCTTCACGAGGCCGACATGTGGGCGGTCGAAGGTCTCACGCATCGCTACCCGACCAAGGTGCTGGCCGAACTTTTGACCACGTGCCCCCAGTACTGCGGGCACTGCACCCGTATGGACCTGGTGGGCAATGACGTCCCGAACGTCAAGAAGGGGCGCTTCCAACTCAAGCAGGGCGAGCGCCTGCAGAAGATCCTGGATTACCTGCGCCAGACCCCGGTGATTCGGGACGTGGTCGTCTCGGGGGGCGACATCGCGAACCTGCCCATCGCGGCCCTGGAAGACTTCCTGATGAAGTTGCTGGACATTCCCAACATCCGGGATGTGCGCCTGGCTTCGAAGGGCCTGCAGGCCCTGCCCCAGCACTTCCTGCAGGAGGACGTGCTGTCAGCCCTGGATCGCATCGCCCGCCGGGCCCGCGAACGGGACATCGACATCGCCGTGCACACACATGTGAACCACGCCAACCAGGTGACGCCCCTCGTGGGCAAGGCCGTCCGCCGGATCCTGGACATGGGCTATCGTGACGTGCGCAACCAGGGCGTCCTGCTGCGGGGCATCAACTCCGACCCCCACGAGATGCTGGACCTGTGCTTCATGCTGCTGGACCACGCCAAGATCATGCCCTACTACTTCTACATGTGTGACATGATCCCGAATTCCGAGCACTGGCGCCTGGCGGTCCACGAGGCCCAGAGCCTGCAGCACGATATCATGGGATACCTGCCGGGCTACGCTACCCCCCGGGTGGTCTGCGACGTGCCCTTCGTGGGCAAGCGCTGGATCCACCAGTTGGTGGACTATGACCGCGAGCGCGGGATCTCCTACTGGACCAAGAACTACCGCACCTCGGTCGAGATGAACGACCCTGAAGCCCTGTCCCGCCGCTACGAGTACTTCGACCCCCTGTATACCCTGCCCGAGTCCGGTCAGGAGTGGTGGCGCCAGCACCCCGACGGTTGAGTTCGGGATCCACGGCAGGTCGAGAAGCCTCCCGCCCGGCGCCGGATTCGCCCGCGTCGGTCGGGAGGCTTCGCTTCAACCTCCTGCGTCGACCACTTGCCAGGTCTGGCCGTCATAGCGGAAGACCACATAGTTGCCGCTGGCCGAGGCGAAGACCAGGCGGACCTCCGGATAGCGGCTCTTTCCAGCCACCACGTGGACACCGGCCCGGTTCCAGGGGCGGTCGGCCAGGTGGTCCAGGTCGGGCAGGAAGGGCTCGGTGAAGGAATCGGTCTGGAAGGCCGTCGTTCCATCCAACCGCAGGATCTGCAGCTTCCGGGGCGTGCGCGTGGTGCAATTGGGGTTGCCGTCCACCGCCACGATCTGCACGGTCTCCTCCTGTCCGTCCCCATCCAGGTCCCCACGATCCTCGAAGAGCACCGTGTCGGCGTGCGCCGGTTTCTGCTGCGAAGGGCCCCACTCCACCTGGTCGGGGTTTTCGTCGGGAGTCCCGGTCGGGGAGGGATCGGCGACCGGAGGGTCCTGCTCGGGGGTGGGCTGCTGCGCGGTTGGCGGTGGGGACTCTTCGGTCGGGTCCTCCGGCGTGGCCGGTGGAGTGGCCGCGTCGGGTGGGGCACCCGGCGTAGCGGACGCCGTCGGCGGAGCCGCCGGTGCGCCCGTCAGGGAGGGCAGGTTGAAGCCTTCCGGGTGAGTGCGCCACCACCACAGACCCAGCGCAGCCAGTCCGGCCAGGAGCAGCATGGCGACACAGCCACCGGCCAGGACCCACGGGAGGCAGCGGTTCGCCCGGGCGGCCCGCGCTGGCAGGGGTGCGGCAGCGCCTGGAGGCCCTGGCGCAGAGGGTGGCGGGACTCGAGTCGCGGCAGGAGGGATGGTCGGGTGGGGCGGGCCGGAGGAATCCGGGCGAGGCGCAGCGACGGCACCGGTCGGCGGGGGCGCCTGGGTTACGGGCAGGCCACACCCTTCACAGAACCTTGAATCGGAATCCAGCGCTCGTCCGCAGCGGGCACAGTGCATCGGGTGTCGTCCTCCGGAAGCGTGCTAACGAGGTGCCTCGAGCCAACGAACCACGTGGAATCCCTGGCCGTCGGGCGCCACCTGGGCCATACCCAGGCGGCACCCGGAGGTCCGGGTATCGTAGATCCGGGCCGAACAGGTCCCGTCGCGGGCGATCGACTCGAAGGAGCCGATCCAGCGCAGGCCTTGGTACTGGTCCGTAGGGCGGGCCCATCGGTAGCGGCCCGAGTTGGCGGGAGACTCCACGAGGCAGCGGGCGAAGGCCTTTTGGAAGGCCTTCCCGTTCCAGCGAAGGACGCGGAAGGTGGCCGGACGGACGTCGGATTGAGGCAGGGCACCCAGGATCTCGGTTCGGCCGTCGCGGTCAAGGTCTGCGACCACCTCGAGGCCGGCGATTCCCCAGTCCCAGGCTCCGAAGGCCAGGGGATCCTGCGGATCGCTGGGCCGGGGGCCCTTCCACAGGACTTGACCCGTGCTGCGGCTGACCACCAGTTGTCCGAAGTAGCTGGATTCGGTCACCTGGTAGGCCACCAGGGCCACCGTCTCGGGGCGACCGTCTCCGTCCAGGTCGGTCTGGAAGCGCTGGTAGGACTGGCCCTCGGTGGGCCACTCGAAGTCCTGGGCCAGGGCTCCCAGGGACAGGGCCGCCAGGAACACGAGGCAGACCGTGCTGGTTCGCATCATCCTCACCTCCTCGTCGGGTGTTTCGGGGTCGATGGGCGGGACCCTATCGCGCGCGTTGCCCTCCCGGGGCTCTTCGAGGGCGGCGTGGCGTGGGGGTCCTATGGGACTTGCGGCCAGCAGCGCGCCTGGAGACTCGGCATAGGCCCTCCGTGTCTTTCCGGCGGACGCCCGAACCCGCCTGGCTCCAACGGTCCTGGAAGTGCGACATATCCATCCTGAAGACACGAAGGTAGATTCGAACATGTGTTGGCTTGTGGAAGGGGATGCCGTGGAGTATCCTCTTGATTGCAGGACCCTGAACGAACGGAGGGACCAGTCCCCAGACTCAGGTCTGCTGGTGCAGGCCTGTGCCGTACCCTCAAAACCGAATCTCGGAGGCGCGGCCGCAAGCCGCGCGCAGAAGCGAGTCGGGCGAACGGGCCGTCCACCGTCACCGCAGGGGTCAGCCCCTGGGGGCGCGGTGGAAGGCCGGCAGGGGTCGCAGGCCGGAGGACCTCCACGGAGGCGGCCTGCTGATTCCCGGAATGCCAGGTCGGTTCGCCCTCAGGGGTCGCAGATCCAGGGTGCGTTCCAGCCCCAGGACGGGCTCCCCGCTTCGATCCGGACCTTCCGCAGGACCTTCGGGTTGCCGCGGACCCGGAGCCGGGAGGATCACGGCGGGTGCCAGGTGGTGCCGGCAGGTCTTGAGGTCGGGCCTCGTGCCCACGGAATCACGGTCGGGTCCGCCTGGCCGGGGGGCTGGTTGAAGTTGCGTGCGGGGTCTTGCCCATTTCTTCAGCCTTGACTGGACTGCAGACCCGTCGTCGCCGTCCCGTCCTGGTCGTTCGCAGGAGAAGCGCCGTGGCCCGGGTCCGATCCGTCTTTGCGTGCCAGGAGTGTGGCGGCCATTCCGCCCGCTGGCAGGGCCGCTGCCCCGAGTGCGGCGCCTGGAATACCCTGCAGGAGGAGGCGGTCGAGCGCAAGAGCCTGGGGATGGCGCTTCCCTCCGGGTCCGGCGCCGCCCCCGTTCCCCTGGACGCCCTGGAGGCCGAGGCCGAGGAGCGCTTCTCGACGGGTCTGGCCGAGCTGGACCGGGTCCTGGGAGGAGGCCTGGTCAGGGGCTCGCTCGTCCTTCTGGGCGGGCCTCCCGGCATCGGCAAGTCGACGCTGCTGCTGCAGGTGGCGCGCGACCTGGGGACCCGACGCCCACCGGTCCTGTACGTCAGTGGAGAGGAATCGCCCCGCCAGATCCGCCTGCGGGCCGAGCGCCTGGGACCCATCCCGGAAGGGGTCCTGCTGCTGCCCGAGACGGGTCTCGAGGCCATCGAGGCCCGGGTTCTGGAGGTCTCTCCGGGCCTGGTCATCGTCGACTCGATCCAGACCCTGTTCCGCTCGGATCTGGCTCCGGCCCCGGGCAGCGTGACCCAGGTTCGCGAATGCGCCGCCAGCCTGATGCGCCTGGCCAAGGCCCGGGGCTTCACGGTGATCCTGGTGGGCCACGTGACCAAGGGCGGCGAGATCGCCGGACCGCGCGTCCTGGAGCATCTCGTCGATACGGTGCTGCACTTCGAGGGGCACGGCCTGCATACCGTGCGCATCCTGCGTTCGGTCAAGAATCGCTTCGGTGGGACCCACGAGGTGGGCCTGTTCCAGATGGGAGCCGGCGGTCTGGACCCCATCCCGGACGCTTCCGGCTTCTTCCTGTCGCATCGCGCCCAGGGCGCACCCGGAACGGTGGTCTTCCCCTCGATGGAGGGCTCGCGTCCGATGCTGGTCGAGGTCCAGGCACTGGTGGCGGACAGCTACCTCGCGACCCAGGGGGTGGCGCCCACCCGTCGGGCGGCCGGCCTGGACGGCAACCGCCTGAGCCTGCTGCTGGCTGTCCTGCAGAAGCGATGCGCCGGACTGAACCTCAGCCAGTGCGACGTCTTCGCGAATGTGGCCGGGGGGATGCGCCTGCAGGAACCCGCCCTGGATCTGCCGCTGGTCCTGGCCATCGCCTCCAGCCGTGCCGACACCGCCCTGCAGGGGGACGTGGCGGCCTGCGGTGAGGTGGGCCTGACGGGCGAGATCCGGGCCGTCTCGGGTCTGGATTCGCGCTTGCGCGAAGCCGCCAAGCTCGGCTTCCAGCGTTGCCTGGTGCCAACGCGGTCCCTGCCCGGGGACTTGCAGAAGGGCCTGGAGGGGCTCCAGATCGTCCCGGTCTCGACCCTGGCCGAGGCCCTGCTGGCCGTGGGACTGCCGACCGCGGTCCGCCGCACCGGCGAGGGCCGGAGGGCGGGCGCTGGCCCCCGGCGTCCCCGGAGCTCGGCCAGGGGCTCCGAATCCTCGGCATCATGGCCTCCCCACAAGGAACCTTTCTGAAGGAGATTCCCTCTGGGAACGAAACTCCTTGGCCGAGGTGGGGAAGGCAGAGGTGCGCTCGCCCGGATGCCGTCATCGGCGTCACCGGGTGCGCTTCGGCTCGCCCCCATCGCTGAGATCTCGGCCTTGAAAGGCAGGTGGGTTGGCTTGGCCAAGGTCATTCGGGGCATGTTCTACGTCATCTTCTCGGTCTTCGGCGGCCTGAGTGGCTACAGCCTGGCCCGGCACACGGCTCAGGTCTTCGACGAGACCCTGCGTTCCCCGGGGGCCTTCTACGCCAACTTCGGAGCCCTGATCCTGTTGGGTGTGCTGCTGGGGGTCACCCTGGCGCCCTTGCTGGCCAACCTGCTGGTGACCCTGGTCGATCGCGTCGCCGTGGGGCTGCAGTCGCTGCCGGTGCAGGAAGTCCTGATGGGCTCGGTGGGCCTTCTCTTCGGCCTGGTCATCGCGTTCCTGGTGAACCTGGCCCTGCAACAGATCCCCTTCGCCTCGATTCCCCTGGTGGGGATGTATCTGGGCCCCCTGACGATCCTGATCAGCACCGTCTTCCTGGGCACCCTGGGAGCCTACTTCGGCAGTCGGATGATCTTCATCCACAGTCTCAAGCAACTGTTGGAGACCGGGGCCTCGGGCCGCGGCGGCCAGCGTCTGGTGGTGCTGGACACCAGCGTGGTGGTGGACGGGCGGGTCATCGACATCCGGGAGACGGGCTTCCTGGAGGGCATCCTGGTCGTCCCCCGCTTCGTCCTGGACGAGCTGCAGCAGTTGGCCGATTCCGAGGATTCGCTGAAGAGGAATCGGGGCCGACGGGGCCTGGATCTGCTCAATGAGCTGCGCAAGTCCCAGGGAATCCAGATCAAGGACCGCAACTACGACGAGCGCGGGGTCGACGCCAAGCTGATCCGCCTCTCCCAGGACCTGCACGCCTACCTGTGCACGACCGACTTCAACCTGGCCAAGGTGGCTGCCGTGCAGGGCATCAAGGTGCTCAACATCAACGAGTTGACCAGTTCACTTCGGCCGGTCGTGCTGCCGGGCGAAGAACTGGCCGTGAAGATCCTGCGCGAGGGCAAGGAGTCCGGTCAGGGGATCGGCTACCTCGACGACGGCACCATGATCGTCATCGAGGACGGGCGCCGCCACATCGGGGAACACGCGCTGGTCGAGATCAGTTCGGTGGTCCAGACGGCGGCCGGGAGGATGTTCTTTGCCCGATACCGGGGACGCTCGGGGAGGTCGGACAACCCCCTGGAGGACCTGGCCCGGTCGGCGGGTGTCCCTGACGGTTCGGAAGACGGGGAAGCTCCGGGCCCTTCCGGGGAATCCCTGGCCTCTCCATCCGAGGCCGCGCCCCGGAGGCGCCCTCGCGACACGCGGCGGCCCCGGGATGTGCGCAGGTGAATCTGGCTCTGCGCGTGGTGGTGACCGCGGCCGGCCAGGGCCGGCGCATGGGCGGGGGCAACAAGCTCCTGCTGCCGCTCCGCGGGATCCCCATCCTGGTCTGGACCCTGAGGAGCTTCCACGACCTTCCCTTCGTGCAGGAGATCGCCGTCTCGGCGCCGGCCGGCCAGGAGGAACTCTACCGACGGCTCTTCCTGGAACACGGTCTGGACCGGGTCGGTCCGATCGTGGCCGGCGGCGAGCAGCGCCAGGACTCGATCCATGAGGCCCTGAAGGCCCTGTCCTTGCAGCCTGGGGACCAGGTGGCCGTGCACGACGGGGCCAGGCCCCTGGTGCCGGCCGGACTGGTCGAGCGTCTGTGTCGGGGCCTGGAGGGCTGGGATGGCGCGATCCCTGGTGTCCCGGTCAAGGACACGATCAAGCGGGTTGAGCCTTCGGGACAGGTGATCCAGACGCTGGTCCGGGCCGAACTGCGGGCCGTTCAGACACCCCAGGTCTTCCGGGCCGAGGTCCTGCTGGCGGCCTATCGGGAGGCCTCGGCCCGGGGATTCCTGGGTACCGATGACGCGTCCCTGGTGGAGTGGGCAGGAGGACGGGTCCGGGTCCTGGAGGGAGACTACCGGAACCTGAAGGTGACCACCGCGGAGGACCTGGCCCTGGCCGAACGACTGGCAGAACAGGTGGCCGGGCCTGCATGAGCGACCTGGGAGCGCCGCGGCCCGAGACCGGGGCGGCCGACGCCGACGCCGCCGAGCTGCTGACCTACCTCGACGAGGTCATGCAGGATTACCAGCGCTACGTGGGCGACATCGGAAACCTGGGCTATGCTGCCCCCCAGTTGCTGTACTATCGGGACGAGGTCCAGGACCTGATGGAGGCCCTGCAGGGTGAGGCCGGCGTCGACCTCAAGCCACGTTGGGCCCGCCTTCGCGACCTGGACAACCGGGTCCGGGCTCAGGCCTCCGACCTGGTGCGTGAGATGGGTCACGCCAACTTCAAGCAGTACCAGATCGTCAACAACCCACCGTTGGCCCGGTGGTGGTGGTATCTGAACCGCACGACCGCCAATCCCGATCCGGCGCCCCGGCCCGCCTGGCAGTGGTGGCACAAGCAGTAGGGGCGCGCCGCAGGACCTCGGCCCCGGGCAGCGGAATCTGAC